>CAUZJR010000019.1:0-23016 GCA_963580005.1 Planctomycetota bacterium
GGAATCTCTACGCCTTCAATCGCAGCGAACACCCGGTGATCGTCTACTCGTCGGACGGCCGCTTCATGGGCAGCTGGGGCGAGGGCCAGTTCGTGAGGCCTCACGGGATCTGGATCACCCACGACGACGTGATCTGGCTGACCGACGACCACGGACACGTGATCCATCGCTACTCCAGTGACGGCTACCTCGAGCAGACTCTCGGGACCCCCGGCGCCGGCAGCGACACCGGTGTCACGGACATGAACTACCTGACGATCCAGCAGCCCGGCGGCCCGTTCAACCTGCCCACGAATCTCGCCGTCGGCCCCGATGGACGGCTGTTCATCACCGATGGCTACGGCAACTGCCGGGTCCACCGGTTCTCGGCCGAGGGCGAGTACGAGATCAGCTGGGGGACCGCCGGTGACGGCGATGGCGAATTTCATCTGCCGCACGGTATCGACGTGGCCAGCGATGGGACGGTGTTTGCCTGCGACCGCGAGAACAGCCGGATTCAGCTCTTCGATGCCGATGGCGGGTTCCTGGAGGCATGGACCGACGTGGCGCGTCCGTGCGAGGTCTTCATCGACGGAGATGACGTGGTCTACGTCGCCGAACTCGGCTGGCATGCCGGGCTCAACGACCAGCGATTCGACCAGACCGGCGGCCGGGTCAGCATCTTCAACCGGTCCGGAGAGCTGCTGTCGCGGTTCGGCGGAGGAGCCAACCCGTACGAGCCTGGTGACTTCGCAGCACCGCACGACATCTGGGTCGACGACAACGGAGACATTTATACATCCGAAGTGATCGTCTCGGCCGCAGTTCCCAAGGGGCTGGTCGAAGCGGACTGCCCCAGCCTGCAGAAATTCCGAAGACTGAAGACGTCCGACGACAGCTCCTCGAGCGGCTGATCCTCTCGACCACAACCCACCGAGACCAGCCCTTCCGAGACCCGCCCCACCGAGACCAGACAAGATGGAACACCAGTTCACTCCGACTCACTACTTCACCACCCTGGGCCCTCACGAGCCGGTGCTCACCGTCCAGCCGGGCGATTCGATTGTGACCACCACCGTCGATGCACGCGGCCGCGACGAGAACCGTGAGCAGGCCACTCCTCGTGGCAACCCTCAGACCGGCCCGTTCTTCGTCGAGGGAGCCAAGCCGGGTGACACGCTGGTTGTGAAACTCGACAAGGTGATGCCCAACCGCGACTGGGCCTTCTGCGGCACCAGCGTGGCACCGGGGGTGGTGCGGCCGGACTTTGTCCGCGAGTTGCCCGAGGCGGGGATGGCCGAGTGGGATGTGGATGTGGCTGCATGGACGGCGACCCTGACCACCCCCGAATCGAAGCTCGGCCGCCTGACTCTGCCGCTGGACCCGATGGTCGGCTGCTTCGGAGTGGCGGCCAAGGGGGGCCAGGCGATCTCCACGGCCACCTCGGCCGAGCACGGCGGCAACATGGATTACCGGGGCTTCCGGCAGGGTGTCACCGTCTACTTTCCGGTATTCGAACCCGGAGCGTTATTCTTTCTGGGCGACGGGCACGCCGTGCAGGGTGATGGCGAGATCGTCGGGTCGGGCCTCGAGATCTCGATGGACGTCCAGGTCACGCTTGACCTGATCCCCGACCACGAGATCGGATGGCCGCGGGGTGAGAACGAGCGGGAGATCTTCACGGCGGGCAACGCGCGGCCGCTGGACGAGGCGACTCAGAATGCGACCACCGAAATGCTCCGCTGGCTGGTGCAGGACTATGGGCTCGATCCCCTGGGAGCCAACCTGCTGCTGGCCCAATGCGTCCGCTACGACTTGGGCAACATGTTCGACCCGGCCTACACGATGGTCTGCAAGGTGCCTCGCGAGTTCCTGCCGGCGACCGGGACGTCAGCGGACTGAAAACAGCGCCATCGGCGGATTTCTCAGCAGGGTCTGCAGCCGATCTGCGATGGCTCGTGCGGCGACCGCATGAGCGATCTCGTTGGGATGCGTGTCACTGGGGTGAACCCACAGGCCGCGGGTGTCGCCGCCGGCTCGCTGGGCCAGGGGTTCCCAGAGGTCAATCACCTCGACCGACTCGCACACATTGGCGACTTCGAGGTGCACGGGCCTGAACGGGTGAGCGGCGAGGTCGTAGAGCATGGGGAACACGACAACCGCCAGGGTCGGGTCGATCTGCTGCAGGGCCTGCAGCTCGCCCTTGCACCTGGTCCAGTCCGCGGAATACGAAGCGTTCAGTTCGCGGTAGTACTCGAGCGTTGCACTGTTCAACTGGCCTGCAGCCCAGCTCTTCCAGGCCAGCCGCGCCAGCCGCGAGCCGCTCCACCAACCCTCCGGCGGACCACTCCAGCGGGCCTGTCGCAATTCGATGGACCGTGGAATCCGGACCGGCTGATCCGACGCGGGATCCAGCCGAAACAGCCGCTGCTCGGCGTCGTTGAGCACGAAGGTGTAGACGACCAGGTCGGGGTCGAGGTGGCGGGCATAGTGTTGCCAGGTCCAGAGTGCATCGGATGCGTTGTGGCCACCGACGCCGAAGTTGTAGAGCTCGACCTTGAGGTTCAACGACGATCCCAGCCGCTCGGCGATCCGCTCGACAAACGTGTCCACATCGTGGACCCCCTCGCCGAAAGTCACCGAATCGCCCAGGAAGACGATCCGCAGCACGTCCCGGTTCCTCTCGCCGAGCGGCTCGATGTGGCCTCCCCGAGACTCGCCCAGTGGGAACTCCCCGCCGCGGAACCCCAGCGAATTGGTGGTATGGGTCACCGTGTGGCCCGGCCCGAAATAGTCTCGCGGATCCGACTCGTAGACAAACCTGATCGATTCCGAGGGCTTGTTCACGTGGCGAATCCAGCCGTCGGAGTCGGGATTGCCTACCAGCATGAACTGGGGCGGGAAGGAATGAGCCCGTGCAAAGCGTGGCTGGTCGCTGAGCCACATCGCCAGTTCGGCAACCAGGATCGCAGCGACCAGGCTGAGGACCGCGACAGCCAGTCGCCGCTTCCCGCCCCTGCCCCCGGCGTCGGGAATCGGCTCTGCAGTCGTTTCCTGGACCGGTTCGGTCGTCATGGCGACGAGTTTCCCGGTTCGAGCAGCGGCCTGAAGGTTTCGACGAGCTGCCCGGCGATCCGTGAATGGGTGGGGGAGGTGACGTGGACGATGTCCAGGAACAGTTCGGGCCGATCCCCCTGGTCGGTCCAGTCCTGCAGCTGCGGAACCAAATCGAGCAGCGGGACCTGCTGCCGCCTGGCGAAGCGGTACAGCTCGAATTGCCACGGGGTTCGTTCATCCCTGTCGCCGGTCACCTGGAAGCGTTCGCACCACGAGATCAGCACCAGCCGTGCGCCGAGTCGCACAGTGCGTTGGCGGATGCGGGTCAACAGGCCGCGGAACTCTTCGGGGGAGACTCGCGGTCGAGGTTTCAATGTCGGGCGGTCGGCGGGCTGGTGGCTCAGTTGCCAGAGTCGCGTGGCGAGTTGACTGGTGGCGAGCCAACCGGGTGGAGCCATCGCAGCGTGTTCGAGATCGCTGCGGCCATCCCACTCGGCCCGGTCGTTGAACCCGAAGCAAACGACCACGATGTCGGGCTCTACCCGGGGACCCTCGACATCCAGCACACGCCAGCCCTGGTACAGCGAGTACCCCGGGACACCCGCGTTGATGCACTCGAAGTGACGGTCCTGATACTGCTCGTTGAGCCGATCCTCGCAGCCGGCCACGAAGGTTTCGTCGAAGCCGACCCCGTAGCCGAAGGTGCAGGAATCGCCCAGGAACAGGATCCGTGTCTCGGCGTCGGGTTTCTGAGTGGCCAGCTGGTGGTCTTCTCGGAAGCCGCTGCCGTTTGAGATCACTCCAAAGAACGGACCGCGGGGGCCGGGACCCGAGTCGGGCAGTCGGCTGTGCGGAACCAGCCGCCAGAAACGATCCGGGTCGCTGGCCAATACGGCACTGAATCTCTTGAGCTGCAGCTGCTTCAGCTCGTCGGTGTCCTGGCTGAAGCGGATCGAGACCGGCGGGTTGAGCAGGATGCGGACGACGAGCTCGGCGGCGACGAGCATGCCCAACAGGACGGCGGTGGCCAGCAGCAGGCGTTTGCCGAGTGGTTTGCGATGGGGGGTGTCGTTCATGATCGCGTGTGCGTCGAACTGGAGTTCCCGGCCCGCCCAGTCTAGCGGGAATCCTGCAAAGGGGTCAGGCCCGGTCGCGGCTCGACCGAGGCGGATCTGGCACTGGTGTCGCATCTCCGCTATTGGTCACCCTTGATGAGATGACGTATTGTTAAAAAGTGTTGAAACGACTGGAATCGTCCTGAATCGACTCGAAGCGAGCAGTCTCACTCGGCCACAGCCAACGCCAACAGGACCTGCGGGTGACCAAACCGGGTGAACCTCTGCGAGTGAGCACACCGGTGTCGGCCGGCGTGCTGGTGCTGCTGACGGTGATCGCCTTCGGACCCGGTTTCGGCGGAGGCTTCATCTGGGACGACGACGCCCACGTCACCGACAGCCTGCCGGTGGTCGATCCCGGCGGTTTGCCGGCGATCTGGCTCGAACCGGGCAGCGTTCCCCAGTACTACCCGCTGACTCACTCGAGCTTCTGGCTCGAGTACCGACTCTGGGGTGACAACCCCCGGGGTTACCACGCGGTGAACATCCTGCTGCACGCGGTGTCGGTGTTGTTGTTGTGGCGAGTGCTCTTGGGATTGGGTCTACCCGGAGCCTGGCTGGCGGCGGCGTTCTTTGCCGTGCACCCGGTGCATGCCGAGAGCGTGGCATGGATCAGCGAGCGCAAGAACACGCTCTCGGGTCTCTTCGCCCTGGCCTCGACCTGGGCCTGGCTCGGGTGGTGGCGAGCCGAGCGGGGGACGTCAATTGCTCGCTGGTGGCTGGCGTTGCTGCTGTTTGCCGCGGCGCTGCTGTCGAAGACCGTCACCGTCACGCTGCCGGCGGCGTGGTTGGTGATCTGCTGGTGGCAGCGGGGCCGGGTTGGTCGTCGCGAGTGGCTGGGGGTGTTGCCGATGCTGGTGTTGACGGTGCCGATGGGGCTGATGACCATCTGGACCGAACAGCAGCACATCGGCGCCGGACGACTCGACCTGGGACTCTCGGTGCCGGATCGCCTGCTGGTGGCCGGGCGGGCACTGTGGTTTTACGCCGGCAAGCTGGCCTGGCCTGTCGACCTGGCGTTCATCTACCCGAGGTGGTCGATCGACTCGGGCTCGCTCACCGCGTGGCTCTATCCTCTGACGGCCATGGTGTTGATCGGGCTGTTGTGGTGGGGTCGAGGCCGGGTGGGTCGAGGACCACTGGCGGCGGTGCTGCTGTTTGCCGGCACGTTGGCCCCGGCGCTGGGATTCGTCGATGTCTATCCCATGCAATTCTCATTCGTTGCCGATCACTTCCAGTACCTGGCCAGCATCCCGCTGTTGACCGGAGCCGCCTGGCTGATCGTCACCCGCTGGTATGCCTCTCATGGAATGGCCCTGGTGCTGGTACTGGTTGTCGCGAGCTTTTTTCGCTCGCAGGTCTTCCTCGATACGTCGATTCTCTGGAGCGACACGGTCAAGAAGAACCCTCGCTCGCCGTTGGCCCTGACCAGCCTGGGAAACGAGCTGGGCGAAGCCGGTTCGCACCAGCTGGCCGAGCGACGACACCGGCAGGCGATTGAAGTCGATCCCCGCTTCCCCGATGCATGGGTTAACCTGGCGGTCGAGTTGCAGAGCCAGGGTCGGAAGGACGAGGCCTTCGAATCGGCCGGGCGGGCGGTGGAACTGGCTCCCTGGCTGCCCCGGGCCCGGGTCAACCTGGCAATGGGGCTCGTCGAACGGGAACGCTACGATGAGGCGGTCAAGCAGCTCGAGGCGGCGGTGGATTCGGACAGCAGATTTGTTATGGCATGGGCCTACCTGGCCCGCATCGAACTGACCAGGAACAACGAAGCCGGACTCAATCGCGCCGTCGAGGGTCTGCGACCACTCGATCCCCGGCTCGCCGACCGGTTCGCTCGCGAGTTCCAACAGACCCGGCCGCACAACGACGGCTCGAGCCCATGAATTCCAACACTCTCGGTGACGTGCCGACTGATCCCGTGGCCGGCCCCGATGCCGCAGTGCCGGGGTCTCGGAAGTGGAAGCTGAGACTGCTGGCGGTCTCGTTGCCGCTGGTGCTCGTGGTGCTGCTGGAGCTGGTCTTCCGCGTGGCCGGTCTGTTTCCCGATACCAGCGCCCGGCTGAACCCCGTCGGTTTCGAAGCGGGAACCCGCTTCTTTCCGCAGTGGGACCACGAGCTCGCCGCAGCCAAGCCTCGGGGAACGCTACGGATTTTCACCCTGGGCGGTTCGTGCACATACGGGTTCCGAGTGGATCGACCGTTTGGCGAATTGCTGGCTGAATCGCTGGGCGAGGGGGGAGGTCGGGTCGAGGTGATCAACGGGGGCTACCCGGCCTACGGCAGTCACCGCGTGCTGGCGACCGCCCGCCGCGCGGCCGAGTTTTCTCCGGATTGGTTCCTCGTCTACATGGGCCACAACGAATTCCTCGAGGACGTGTTCTACGATCCCGAGGGGATGGTGGTGCGGATGGAGTGGGCCGGCGAGTTTGCTCGCGGACTCCGAGTAATCAACGGCGTGCGGGCTCTGCTGGAGGAACCGACGACGGCGGTGCACAGCCAGTTGCCCTCGGAGTTCTTCGGCAACGAGAACTACCCGTTGATCAAGTCGCCGGAGATGATCCCGCCGCGGATGGCTCTGCTCAGGCAGCACGTATTGGGGATCATCGAGGCGGGTGAGCGGTCTGGGGCGAGGGTGATCATCGTGCCGGCGGTGCCCAACCTGCTGGCCCCGCCGGGCGACTCGGTGCACGACTCGGTGCACGGACCGGGGGTCGATGCCGGGTCGGCTCGTTTCGGCGCACTGGCCCGAGCGGCCGAGGTGCAGTTCGAGGCCAGGGACTGGGAGGCTCTGGGCGAGACGGCCAGCGAGATGATCTCGCTGGATGACCACTTCGCGATGTCTCATTACTGGCACGGCCTGAGCCTGCTGGGACGTGGCAGGGTCGACGAGGGACGGCAGGCACTGGTTGAGGCCAACCGCCGAGATCGACGGGGGACACGGTCCAATCCCGACGTGATCGAGACGATCAGCCAGGCGGCGGTCGGCAGCACAGCGGTATTGCTGAGCGTACAGGAGCTGTTCGATCGCGAGCTGAAAGCGGAGTTCCAGAGGCTGGCCGATGGAGGTTCATGCGAACTGTTCGCCGATCACTGCCATCCCTCTCAGAAGGGACACGCGCTGATTGCCGCGGCGGTGGCCAAGTTGCTCCGGAAGATCAGCCCCGCCGAATGACCGAAGGGGGACCTGGGCCTGCTAGAGGCTCTTGAGGAACTGGATCAGGTGGGTTCGTTCATCGTTGGTGATCTTGCGGGGCAGCTGGTGCTTGAAGCGGCCGAGCACCTCGTCGATCGAGCGGGCTCGATTGTCGTGGAACAGGCGACGTCGCTGTGAGATGCCCCGCAGTGACGGCGGGTTGGTGTTGGGGCTGCCGAGTCCGACGTCGTAGGTTTCCGGCGAGGTGTACAGCGGCGGAGTGTGGCATCGGCGGCAGTCGAGTGATGCGAACAGCCGTCGTCCCTGTTTGACCGAGTGTTGCTGCTGTTCGGAGCGGGCGGGTCGGCTCGGGGCAGGGCGTTTGAGTCGCTTGAGAAATGTGACGAGGTCCTGGACCTGCTCCGGACTCGGCCGGGAGCCTCGCATGGTGGTCGTCACCGAGTGCAGGACCTGGTCCGAGAGGGTGGCCATGCGGCCGTCCCAGGCCCAGGGTCGGGTATCGAGGGTGCCCAGCAGCGAGAGGACTCGCTTGGCGTTGCCGTAGTGACCGTCTCCGAGCGTGTCGGCCAGCAGCCCGTTGCTGTGCCCGTCGGTGTGGCAGCTGTGGCAGCTCATCCAGCCGTCTCGTGACAACCGTGCGTCGAAGAACATCCGTTCACCTCGATCCGCCGCGGTCGACCTGGGGCGAGGTCCCAGCGAGATGCTGGCGAGGAGTTTGGTGGCGTGGAGGTCGAGGAGATCGAGTCGGTCATCGAGGGTCGAGGTGACAACGGCTCGACGTTCGTCGGCCGAGAGCCAAAGCGCCGTGGGGCGTGTTCCGGTCGGGATCCGCGTCAGCTCGAAGCTCTCGGGTCGCCCGATCCCGACCTGGTGGACTCCCGAGAGGGCCACGACGAATGACCCGTCGGCCCGGATCGCCAGCCCCGCCGGATCCCCCGCGGCGTTGCCGGCCTGTCCGAGCATCACGACCGAGTGGCGTCGAATCGGCAAAGGCTTGTTCGAGAGCAGTTCCCGGATCGGGATGCGGCGGAGGGTGTTGGTTATCAACAGGCCCCAGAACACGTCGCTGCCCGTGGTGCGGGCGGCCGAGTTGAGGACCTGGTGAGACACGACCAGGTGCGTGGTGTTTCGGTCAAATGCCAGGCCACCGATGTTGTGGGCCGGAAGTCGGTGCTCGTGGATCACCTGGGCGGCGACCGCATCGACGACTGCCAGGCGACCGCCAAAGGCATCGGCGACCACCAGCGATCCTGGCCCGGGGAGCCACAGCAGGTGTCGGCCGGGCATCGGCAGTTGCACCTGGCGGGCTTTCGAGGCGGGCGTGATCGGGAGATCCAGCAGCAGCAGGCGGGGTGACCATTTCGAGGTAACCGCGAGATGTCGGCCGGTGGCATCGATGGCCAGTCGAGTGGGTTCGATCGGCAGGTCGATGCGGATCGTGGGTGTGGGTCGTCCCTCTTCGAGTCGACAGACGACCAGTTGTCGCTCTAGCGAGTCGGCGGCCAGGGCGTATCGGCCGTTGGGGGCCAGCGCCAGGTCCGCGAGTCGTTTGCCGACCTGGACCTCGTGCGTGACCTCTTTGCCGGTGATATCGACTCGACTGATGGTCCCGCTGCTGCGGTTGGCGACCAGGAAGTGACGGCCGTTATCGAGAGTCACCAGTGCGACGGGTCGTCGCTGCCGAGTTGCCAGCGGCAGCGCTGCGTTGGCTGGTCCCGCTGCGGTCAGCAGGGTGAGGGCCAGCAGGATCGGTTCGAGTCGGCGTGGCATGTTGGATCGAGTTTATCACAAGCTCCGGCACAAGCACCGGGGAAGGGCGGTTAGCGGTTTGACACGTCGTGGTCGCCCCGGCTAGCTTCGCCGGGATGGGAATCGTCGGTTGGACACTGGTCGTGGGGATCAACGCCGCGATCATCGCGTACGGGCTGTGGAAGTCACGCGAGACGAACCGGGCGGTCGACTGGATGCTGGCGGCTCGAGGCCTGCCGTGGTGGATGGTCGGTCTGTCGATGTTCGCCACGGCGGTCGACAGCGGCGACTACGTGGCCGTGGCCGGTGGTGCCTACCAGATGGGCATGAACAACATCACGGTCTGGTTCCTGGGGATCACGATCGGCTGGTTCCTGGTCGCCTGGGCGGTCTTTCTGCCGATGTACCGCAGCGGGATGTTCACCAATTCGGAGTACCTCGAGCGTCGCTTTGGACCTTCGGCCCGGGTGATCTCGGTCGTGATCCAGATCATCTACCGCACCAACGTGCTGGGCAACGTGGCGTACTCGCTGTACCTGACCTTCTCGGTTCTGACCGGCTGGGGCGAAGCGACGTGGTACCTGGTGGTGGCGATCGCGGCTGGTGCGGCACTGTACACGGCCAGCGGCGGTCTGAAGTCGGTGGTGCTGACCGATTCGATCCAGTCGATCGTGATGCTGATCGCGGCCCTGGTGATGTGGTGGGTTGTCTACGACGCGGTCGGCGGTTTCGCGGGGATGGACCAGTCGATGGTCGACGCGGGGGTGGACGTGTCTATCCGTCGCGCGATGACTCACGTGGGGGAACCCCTGGACAGGGTGCCTCCGCAGGTCGTGATCGCCGGTTGGATCCTGACCCTGGCGGCCTACTGCATCGTGAACCACAGTCAATCGATGCGGATGCTGGCGGCTCGCAGCGAGTGGGACGTGAAGATGGCCGCGGTGACCGCCGCGGTCGTCACCTCGATCGTCATGTGGTTCAACATCACCCTGGGGATTCTCGGACGCGGCGCACATCCGGACCTGGCCAACCCCGACATGATTTTCCCGACCCTGGTCTCTGAGTACCTGGTGCCGCTTGGAGGCGTTTTGGCCGGGATCGTGGTGGCGGGTTTGCTGGCCGGCGGCATCTCGACATTCGACTCGATCGGCTCGGCCCTGGCCGTCGTCTTCACCCGCGACCTCTACGCCCGCTTCCTGGTGCGTGGCGGCGATGACCGCCACTACCTGCTGGTCTCACGGATCACCACCGTGGTCGTGATCGCGATTTCCTTCTGCTACATCCCCTTCCTGAAGATGGGGATGGTCAAGCTCTATCTCGAGCTGATCGGCATCACGGTGATGCCTCTGATGAGTGTCTACCTGGCGGGCATCTTCACTCCGGCTCACAGATCGAGTGGGTTGATCGGCCTGGTTGCCGGCAGCACGGTGGGCCTGGCCCGCTTCATCTGCCTGCAGTCCGGCGGTGACTTTCCGCTGTGGTGGGTCAACAAGTGGTACGGGTTCTTCTGGAGCATCGGGGCAACCGCGGCGGCGATGCTGCTGACAACGCTGGTGCTGGGACGAGCCGGCCGCGAGCAGTTGCAGGGGCTGGTGGTCTGGCTGCGTGAGCCGGCCCAGAGGGATCGAGCGGTTCAGGATCAGGACCAGCCAGCCGCCGACTGGCTCGAGCAGACTCGACAGGAGCTGGTTGACTTGCCGGCTCATCCCTTCGACGATTCAGGTGTCGTACTTCCGGCGTACAAGCGGCCGGGACTCTGGGCCACCGCGGTTCTGCTGGTGCTGGCGTGGCTCGTGTTCGTGGTGCTCTGGTAGCCGTCTTTGAGTTCCCTGGGACAAGCCGCGATGTTCACGCTTCGAGATCACAACGGGAACGAAGTGCGGCTCGAAGACCGAGCGGGTCAATGGTTGCTGCTGGTCTTCCATCGTCACCTGACCTGACTGCCCTGTTGCGAACACCTGCTGCAGTTGCAGCAGGCCGCCGAGGCGATCGAGCAGCTTCCGCTGGACGT
Organism: Planctomycetota bacterium; assembly: GCA_963580005.1. GTDB lineage: Bacteria > Planctomycetota > Planctomycetia > Planctomycetales > Planctomycetaceae > UBA8437. The sequence goes on from CAUZJR010000019.1 coordinate 11,069, forward strand.
GATGGCGGTGACGTTTCAATCGAGCGAGGTGGCCGGGGAGTATGTCGAGCGAACCGGGTGGCCCTGGCAGATGCTGGTCGACCCCGACCGGGTGCTCTACACCGCCTACGCGATGCGCCGCGGTGGCCTGTGGGCGATCTGGGGACCGCAATCGTGGTGGGGTTTCCTGAAGCTGATCCTGAAGGGGCGTCGGCTTCGACCTCCGGCGGGCGACGTGTACCAGCTGGGCGGCGACGTGCTGATCGACCCCTCCGGGGCAGTTCGCCTGCACCACGTGACGCGGGTCCCGGTCGATCGGCCCACGGTCGAGTCGATTCTTGAGGTCGTTTCCGAGTGATATCGCGGCAGGGCTGACGCCCGGGCCTTATTGCCATCCCGTCACGCAAAGCGAGGCCGCTGTGATGTTCGACATTCATACACACGTGTTCTGCTGGGGCGAGGATCCTCGTCAGGGGTTCCTCTCAGACGAAACCCGCCGTCGCTGGCTGACCCGCCTGATTGTCCGAGTCGTCGGGCTCGATCGCGAACCGGGGGAGACTCGGAGCGAGAAGATCCGCAACCGCCTGGTGAGGGAGCTGGATGAGTCGAAACTCACTCGTGCGGTCGTGCTGGCCCAGGACGCCGTCTACCGGGCCGACGGGGAACCCGACCTCGAGCGGACTCACGTCTACGTCTCCAACGACTATGTCCTCGAGCTGGCCGATCGCCACGAGAAGGTGTTGGCCGGATGTTCGATCAACCCGTTGCGGCGCGACGCACTCGAGGAACTCGAACGGTGTGCCGCGGCGGGTTCCCGGCTGATCAAGGTCCACACCGCGATCCAGGGCGTCGATCCGTCGCTGGCGGAGTTCGAGCCGTTCTACCGGCTGGCGGCCGAGCTGGACATGATCCTGATGTTTCATACCGGCTACGAGCATTCCTGCCGGGTCATCTCGCAGAAATTCACCGATCCCCGTCGGCTGGTCCGTCCCCTGGACCATGGCCTGCGGGTGATCGCGGCACATTGCGGAACCTGCACCGCGATAGACCGCGAGGATTATTACCCGGGTTTCGTGGAGATGATGCACCGGTATCCGAACCTGCACGGTGACACCTCGATCCTGGCGACCTGGCCACGCTGGCGCGCGCTGGGTCGATTGGAGCGTGAGTCCGAGTCGTTGCGAGGCCGGTTGTTGCACGGCAGCGACTACCCGTTCCCACCCTCGCGTGGCCCCTTCATCCACCGGGCAGGCCTGCGTCCCGGCGGCACGCGCAATCCGCTGGACATCGACCTGGCGATCAAGCAGTCGTTCGATTTCGGTCCCGGCTATGCGAACCGGGGGCTGGAGTGGTTCGAGCCTGCAGAGGTCGCCATTGAGGTTGCCGGCCCGGTGGCCGCCCCCGAGGCCGTCGGGTGCGGTCTTGGTAGCATGGCGGCGAGTTGAATTTCCCGAGCGTGCCCGTGGCGAGGGACGGCGATGAGTGAAGAGATGACCGGCGATGTGGCGGTGGCCGGAGCTCGCACGGTGCTGACGGTGGCCGAGCAGTTCGAGCGGCTGAAGCAGGCCGCCGGCATGCTGTCCAACGACGCGGCGTCGAGTGACCGGGGCTACTTCACGCCAAGTGAAGACGAAGAAGTGCGTCACATGCTGGTGTCGTACTGGCAGAGCCGCAACGCGTTGCTCGAGTTGGTCCTCGAGATGAAGGACCAGCAGCAGGTCGATGCACATTTCCTGGTCGGGTATGCCGGAGCGTTGGTCCTGGTTGATGCCGCGAGGTTTCTGTACGACGAGTTCGACGATCGACCGGCCGTCCGCGGCAAGCTGAATGAGCCGGCCCCGCACTTTGGCATCCCCGGGGGACTCTATGACACCGTGCAGGCATCGCGGGCCAGCCCGGTCCACATGTGGCACCTGTATCACGCCACGAAGTACTTCACCGAGCACCGCGATGCCCTGGTGGGTGTCAGTCTCGGGACTCCACTGGAAGATCTGCCGAAGTTGATCGAGAACCTGCAGGGAGCCAGCCGGATTTCTCTGGCCCGCTTTGCCGTTCTGCGAGCACGGGTGCGGGCGAGGCACCTGGTGGACCTGGTCAAGCAGGACCTGTTGGACAGGGCGCTGTACGGGCTGCAGAAATCGGTGTCGAGTGCCGTGGCCGACATCTACACGGTCCGGGATCACAAGCCGGGTTTGTCCGACGAGATCGTCGGACAGTTGCGAGGCTTGCTGAGACCTGGTGACGTGCTGATTGTCCGCAAGGAACACGCGCTGACGAATTATTTTCTGCCCGGCTACTGGCCGCATGCCGCCTTGTACCTGGGGACCAGTGACGAGCTTGCGGCGGCGGCGGGTTTCGCCGACCACGAGCATGTCCGGCCTCACTGGGACGAGCTGTTGAACTGTGATCCCGACGAGCCGAGCCGGGTGCACGAGGCGATGAAGGACGGCGTGCGGATTCGGTCACTGCGGTCGGCATTTGGCAGCGATGCGATCGCGGTGTTGAGGCCCAAGTTGGCACAGGAGGACATTTTTACGGCGTTGGCCCGTGGGATGTTCCACACGGGCAAGTCGTACGATTTTGACTTCGACTTCACCCGCGCCGATCGGCTTGTCTGCACCGAGGTGGTCTACCGCAGCTACGAGGGGGTGGGGGAGGTGCAGTTCGAGTTGGCCCGTCGGGCCGGGCGGATGACTCTTTCGGCCGAGGACCTGATCGGGATGGCCATCGCCGGCGACCACTTCGATGCGGTGGCAACCTATGCACCTCCGCTGTACGACGAGATCCAGACCGGGACCGCCGCGGCGGAGGCACTGAAGGCGACGGCCAGCTCGCTGTAGGCTTTCTCAATATCCGCGTCTTGGCACGTCGCCGCAGCAAGTGATAGGCTCGTGGGACGCGGGCCACTCTCACCAGAACCAACCTCTTCGTGCCACGATCTCCGATTGTTCTCCTGGCTCTGCTGATCACGGCCCTGTCGCCGCCCGTGCGGGCTGATGACGTGAGCGACCTGGCCGCGCGGATTGACCGCCTGATCGAAGCGAGACTGTCGGCCGAGACGGTGACCGCTGCACCGACGGCAGATGATGCCGAGTTTCTCAGGCGAGCCTATCTCGATCTGGGCGGCCGCGTGCCTCGATCCTCTCGTGTCCGCAAGTTCCTGGCCGACAAGAACCCCGGCAAGCGACGAGAGGTCGTCGACCAGTTGCTCGACAGCTCGCTGTACGTCGTTCAGTTCTCCAATGTCTGGCGGAAGGCCTTGCTGCCCGAGACCGCGGCCGATCCCCAGGCCCGAGTGCTCGTGCCGGGTTTCGAAGGGTGGCTCAGGCAGAAGCTGGCCGAGGACACAAGCTATGCGGCGATGGTTCGAGAGATCGTAACGGTGCCGCTGACTCCGACGGGGAACCCTCAGCAACAGCTGCAGTTGCGTAACCGGCCCTCGCCCCTGGCCTTCTACCAGGCCAAGCAGATCAAGCCCGAGAACCTCGCGGCCAGCACCGCCCGGACCTTCCTCGGCATTCGCATCGAGTGTGCTCAGTGTCACGACCATCCGTTTGACAGTTGGAAGCAGGGTGAGTTCTGGAGTTTCGCGGCGTTTTTTGCCGGGATGCAGCGTCAGGGTCGAGGCGGTTTCCTGGCGGCGATCAGCGAGGTGGCCGAGCGGCGTGAGCTGGAGATTCCCGGGACCGACACGAGTGTCGGCCCCGTCTATCTCGATGGCTCAAAGCCTCTGCCCAGCGAAACCCGTGGTGCCCGGCAGTTGCTGGCCGACTGGATGATCACCGCCGGCAACCCGTACTTCTCACGCGCAGCGGTCAACCGCCTCTGGGCTCACCAGTTCGGCATCGGCCTGGTCGATCCCCCCGACGACTTCACCGCCGACAACCCTCCGAGTCATCCCGAGGTGCTGGACCTGTTGGCGACCGAGTTTTCCGGGCACGGGTTCGACGTCCGTTTCATCCTGCGGGTGCTCTGTGCCACCGAAGCCTACCGCCGCACCAGCCGACTGACCGATCCCTCACAAGGCGACCCCCGGTTGTTCTCACGCATGGCGGTCAAGGGTCTCTCGCCCGAGCAGATCTTCGACAGCCTGGCCCAGGCGACCGGTTACGTGCCGACGGCTGCGGACCGTCAATTGGCGATCCCCGGCCGCCCGAGTTCACCTCGCAACGAATTCCTCGAGCTGTTCCGCGACGAATCGAGTCGTCCGACCCAGCAGCGGACGACGATCCTGCAGGCCTTGGCGTTGATGAACGGCAGTTTTGTGACCGCCGCCACGAGCCTGGACCGCAGTCGCACCTTGGCCGCGGTGGCCGACTTTCCGGCGTTTGGGACGGCGGATCGAGTTGAGGCGTTGTACCTGGCCTCGCTGGGTCGTCGGCCTCGGCCCCGGGAAGAGACCTGGCTGGTGTTGTATGTCGATGGAGGCGGGGTGAGCAAGGATTCGCGTCAGGCATTGGCCGATGTCTTCTGGGCGTTGTTGAATTCGAGCGAATTCCTGTTGAATCACTAGGACCTCGAGGCGATCGATGACCTGTTTCCCCCGGATGTCTCGACGGCAGTGGCTGGCTCTTTCGGCCGCCGGAGCCCTCGCGGCTCCCGCCTCGGGCTGGTTCGGCCAGGCGGCTTCGGCCGCCGCGGCCACGCGTCGTCGCAGCTGCATCCTGTTGTGGATGTCGGGTGGTCCGACGCAGACCGACACCTTCGACATGAAGCCCGGTCATGCCAACGGGGGTCCTTTCCGCCCGTTGTTGACCACCGTACCCGGCCTGCAATTCTCTCAGCACCTGCCTCGCCTGGCGCTGCAGGCCGAGCACCTTGCGATCCTGCGATCGATGGCGACCAAGGAGGGTGACCACCAGCGTGCGACGTTCAAGATGCGGACCGGCTACCTGCCCCAGGGCCCGATCCACTACCCCACTCTCGGCTCGATACTCAGCAAGGAACTCACCGACGGAGCCTCGCCGCTACCGAGATTCATCAGCGTGGCCCCCTACCGGTTCCTCAGTCCCGCCGCCTTCGGCCCGGGTTTCCTGGGCCCCGAGTACGCTCCGTTGATTGTCGGTGACGGCAACCCGGTTCCGGCACCCGGTGGCGGCCAGGCGGATGACTCGCAGGGATTGCGAGTCCAGAACCTGAAGCAGTCGGCGGGGATCAACCGGGTTCGAGCCGACGCCCGGCTGGGTTTGCTCGAGCAGTTGGAGTCTGATTTTGGGGCCCAGCGTCCCGACGTGCCGGCTCTCAGTCACCGCAGTGCCTACCGACAGGCGGTGCGGATGATGCGATCCGAATCGGTCTCCGCCTTCAATCTCGAAGACGAACCCGCGTCTCTACGCGACTCCTACGGCCGCAACCGGTTCGGCCAGGGCTGCCTGCTGGCTCGTCGGCTGGTCGAGCGGGGTGTTCCGTTTGTCGAGGTGTCGCTCAACGGAGTCGACGGCCAACTCCAGTTGGGCTGGGACACTCACCAGAACAATTTCGACACGGTCAAGAGTCTCAGCTCGACGCTCGATTCGGGCTGGGCCACGTTGCTGGGCGACCTGCATCTGCGTGGCCTGCTGGAATCGACGCTGGTGATCTGGATGGGCGAATTCGGCCGGACTCCGACGATCAATTCCAACCAGGGCCGCGACCATTTCCCCAAGGCCTGGACGACGGTGTTGGCCGGTGGCGGGGTCCGCGGCGGCCAGGCGGTGGGCAGAACGAGTGCCGACGGCAACGAGGTGGCCGATCGCCCGATCTCGACCGGTGACCTGCTGGCGACCGCCTGTGGGGCATTGGGTGTTGATGCCCAGAGACAGAACATGTCGAACGTCGGCCGCCCGATCCGGCTTGTGGATCCCGAGGCGAGCGTGATCGAGGGCGTGCTGGGCTAGCCGCCAGGGACAGGCATCGGGACAGGCACCCCTCCAAAGTCGGGGCTCTGGAGCCAGTCCCCGCCGGGAACTAGAAATCCTTGCGGGAGATGTAGAAACAGGTCAGTGCGAGCATGACCAGCAGGAAGGCTCCGTTGCTGATGAGCGGGGTCTGGATGTCGAGCTCGAACTGGTCGGCCTGCAGGTCTTCGTCGTTGCCGCTGACGGTTACCGTGTCGCTGTCCTCGAACAACTGTGCGATGACGACGTTGAGTTCTCCGGGCTTGGGGAAGACGGTGTAGATCGGCGACACGCCGTATCGGTACACCGCCTGGAGCGTCGAGAGAGCTGGGTCGTAGGACTTGACATGCTTGAAGTCCGGCAGCGAATAGCTGGTCACTCGCATGAACACGTCGCCGACCAGCAGTTGGTTTTGGCCGTCGAACGCCATCGCGTGGATGTCTCCGGAGATCGCCGAGTCATCGAGTGCTTGGCCGGACGTCGTGTCGATCAGCCAGGCTTCAGACGTGTGCGACACGACGGCCAGGAAGCGGCCATCGGGCGACGCGACGGCCTGTCGAGGTTTCTTGGGTCCGCGGGGCATCTTGGTGCCGGTCGGTTCCAGGGTGGCGGAGTCGAACAACCGGTAGTCGCCATCGGCCAGTGCCACCAGCAGGCGGCCACCGGCCGCCGTGATCAATGCGGCCTCCTCGGTTTCCAGGTCTCGCGTGGGACCGGGTGTGTAGGTGGTCTTGCCGTCGGCGGTGCCGGGTTTCAGCACGATCAGTTCTCCGGCGCTGAACACGATGACGTTCCCGGTCGTCGAATCGATGGTGGCGTCGAGGGGACTTTGCCACCGGGTCATTTCAGCAGGAGTTGCTTCGACGAACTGGCCGCCGGCTTGTCCCAGCGTGAAATCGAGTCCCATCCACTTTCGCGACGTGGCGGTTCTCTCGGGGTCACCGACGAACACCTGGATCCCCGTTGCGGCCACCGCGAGGATGTTGCCCTGGGGTGAGAGCAGCAGTGCGCGAGGAGCGGCCGATCCTGACGTGCCGCCACGACGAGCCCAATCGTCGTCACCCTGGCCGACGAAGAGCCGGGATGGTCCATTTCCTGGCATCGGGAACGCGATGTTCCGGGTCAGGACGACCAGCCGCTTGTTCTGCTGGTCGTACTGGGCGCCGACGAATGGAAATCCGGCCTGCATTCTCAAGCCGACTCGTGCGAAGCCCGGCATGCCCTGTCGCTGTTCTTCGGTCTCGGAAAACACCGGCTCCCAGGAACCCGGGGATTCGGACCAGGTGTGTACCTGTCCCATCATGTTGACCGCCAGCGGTCCCTCGTCGGTGGCGATGATCGAGTAGACCGTCGAGGGTCGCACCTCGAGCCCCTCGATCAGGTCCTTGGCCGTCCCGACGACAAAGCAGAGGAACCAGAAGACGAAGACCATCACCACCGAGATGATCGGTCCCCGGTACAGGACCCCGGTGGCTGCCGAGACCGAGTAGTACAGCACGAACAGGAACAGGTAGATCGGGATACTCAGCAGCAGCCCGTTGCTCCAGATACCCAGCCGCAGCCCGATGATCAGCCACATGCCCACGATCAGGACGGCGGCATTGACCAGTGTGAAGGCACAGCCGCCGAAGAACTTCGAGAGGAACAGCAGGGACCGGGAGACCGGCTTGGAGAGCAGCAGGTCGATCGCTCCTCCTTCGAACATCCTCGGTACGATCGGTGCGGTGACCACGATTGCGATCAGGGTTCCGATCACCGAGACGAACAGGAAGATGAACGCCTGCAGCAGCCCGTTGATGCCAAGTTCCAGCTCGTCGTGGCTGAAGTTCTCGTTGGCGAACAGTGCAAATCCCATGTAGCTCAGCGAAACCACTTCGCTGGGACTCGGGCGGATGTCATCGGGCAGTGCGGCTTCGAGCACCAGGCGGTTGAGTCGCAGTTGTTGCTGTCCCTTGAGTTGGTCTCCCTGACCGGCCAGGCCGAGGGCTTCTTCGGTGAGCTGATCGTCGGCCACGTTGATCTCGGAAGCGAAATCCGGCTCCTCGAGTTCGTCGTCGAGTTCGTCTTGGATCTTCCCGAACAATTCGAACTTCGCACGTCGCTCGGCTGTCTCGGGTTGAAACCCGCTCAGTTCTGTCTTGAGCTCGCTGCCCAGGCGTTCACGGATCCGACCTGGGGGGCTGTCGGCATCGGCGTCACGAAGCCTGGTTGCCAGGGCTTCCATGTCGATGACGTCTCGATTCTCGAAGCTGGTCCTCAGGGCCGGGTTGACCGAGAACCCTGCCAGCAGCAGCAGGAACAGGGTGATCAGGATGATTAGCACCCAGAGAATCTTGGATGCAAAGGCTTCGCGGAACGAGTCCTTGACCACCGCCAGGTAGGCTCTCATGACTTGTCTCCCGCCGCCCGCACCAGTCTCAGGAAGGCCTCTTCCAGAGTCAGTCTCTCTCGCGAGATCGACACGAGGCTGAGTCCTTGACCGCGAACGGCGTCGACCAGGCTGTCGATGCCCTCCTGGCTGAGACCCGGCACGGTCACCCGCCAACGCGTCTCACCAATCCGCAGCGGAGTCCCGGCCTCCTCGGGCAGCACCCCCGCAACCGTCTCGGCATCCCCTTCGACCTCGAGCGTCACCTCCAGGGTCTCGGTGTCCCCGGCCAGGTTGGTCACTTCGGCGACTGGACCCACCTTCAGCACTTCGCCCTCATACAGGATCGCCACCCGGTCGCAGACCAGTTCGATTTCCTGCAGCAGGTGGCTGTTGAGGAAGATGGTCTTGCCTTCGCTCTTGAGCTGGTTGAGCACTTCGCGGATCTCGGTACGGCCCACCGGGTCGACTCCGTCGGTGGGTTCATCGAGCACCAGCACATCGGGTTTGTGGAGCATGGCCTGGGCGAGTCCGAGCCGTTGCAGCATGCCCTTGGAGTACTTGGTGACGTTGGTACGGCCCCAGTCGGCCAGGCCGACGGTTTCGAGCAGTTCGCCGCGTCGGCGACGGATTTCGGCAACCGAGAGTCCGCTGAGGCTGCCGTAGAATTCGAGCGTGGAGTTGCCGTTGAGGTGTCTTGGGATCCGGTGTCCTTCGGGGAGGTAGCCGACTCGTTGCCGACCCGCCCTGCGTCCGGCCGGTTGGCCCAGCAGGGTGGCTTCGCCGGAGGTCTTGTGGACGATCCCCAGCAGGACCTTGATCAGAGTCGTCTTGCCGGCTCCGTTGGGACCGAGTAATCCGAAGATCTCGCCCTGGCCGACCTCCAGTGACACTCCCTTGAGAGCCTCGATCTTCCGCTTGCGGAACAGGCCGTCGTGGTAGGTCTTTGAGAGATTGGTGACGCGGATCACCGTTTCGTGTGTCGCGTCGGGTTTGTCAGGCGAGATCATGTCGAGGAGGCCTTGGGGGACGTCCCGCAGACCGGACAATCGTCGCGGATGAGCAGTTGTCGGCGCTGGAAGGTCATGTCGCGGAGGTCACAGGTCAGGAGTGTACCCGAGAGCGGCTCCCCCAAGCCCGAGAGCACCTTGATCGCTTCCATGGCCCCGAGGCAAGCCACCGAGCCGGAGACGGCTCCGAAAACAGGAAACTCGCGACGCCACGCCGGAGGATTCTCGGGATACAGGCACGCCAGGCAGGGCGTCTGCCCGGGCAGGATCGTGGTGATCTGGAATTCGCAGTCGTACATCGCACAATCCACCAGCGGCTTGCCCTGCTCGACACACTGCCGGTTCATGGCAAACCGTTCGGGAAACAGCGGTGCACAATCGACCACCAGGTCGACCTCACCCACCAGCCGCCCGGCGTTCTTGTCCGAGACGTTCTCGGGAACGGCCAGGATTTCGAGTCTCGGGTTGAGTTCCTTGAGTCTGCTTGTGGCCGAATCGACCCGGGGTGTGCCGAGTCGATCGTGAGTCATCAGCAACTGGCGGTTCAGGTCGCTGGGTTTGATATCACCGGCGTGAGCGAGCACGAGTCGACCGATGCCGGCGGCGGCCAGTTCGTAGGCGACCACGCTGCCGAGGCCGCCGATCCTTGAGACGAGGACCGAGGCGTCCTTGAGGGCCTGCTGTCCGGCTTCGCCGAACCCGGGCACCCACATCTGCCACTCGTAGACGGCCTTTTCGTGATCGGTCAGCAGAGCCATGAGTGCCTGGTGAGGCTGGGGTGTGGGTATCCTAGCCGCCGGAGACTGGGGAAAGCAGTGTGATGGTCTGGCCATCTTCGACGCGGAGGTTTGGATCGTCCCAGCGGACCTGTTCTTCACCCATAAAGACGAGGATCGAGGGTCGGGGTTGTCGGTTTTCGTCGAGCAGGATTTCGGCAAAGCTGTCGTCTCGGATCAGGGCGACAGCTCGAGCGATTTCGGCCAGCTGGCACGGTCCTTCCAGCTCGATCACGTCGCGCGCGACGCCGGCGGCTCGCTTGATCTGAGCGGCGTACTCGACGGTGACCTGCATGGCAACGGCTTCCTCTTTCCTCCCCGATCGTCTCGACTCGACCCTACAACGACAACCCACGCGAGCCGAGGATTCGGGCAAGCATCAACACGACCACGGCACACACGACCATCAGCAGCGAGACGGCAACGGCCCCTTCGAGGTTACCGATGCTGAGTTCCAGGAACACGGTGGTCGAGAGCACCTCGGTCTTCATTCGCGTGGCCCCGGCAAATATTAGCAGCGGTCCGAATTCGCCGAGTGACCGGGCCCAGGCCAGTGTGCCGGCGGTGAGCATCCCGTTGCCGCACTGGGGCAGCACGACCCGCCAGAAGGCCTGGGCCTGGTTGCAGCCCAGTGTCAGGGCCACCTGTTCGGGACGCGGGTCGACCTGGTCGAACGTGGCCCGCATCACTCGCACGGCGAACGCCGCGGCAACCATGAACTGGGCCAGGACCACCGCAGGCAGCTGGAACACGACCGCGTTCCGCAGGCTGTAGACGGTTCCGCCGATGGAGATGTCGGGGGCGAACTGGAACAGGATCAGCAAGCTCAGGCCCACCACCAGCGGGGGCAGCACGATCGGGATATCGAGGATCGCGTCGAGCAGGTTCTTGCCGGGGAAGTTGCGCCGGCTGAGCAGGTACGAGGTGGGGACGGCGACGAACAGCGAGAGCACCGCGGAGAACAGGCAGCTGATCATGGTCAGCTGGACCGAGTAGCGGATTTCGGGTTTGCCGAGAGTGGCCAGCATCGAGAGCAGTGGTCGCAGGGCCGGTCGAGCCCAGTCGATCCAACCGGGCAATTCCACCGTGTCGGCCAGGTCACCGGTGGAGATGTAGGCGATGTCACCCAGCAACAGGCCGACGAGCAGGATGACGTAGACGCTGGAGATGATCACCAGCCCGGCCAGGAAGGGCTTGTCCGACCCGGGCGTGTATTTCTCGGTCACTGGTTCCGGCGGAGAGTCTATCCCGGTGCTCATGGTGGCGACATCGATGGAACGGGATGCGGGTCAGCGGCCCGGCGGGCGTCGGTTCAGGAACTCGGCGAGTCGGTGTCGAGCCGCCAATGAAACCCCGCCTCTTCGAAATCCGACCGCGCCCGCGAGATTGCCTGGATCAGGCGGCGAGCCAGGTGCTTGTTGCGACTGGCCTTGGCGATGCCCAGTGGCTGGATCGCCTTGGCCGCTTCCGAGGGGATCCTGACCACGTCCACCTTCTCACTCTCGGCCTTCGTATCGGTCAGGTAGGCCAGCGAAGCGTCGGCGGCTCCGGTCGAGACCGGTGCGATCAGCAGTGCCGAGGTGGCTGTCTGGGTGACCACGTTGGCCATCACCTCGTCGTAGACGCCCTCGGCCTCGAGCACCTTCCTGGTCAACACTCCGATGGTGCATTGCTTGGGTTGGCCAACGGCGACCCGGACTCCCGGGCGCGACAGGTCTGCCAGCGACGTGATCTTTTTGGGGTTCCCCTTGGGCACCGCGATCACGACCTCGGTGTCGGAGATCTCGATCGAGTCCTGGAACAGCGCGTCGACGATCTCGAGGTAGTAGGTATCGCAGGCCATGTAGGTGTCGGGAAACCCGGTCAGATTTTTCTGGCTGATCGTTTTCATTTGCGCGGTGAGGATTCCGCAGCCGTTGTAGACCGTGTTGACCTGCAC
>CAUZJR010000020.1:0-22874 GCA_963580005.1 Planctomycetota bacterium
ACTGCCCAATGGGCACCACCTGGTACCCGCCAACGACGCACGCCGAGCCATCCGCACCACCCGCCACAACGCCAGGAAATGGAACATCGATCTGGGGCGAGTCGGAGTCTGGGGGTTTTCGGCCGGAGGTCACCTGGCCAGTACCGTCTCGACCGTGTTCGATGCGGGCCAGGCCAATGCGTCCGACGCGGTCGAACGACAATCCAGCCGACCCGACTTCTCGGTGCTGTTCTACCCGGTGGTCACGATGATGGACGGAGCGGTTCACCAGGGCTCACGTCGCAACCTGATGGGTGCCGACCCGAAGCTGTCGATGAAGGAGAGGTATTCGAACGAGGCTCGAGTCAGCCGTCGGACGCCTCCGACCTTCATGCTGCACTGCACCGACGACCGGGCGGTGCCGGTGGAGAACAGCCTGAGGTACTACCGTCAACTGGTGAAGAACGACGTCCCGGCCGAGTTGTTGATCTTCGAAAAGGGAAGCCATGGCCCGGGCGCCTTCAACAACAACCCGTCGTGGTTGACCGCGTTTGATCGGTGGCTGAAAGCCCGAGGCGCCCAGTAACCGACGCCGCGGCGGGCGACTACGAAGCCTCAAACAGCTCGCGCATCGGTTGCCCCTCGGCCAGCCGCCACGGGCGACCCGTCCTGTCGTGGACTTCACGCTTGGGATCGATCCCGAACCGCCAGTAGATCGTCGCCGCCAGGTCGGCGGGGGTCACCGGCAGGTCGGCGGGGTAGGCACCCGACGCGTCACTGGCCCCGTAATAGGTCCCGCCACGAACTCCACCACCGGCCAGCAGAACCGAGTAGCAATCGGGCCAGTGGTCTCGTCCGGCGGTGCCGTTGATCTTGGGAGTCCTGCCGAACTCGCCCAACGCCACCACCAGCGTCGTCTCCAGCAGGCCCCGGTCCTCGAGATCTTCGATCAGAGTCGAGAGGGCCTGGTCGGCCTGGGGCAGCAGGAACTTCTTGTGCTGGTTGAAGTTGTCGCGGTGCGAGTCCCAGTTCTGACCCTGCTGCAGGAAGTCGTAGATGTTCACAAAGGGCACACCCGCCTCGACCAGCCGCCGGGCCAGCAGCAGGTTCTGACCCCGCATGTTCCTGCCATATCCCTTCTCGGCCCCGTTGCCGCCTCCGCGAGGGATCTCCTTCATCATCCCGTATCGCTCACGCAACACGGTCGGCTCGCTGTCGATGTCGAGTGCCCGAGCCACCATCGGTGACTGGATCAACTCGTAGGCCCGTTCGTAGAACGTCTTCAGGTCCGTCATGGCCATGGTCGTGGCGGCCGCCGGCAGGCCGGCGTCGAATTGGTCGAGCAGGCTCCGCCGACCGGCCAAGCGTGAGGCGGTGAGCGTCTCGGGCGACTTCAACGCCTTGTTCGAATACGTCAGCGTCTTGGGATCACCGGTGATCTGGAACGGGTCGAACGCCTTGCCCAGGAACCCGCCCCCCTGGCACGGCGTGGGGACGACGTTGTGAAAGACCCACGGCAGAGCGGCGTGGGGAATGTCGATGTCGTGCTGAGAGTTGAAGAAGTTGACCACCGCACCGTAGCTGGGAAAGAACTGGTCGATCGGCGCGAATTCCTCGCGGTCGCCCATCGGACCCTGCCGGCCGGTCAACGACTCGGTCGACGCCGAATCGTGCAGCCGGTTGGTGTGGTGCATGCTGCGAACCACCGCACAACGGTCCATCACCCTGGCCATCCGGGGCAGGTGCTCACAGACCGGCATCCCGGGGGCGCTCGAGGCGACCGGCCGAAATTCGCCCCGGATCGCCGAGGGACCCTCGGGCTTCATGTCGTACGTCTCGAGATGACTCGGGCCACCGTAGTAGAACACGATGATGCACGATCGGATCGCCGGCTTGGAGGCCGGACCTCCTGACGCAGAAATCTCCCGAGCCTGCAGCAATCCACTCAGCGAGAGACCCAGTCCGCCGGCGGCCAGCGACGACATCGCCTGGCGTCGGCCGATCCGAGCAAGTGAGGGGCTGATGATCACAACGCGGATCTCGAAGAAACGGCCAGGACCGGAGATGGCAGGCTCGAAGCGTCAGTCTAGCACGACATGCACGGGTTGGGACCCCCGGGCTGGATCTGCTCAGCAGTCGGTATAGCCCGCCTGCGGCAGGTTGAAGAACCGAGAGCCCGGGGTCAGACGCCGCCTGTGATACGCCGGAGGCGGACCACAAGCGGGGCCTGAACCCTTCGGCCAGACAGCGTTGCCGGAGAAAAAGGGGTCAGGCCCCGCCACGGGCGGCGTCTGACCCCAGATTCCCGGTTTTTCAACGGGCTGCTAGCCCAGCAATTCCGGGCGCAGGCTGCCGGTCCCGGCGATCGGATGAGGCTGGCCGTTGCGATCGGGCATCGTCGTGTGAGGGTCGTGGCCCAGCAGGTGATACAGCGTGGCCTGCATGTCCTTGGGAGAGATGGGTGTCTGGGCGACATCGCCACCATCGGGAGTCGTGCGGCCGACGACCCGACCGGCCGCCGTTCCGCCACCGGCAACCACCGACGTGTAGGCCCGCGACCAGTGGTCTCGACCGCCGCCGGGCTTGGAGTTGAGCTTGGGGGTCCGGCCGTGTTCGCTCATCCACATCACCAGCGTCTCGTCCAGCAAACCCCGGTCCGACATGTCCTCGATCAGTGCCGAATACGCCAGGTCGAAACCGGGCAGCAGCAGTTCTTTCAGGCGGGGATAGTGGTATTGGTGAGTGTCCCAGGCCCCGTTGGCAAACTGGCCGAAACAATCCCACAGCACCGTCACGAATCTCGCTCCCGATTCGATCAGCCGCCGCGCGGCCAGGCAGGTCTGGCCGAACAGCGTCATGCCGTATCGCTCTCGCAGGGCCCGTGGCTCACGGTCAATGTCCAGGGCATCCAGAACCCGGCTGGATGTCAGCAACGACATCGCCACCTCACGCTGCCGGTCCATCGCCTGGACCTCCAGGCTGGCGTCCAGGTCGCGGCGTCCGCGTTCAAACTGTTCGAGCAGTGATTGTCTCAGGCCCAGCCGTTCGATCGACAGATCCTTGGACAGCCGTGCCGCCGGCGACATGCGGAACCGCCCTCCAGGCGTCGTGCCACCGAACGGGTTCTTGAATCTCTTGGTCTGTGGCACCGTGTTCTTGGGGGCGACGTGCAGCCCCGGACCGTCGAAGTCGGTCCAGACCGGGTCATACCGGTTGTTGAGGAATCCCGAAAAGACCCCGGCGTTGACTGCCGGATTGTCAGTCTGCGAGTTCATCAGCCACGGCAGGCCGAGATTGCCCGGCATGCCACTCGGCGGATGGAGCCCCTGCTGTGCGTCGAGGTATTCGACAACCGAGCCGACATAGGGCCAGTGCTTCAGGTCCCGGGCCTTGGTCTCCAGTGCCGGCGTGTAGGTTGGGATGCCGGTCACAGCGTACGCCACACCGTGGAGCGGGTACTGGTGCGTCAGCGAACGGGCGACGGTCACCTTGTCCATCACACCGGCGACCCGCGGCAGCAACTCGCAGACCCTCAGCCCCGGCAGGTTCGATTCGATCGACCCCAGTTCGCCCCGGATCTCGACCGGCGCGTCGGGCTTCGGGTCGAACGTTTCGTGGGTGGAGGGCGACCCGTAGGGGAACAGCAGGATGCACGACTTGGCCGAGCCCAGCCCGGGCGATTGTGATGCGGCGGACTCGGCCGCCATCACGTCGCCCAGCCCGATGCCCAGCGGTCCCAGCGCACCCACATGGAGCAGGTCGCGACGCGTCAGGCCGTCGCAGAGCGTGCGGGGATTTCCCTGGATCCTCAGCATCGCGCGTCGGTCATCCCGTGGGGACTCGGGTCGTGGCAACAGGTACGCATTGTCATCCGATCACCGGGTCACGGCAAGCACGGATCCACCCGGCGGCGGCTAACGGATCATGATGCACGAGGGGCTGGGAATCTTGATCGGCTCACCCACCGACTTCAGTCCACCACTCTTGCTGTCGATCCGGAACACGGCCACGTTGCCGCTGGGCATGTTGGCACACAACAGCAGTCGCCCGTCGGGAGTGATCGCCAGGTTCTGCGGCCCCTTGCCGAGGCTGGGAACGATCGCCACCGTCGTCAGCTTGCCGGACTTGCCGACCC
Organism: Planctomycetota bacterium; assembly: GCA_963580005.1. Lineage (GTDB taxonomy): Bacteria > Planctomycetota > Planctomycetia > Planctomycetales > Planctomycetaceae > UBA8437. The sequence continues at coordinate 4,115 of CAUZJR010000020.1, forward strand.
GGTAGATGGCGATCGAGTCGTGACCCCGGTTGGTCCCGTAGACGAAACGCCCATCGGGAGTCACCTTCACGTCGGCACAGTGACTGGTGCCGTCAAAGTCGGCCGGCAGAGTCGAGAGCGTCTGGCGTTCGATCAACACCCCGCTTCTCTTGTTGTAGTCCAGCACGGACACCGCGTTGGAGAGTTCGTGGATCACGTACACCCAGCGGCCGTTGGGATGAAACGTCAGGTGTCGGGGACCGGCACCTGCCGGGGTCCGTACGAAGGGCTGCCGCGGAATGGTCAACTTGGCATCGTCGTCATCGAGCCGGTAGCTGAGAACCTGGTCGAGTCCGAGATCGGCCGAGAGCACGAAACGGTTGTCCGGGCTGATGACAAAACAGTGGGCATGCGGCTCGGACTGCCGCGTGGGATTCACGCTGCCGCCCTTGTGCTGCACGAAGGTGGCCGCCTTCCCCAGCGAACCATCCTTGCCGATCGGCAGTGAAGCGACACTGCCGGAAGAGTAGTTGGCGACGACCAGTGTGCGACCGGTGGCGTCGACATCCAGGTAGCAGGCCGTGGTGCCCAGGGCTGACTGGCGATTGATCAGCTTCATGCGGCCGGTGTCTCCGTCGAGCCGAAACGCCGCGATCTCGTCGTTGACATCGTCACCGAAATCGTCGGCATGAATCGAGTAGAGGAACTTGCGGTCCGGAGAGAGGGCCAGGAAAAACGGGTTCTCGACGTTTGTCGTGCGGTGGACCGGTTTCACCTGCCCGCTTTTCGTATCGACCCGCAACGCGTGGATCGCTCCCGCGTCGCCCTTGCCGAAGGCCGACACGAAGACCAGCAACTCATCGTCCGCGGCCAACGGCATCGCCATCACGCTACAGATCAATCCCAGTGCCATCGCGGAGCTTTTCCATCGGTCGGACATCTTTGCTTTCCGTTCTCATCGTGGGTGTCGTTCGATTGCCGTGGTTTCTCGTCCCCCAGCTTACCAAACCCGAGTCGACCTCTCGCCGCAGCAGCGAATCGAAAAACGGACCGCGAGATCGTGCGGCTGCACACAGCCCCGAACTCCTGTCTGTGGGCCGACGACTAGCCCGCCTCCTCCAGGCACTCCACCAGTTCGGCCACGCCACCGATGCGCCCGCAGACGATCGCCACCTGCCCAAACCCGCGACCGATCGCCACCGCGTCGTCACGATCGATCCCCACCACCAGCAGGCTGATCTCCGGCTCCCAGTCATCCCCGTCAGGGACACCCCGCCCCTGGAACACGTCGAAATATCGGCCGGAGAGTTCCGTCACCAGTGCCTGGTGCCGCGAGAGATTGTCCTCCGACGACAGCCGTATCGACCCGGGATTGGCCGCGGAAATGAAGGCCCACGCGGTGTCCGGTTGACCGCTGTCCAGGTGTCCCCAGTCGGTGGCCGGTTCACCGATCCTCAGTTCAACAAGCGTGCCACCGACATCGGCCTCATAGGCTGTGTCGCGATAGGCTGCCAACAAGCGGTCACGTCGGTCGTCACTCACCGTCCCGGACTCCCGCCGTTCAGAATCGCCAGGCCGGATGTTCGGCTCCGGTCGAGCGAACCGTCTCGACATACAAACCCGTCTGCTTCGCCGGGGCCCGACCGGAATGTTCTCCCCGGTCCATGATTCGGTAGACCAGCAGATTGTGCCAGTGGCCATCGGCCAGCCGGACCACCGCTGCATTGGGATGATCCATGAACCAGGGCTTTCTGCTGGGGGTGGGCCCGAACTGTTCGAGCGCATCGCGAGCCAGTACCGGGTCGAGCACTCCGTTGCGTTCCTCGTTGAGCGGCCACAACACCAGCCGGTCCCGCTCTCGCCCGAGGGGATTCGACACCAGGTAGGGAGTCCCATCAGCTGCCCGGTTGAGCGACACCGGAGCCTGCCCCTTGGTCTCGGGACACTCGAGGATCCGCTTCCAGTCCACTCCGTCGGTCGATCGCCAGACCCGCAGCACGTGCTCGTCGTAGGACTCATAAGCAAACCGCGCCGAGAACAACAGCGATCCGTCGATGTCCCGGATCAGCGTCGGCTCGATCGCCACCAGTCTCACCTCGACGTCGTAGACCACCTGCTTTTTGGAGGTCTTGCGATCGGCCATAACCGGAGAAAATTCGACCGGCCGCCAACGACCGTCCACGCACTTCCAGCGGGACACGCCGACCACGTGGGGTTTGGCAAACCACGCCCGGGTATCACCGGTCGTCGCCGCAACGGCCATCAACAGGTCGTCTCCGTCGGGAATCCCCATCCGCAGGCTGGGGCAGTAAATCTTCCACTTCGTCCCGGCCACCTTCAGGGGACTCGCCTCGGTGAACGTCTCGGTTCCTGTCACCGAGAACCGCTTCCCATCAAACGCCAGGTGCTGCAGTTCGGTCGTACGGACCATTCCCCTGGTCTTCTCCCGCTTGTCGTACGACCCGTCCGGCTTCATCGGGAAATCCAGCGCCTCGCAGAAACCCACCCCGGTGCCGGCGTGAGGATGAGGGCTGCCATCGGCGCGACGGGCACCGAAGGGGACAAATCCTCCCTTCACACCGTGCTTGAGCACGACCCGCCACTTGCCGGTGATCCGATCGGCGTACCGGGTCGTCCGCGTCACGGGCACCGGCCTGGCCCGGTTGATCTTCGCGGCGTCGTCGAAGATCACCGCGTCCATGCCGGCTTCAAAGTCGCCCACCGGAAACCCCTCGGTCCTCAGGTTGCACATCAACCCCGCCTGGGTGGGTCCGGCCTGGAACAGGTACCCGGTCCCGTACCGGAAGCCATCACCATCGGCGGGCACGACCAGGTCAGCCGGACCTCGACTGACGGAAACAATTCCCCGCTTCCCATCCGACCCTGCCGGTTCGGACCGGGTCGCATGCGGGAAGACTGCAGCACCGGCCGCTGCCGCCATGCGACTCAAAACCACTCGCCGAGAGATTCTCCCCATCACATCGCTCCTCCACACTCCACTGCCCAATATCGGGATTCCTGATTCAAGACCCTCGTAGAGAACAGACCGAATCCCGCCTGTACGATCCATCAACCAGCCGCCGGCTTCTCCTCGGATCCCGGCGGCGCGAAGACGTGCAGCGGAGAGAAATTGGCAACGTAATTGCCCCGCTTGTCCCGTACCGCTCCGTTGCCCTGGCTGTTCCGGTTGGATGCGGTCACCACTATCCGTCCGTCCCCATGAACCGCCAGGCTGTGGCAGTTGGACATCTTGGTTGTATTGAAGAACGGCTTCTCCTGGCCCGGCTTCAACAGCAGGAACTGTCCGGAACCCGGCTGTCCGCTGGTGACCACAGCCCAGTACCCACCGGGATGCCACGCCAGGTCGAATACGAACCCGTGGTTCTTGGCTCCCAGGCGAGCCGTGTGCCGGATCTTCAATCCCGGCCAATCCAGCCAGTGGATCGTGGGAACTGCAATGGCTCGTCCGGTCGCCTGAGGCTCTCCACCGGCACAGATCAGCGTCCGCCCTCGATCGTGGAACCGCAACAGCCGTAATCCGCCGACATCCTGGATCCGCTTGTAGAAATGCATCCCTGCCAGTGACGTCTCGCTCACGCATTTTCCGCCAGGCAGTTCGAACCGCCTGAGTACGCCGAACAGGTCTCCGGTCACGATCACCTTCTTCTCCGGGTGAATCGCCACGGCAAACACGTCGGCCGGATGGTCTTTCAACTGGTGCAGCAGCTTGCCGTCGACGGCTGACCACACCCGGATCACTCCGTCACGGCCGGCCGTCACCAACGCCTGGCCGTCGTCTGAAACCGACAGCGAACGGATCCAGCCGTCGTGAGCCTGTTCGTGATGCCAGGCAATCTCGGGTGTTCCAGCAATCCCGCGCGTCGCCTGCAGCCGGCCCCAGGTGTCGGCACTGAAGACCAGGTCACCACCCGGCTGAACCTCCAGCCACGAAACCCACCCGTGGTGTCCCTCCACACGGTCCACCTCGACGGTCTGCTCGGCACACAGGTCCCATCGCCGAATCGACGCGTCATAACCACCGGCCACCAGCATCCGCCCGCACGCGGTGAAACGGGCGACCATCAGTTGCCGGTCGCAGTCGAGCTTGAACAGCTCTCGCGGCTCGGGCGGCTTCTTCTCGGTGGGCTTTGGCGCGTCGGCCATCTGTGCATCTCCGGCCCAACGGGCCTCAAATCAACAACTCGTCGACCTTGTGCATGTCATCGTGGGCAATCGGCAACGGCTGGGTTCCGTTCATGTACTGGGCCTCGGCCGAATCGAGACCGACGGCCGAGAACCAGGTGTGGAACATGTGACCGATGTCGTAGGGGGTGCTCTTCACGTCGGTCCCGTCCGCAAGGGTCTCGCCCACCACGGTCCCGGTGCGGATCCCGCAGCCGGTCATCGCCACGCTCCAGGCGTTGGGCCAGTGATCGCGGCCGACCGAGCCGTTGATCCGAGGCGTCCGCCCGAACTCGGCCATCACCACCACCAGCACCCTCTCGTCGAGACCCCGGTCAAACAGGTCCTCGATCAATGCCGAGATCGACTGGTCGACTTTGGGCATGCGGCTGGCGTGAGAGTTGAAGTTGTCGCCATGAGTGTCCCAGCCGTAGGAGGTGACCTGGACAAACCTCACGCCCGCCTCGATCAACCGCCTCGCCAGCAACGCGTGCCGGCCCAGGTCGTGAGTCCCGTACCGCTGCCGGTCGGTCTCCTTGAGTTGCTTCTCGTCGAACAGCTCGACGTGCTTCATCAGTGTCTGTGCCACGTCGTAGACGTAGCTGTTGGCCTCGTTGAAGTCGCCCCGTCGCCGGTCGGCGAATTGGCGATTGAACTTCTTGCGGAGTTCCTGGCGGACCCGGTCGGCGTCGGAAGTGATCGAATCAGGCCGGACGAGGTTCGCCGGCGGCTTGCCGTCACCCAGGGCCAGCGCCCCATACCTGGCACCCAGGAACCCGGCATGCTTGGAAATGAAACCGCCATTGCCCGGCTTGACCCACACGTAGGGCGGCAGACCGCTGGCGGTGGGGCCCATCAGCTTGGCCACCGCCGAGCCGAAGAAGGGATAGGTCACGCCGCGGTTGCGAGGATGACCACGCATGATCTTGGGGACACCCGACGAGTGATTGGCGTCCTCGGTCTTCATCGAACGGACCAACGCCAACCGCTTCATCTGGCGGGCAAGCTTCGGCATCAACTCGCTGACATGGATTCCCGGCAATGTGGTCGGAATCGAACGAAACGGACCGCCGAAGGGAGTGTTCGGTTTCGGATCCCAGCTCTCCAACTGGCTCATCCCACCATCGAGCCAGATCAACAGGATCTGCTTGTCGTTGCGTGCTAGTTCATCCGCCACGGCCGGCTGCAACAGGCCTCCCAGCCCGGCCGCACCGGCCCCGCCGGCCGCCGCAGACCCGGCTGCCAGGGCCCCCAGCATGCGACGCCGCGACCAGCCGTGCTCCCATGGGCGGCAGTGACTCATCCCATTTCTCCGAATGCTCCGAATGCTCCGAATGCTCCGAATGCTCCGAATGCTCCGACACCGATTTCTCGGTCAGTGATTGACACAGAACTCCGTCGACGTCAGCAACGCCCAGGCCAGTTGGCCGATCGCCTCGGCGCGGGCCACACCCTCCTTCTTCTCCAGCAGCCGCTCGACCGCCTCGCGATCCGAGCCGCTTGGCCTTCGACTGACCACCGCCAGGAACAAGGCCTCGGCCGCCTGCTTCGTGTCTTTCATGCTCGAGAGTCGCTCGATGAGGTTGCCCGTCCGAGGCTTCAACAACTCGAGCACCTTCTCGTCGTGCATCAGGTACAACGCACCCTTGACCGTCGGAGCAAAGTCGACCTCAGGCTCTCGAGGCGGATTCGCAAACGTCTTCAGGAACTGCTTCTGCAATGCGGCCAGGCTCTCGGTCTGTGCGACCACCTGCTCGAGCCCCGTGCCCGGCTTCGGCTTCATGCGACTGATCTCGCCAGTGGCGATCATCGTGCTCCAGAAGAGCTGCTCGGCGGAGAGTCGCTTCTGGTTGGCCACGGCATAGGTCGTCGCATCCGGCAACGGGCCTTCGCCCGGTAGCCGCGAACTCCGCTGGTAACACTCACTTCGCGCCAACTGGCCCAGCAGCCACTTGATGTCGAAATCGTGAGCCGTGAATTCGGTGGCGAGCCGTTCGAGCAGTTCGGGGTGAGTGGGGGGATTGGCCGAATGGAACAGGTCCAGCGGTTCGACCAGGCCGCGACCCATCATCACGAACCAGAGGCGGTTGACGATGTTGCGAGCGAACAGGGGGTTGCCCCGAGCGGCCAACCCGCGGGCCAGTTCCTTGAGCGGACTGAACTTCAGCACGCCGGGGGTCTTGGCCTTGCGGTCCGGAGCCACCGAGTACTCCTCGCCCTTGGGAAATGTCTGGATCGGCACGTCTCCGGCGCCGGGGATCCTGAGACCGGTGGTCCGCGGATCCATCGTGAAGACCGACTGGAACTCCTTGTCCTTCTTCATCACCCGCTCGGTCACCGCCGGGAAGCTGTCCCCGCGGCGGGACTGCATGTTCTCGAAGATCATGTGCAGGCCCTGGAAATCGACCTGCTTGTAGTCGTCGATGCTGACGTGGTCGTGACACTGAGCACAGCCGAGATCGACTCCGGCGAGCAGCCGGCCGACATCTCGAGTCAAGCCCGGCACGTCGACCGGGGCCATCGCACCCTCCTTGGTCAACCGCGCCGTCAGGAAGTAGGCGGCTCCCCGCAGGTTCTCATCACCGGAATCCGGGGCCAGCATCGCCCGGGCCACCTGGTCCCACGGCAGGTTCTTGGCAAACGCATGCCGCAGAAACTTCGTCCACTCGACGTGGTCACCTCGTCGCTCCATCAGCATCGCGTGGAACAACTCCTGCATCCGCCGCGGGTAGTCCTGCCCGGCGAGCAACGAGTCGATCAGCACGTCTCGCTTCTTTGAGCTCTTGTCGTCAAGAAATCGGGACGTCTCGATGTGGGTCGGGATCCGGCCGGCCAGATCGAGCATCACTCGGCGCAGGAACTCGGCATCGTCGGCCGCGGGAGCCCTGACCGCGTCGCCGGCTTGTGCGTCAATCAGCCGATCGATCGCCGCGTGCAGCGACTCGTCGGCGGCGTCAACCGCTGGCGCGGCAGAGCCCCCCAGGCTGATCGCACACAAGAACACCCATCGGCGCATGATTGGTTTCCGGTCCAGAAACTGTCGCGGGACCACCCATGATACTCCGCGACGGCCGTCCGGCGACATGAAGGAACCGGTGTAGTACCCCATCTCATCGCCGCCGAATCACGCGAAGCGGGACCAGCCGACACGACTTGCATCCTCTCCCTTTCTTCGACGAGAATCCAAGCTGCCGAAGCGCGACCGCACCGATCAGCCAGGATGCCAGAATGCTATCTGGGCGTTGCCAACCAAAGGGACATGGGCCGGCCAAGGTCATCGGGACCTGGCTGTTGATTTCCGTCCTGGTCTGTGCCTTTCCCGGTGCCATCAAGGCCCAGCGCGTCTCCGGCGGCCTGCAGGCTCTTTACACTTTCACCGAGGGCAAGGGCAACCTGATCAGCGACCGTTCGGGAGTCGGCCGGCCGTTGAACCTGGCGATCGAGAAGCCGGCGACGGTCAAGTGGCAAAGCGGTTCCCTGCTCATCCGCTCCTCGACCCGCATCGCCTCGACCGGCCCCGCCACCAAGCTGATCAACTCGATCAGGAAGTCACGTGCTGTGACGCTCGAGGCCTGGATCCGTCCGGCCAACACTCGCCAGGATGGCCCGGCCCGGATCGTCACCATCAGTGCCAACCCCAACGTCCGCGACATCACCTTCGGCCAGGACGCCGGCCTGTACAACGTGAGGCTGCGGTCAACAGCCACCTCCACCAACGGAGAACCCTCGACCTCAACCCGCCCGGGCACCGCAACCGTGGCCCTGACCCACGTCGTCTACACCCGCGACCCCGGCGGCACCGCCCGCATCTTTCTCAACGGCAAACCCGCCGCCGCGAAACGCATCAGCGGCGATCTGGGCAACTGGGACGCCCGCTTCCGGCTGCTGCTGGCCAACGAAGGCTCAGGCGACCGCCCCTGGCTCGGGTCGTTTCACCTGGTAGCACTCTACAGCCGCGCGCTCTCGCCCCGGGAAGTCCAGCAGAACCACCGGGCCGGAGCCGCCGCGAGCAATCGGCCGCCGGCTGAACTCGCCATGCAGCAGAGGCAGCAGTTCTTCGAAACCCGCATCGCTCCGCTCCTGGCCCGGCACTGCCTCGACTGCCACGACACCGTCGCCGCCAAGGGTGGCCTCGATCTCTCGCACAAGGCCACCACATTCAAGGGGGGCAAGAGCGGCAAGGTGATCGTGCCCGGCAAGGCCGCCGAGAGCCGGATCTGGAAACGGGTCGCGGCAAACGAAATGCCCAAAAAGACCAAGCCACTCTCCAACACCGACAAGAAACTGATCGAGACCTGGATCAACGACGGAGCGACCTGGTCGGGGGACCTGATCGACCCGGCCGTCTACGCCAATCGCACCCGGGGCATCTGGATCCAGAGACTGACCGTCGCTGAGTACATCGAGACGGTCCGCAGTGACACGGGAATCGACATCGCCGACGAGGCCCGCAAGCTGCTGCCACCGGACATCCGCGCCGACGGATTCAGCAACACCGCCTACAACCTCGGAGTCGATCTCAAGCACATCGAAGCCTACTCGCGGCTGGCCGAGATGATTGTCGCGAAGCTGGATGTGCTGAAGTTCGCCGCCCGCTTCTCGCGGAGCCGCAAACTCTCGACCGACGCCACCATGCGGCAACTGGTCGAATCGATGGGCAAGTGGCTGTTCCGCGGCCCGCTGGAAGAACGCGAGGTCACCAACTACAGCGGGATCGCCACCACGGTGGCCAGCACCGGTGGCGACTTCAAGGAAGCCGTCGGCTTCATTCTCGAGGCCATGCTGCAATCGCCGCGGTTCATCTACCGCATCGAAATGCAGCGTGGCGACGGATCGAGCTGGCCGGTCAACGACTTCGAACTGGCATCGCGGCTCAGCTACATCATCTGGGGTGCTCCGCCCGATCAGCAGCTGATGAAAGCCGCCCAGGCCAGCCAACTGGGCAGCGCCAAGCGGATCGCCATCGAAGCGGCTCGGATGCTCAAGGACCCTCGAGCCATAAGGCAATCCGAACGGTTCATCTCCGAGTGGCTCGACCTCGATCGACTGGCCAACCTCAAGCCCGACCCCGACCGCTTCGAGGAGTTCGACCCCGAGTTGGCTAGGGACATGAGACGCGAGACTCTGGCGTTCTTCAACGAGTTGGCCTGGAAACGGAAGCGTCCGCTCTCGGAACTGCTCAACGCCCAGTTCACCTACGCCACCCCGAAACTGGCCCGCCACTACGGACTCAAGCCCCGCGGACCCGGCCTCGAACGCTACGACCTCAGCGGCGTCGCATCCCGCGGCGGACTGTTGACCCAGGGCAGCACGCTGACCATCGGAGGCGACGATGCCTCGATGGTCACCCGCGGCCTGTTCGTGCTCAATGACTTCCTCCGCGGCCAGGTCAAGGATCCTCCGCCGGGTGTCGACACCACCCCGGTGCCGCTTCGCTCCGGACTCTCGCATCGGCGGGTCTCCGAGCAACGACTCGCCAACGTCGCCTGTGCCGGGTGCCACAAGAGATTCGAACCGATCGCGTTTGCGCTCGAGAAGTTCGACGGAGTCGGCCGGTTCCGCGAGGTCGACGAGCACGGGAATCGGGTCCGCGAGGACGGCATGATCCAGATGCCGGGCACATCCCGGCCGATCGCGTACAAGACGTCGGCCGAGTTGATGAACCTGCTGGCCGGCAGCGACCGGGTCCGGGCGACGATGACCTGGAAACTGGCCCAATTCGCCGTCGGCCGACCGCTGGGTGCCGCCGATGCCGCCTCGGTGCGCTCGATCCACCAGGCCGCCTGGAAGGCCGGCGGCAGCTGGAGCGACCTGGTCACCGCACTGGTCACCAGTGATCTTGTTATGATGACCCGCACGCAGTCCGATACTCAGACTACGACGGGTCAGGGGACCGAAAAGCAGCCGGCCCCCTAGGTTGAAATCAGGCTTGCGGAGATCCTGCCATGTCAGACCCTCGCATCAGTCGCCGCACAATGCTGCGGGGAGCCGGCACGGCGACCGTGGGGTTTCCGCTGTTGGAGGAGATGATCAGCAGGCCGGCCCAGGCCGCTGCCGCCGCCGAGCCTCCGGTCCGAGCCTTCAATATCTTCTTCGGACTGGGCGTACCCGCGCCTCTGCAGACCGAGGGCTTCAGCGGAGTGCTCGAGCCGCTGAAACCGCTCTCCGACAAGCTGCTGATCATGCGCAACGTCGACCAGGTGCGTTGCGACGAAAAGGGCATCAATGCGCACTACGACGGTGCGACCGGAGCCTTCACGGCCCAGCCGCCCGACGGCGAAGCCAAGGCCGGAGGCGGCTCGATCGAACAGATGGTCCGCCGAGGCCTCTACCCCAAGGGGCTCCCCAGCGGGATGGTCCCCACGCTGATCGGCGGGACGTTTTTCCGACGCAGCCGGGTCGGACGCTACGTGCACAGCTTCAATCCCGACGGCACCGTGGCGGCGACGATGCAGGAGAAGCCTCGAGACCTCTTCGAACGGGTCTTCGGCACGATCACCGTCGCCGGAGCGGGAACCGATGCCCGTCGACAACGGCTCAAACGCAGCATCCTCGATTCGGTTGTCGAGGACTACCGCTTCTACACCGGCAAGCAGTCCCCGCTGGGAGCCCGCTCACGCAGCCGCGTCGCCGATCACCTCGACCGCATCCGTGAATTCGAACAGCGGGCGTTCGCGCTGAAACACAAGAAGAAGAACGGGCCCAGCCTGCCGCGGCGATCGATCATCCCGCACGGCGGACCCGCCGACCCCGGGGGACAGGGCATCGACATCACGCTCGAAGAACTCTCCACCGAATGGAGACTGATGGCCGATCTCTACGCACTGGCCATCCAGACCGACCGCGTGAGATTCGGATCGCTGACCTTCCTGGCAGCTGGAGAACGGATCCGCCTGAAGGGCGAATACCGGTTTGGCGGAAAGAAGATGTGGGACTTCGACGACGCCGGACAACAACGCGCCGGAGGTGACCAGGGCTGCAGCCACGAATGGTGGCACAAGTTCAACGAGAAAAGGAAGAACGAAGCACTCAGGGCACACGCACACATGAAAATGCGCGAAGTGGCCTACTTCCTCGCTCGACTGGACGACTCAGAATCACGAGACGTCAACGGCAGGACGATTCTCGACAACGCGATGATTACCATCTCGACCGAGTCCGGCGACGGACGACACAACGACGTCAAACGGGAACTCTCGGGTGTGTTCCACGCCATCACCGGTGCCAACCGGAGATTCAAGACCGGGCAGATCATGGACGTCGGAGCCGAGGGCCTGGACGTCTACAACACCATGCTCGCCGGTATGGGCGTCTCGCAACGCCTCGGACCAACCAACCGCCCGATGCAGCCCGTCGACAAGATCCGCGCCTAGCAACAAGGGGACTGGCTCACGCCCGTGGCGGGTGCCTGTCCCCTCCACACGGCTTTCTTCAGATTCCTCGCGCAGCAGGGGAACTCCTCGACCGGTCACCTCGTCGAACAGCCACGGCGGGCCCAATCGACTGACTCGATTCTGACTCGGACACGGGGAGACTGGTCCATGCAACGTAATCTCGGCAGATGGGTGTTCACGCTTCTGGTGCTGGCGATCGTGGCCGGCGCCGCACAACCGCTCGCTGCCCAGGTCATCGTCGTCGAAGGAGACGTCGTGGTGCGGCCGCGGCCGATTCGCCGACCCGTCCCCACCCAGTACCGCATCCACTCGGTCGACGTCAACGCCACGATCCGCAACCAGATTGCCTCGGTCCAGATCTCCCAGACATTCGAAAACATCGGGTCCCGCACTCTCGAAGCCCGCATCCTGTTCCCGTTGCCCACCGATGCGGCCATCGACAGCCTGACGCTGATCGTTGACGGCAAGGAACTGCCGGGCCGGCTGATGAAGAAGGCCGATGCACGGCGGATCTACGAGTCGATCGTCCGGCGGCGGCAGGACCCGGCACTGCTGGAATACATGGGCCAGGGGCTGTTCCAGACCCGTGTCTTTCCGATCCCGGCAGGAGCCAAGCGTCGGGTCGAGATCCGCTACTCGCAACTGCTCCGCAAGGAAAACGGGCTGGTCGATCTCCACCTGCCCATCGGAACACTCAAGCACTCACACCGGCCCATCGGCACGCTCAACATCAACGTCCGCATCGACAGCAGCTCGCCGATCAAGACCGTCTTCAGCCCCTCGCACTCCGTCGACATCAAGCGGGCCGACGACAACCACGCCATCGGCAAACTGACACTCAAGAACGTCACCACCCCCGATGACCTGCGATTGCTGTACGGCACCAGGGACGGGCTGGTGGGGATGAACCTGGTCAGCTACCGCCCCGACCCCAAGCAGGACGGGTACTTCCTGCTGCTGGCCAGCCCCCGGGTCAAACTCAACAAGACCAAGCCCGTCCCCAAGACGGTCGTCTTCGTCATCGATCGTTCCGGGAGCATGAACGGGAAGAAGATCGAGCAAGCACGCGAGGCCCTGAAGTATCTCATCGGTCGACTCGATCCCAGGGACACCTTCAACATCGTGGCCTACGACACCCAGATCGAGAGTTTCCGGCCCGAATTGCAGCGGGCCGACGAGAAGACTCAAAAGGCGGCCGTGGGCTTTGCCGACGGGCTGTTCGCCGGAGGCAGCACGAACATCGACGGGGCACTGACCACCGCACTAGGCATGCTGGTCGACAAGAAACGACCCGGCTACGTCCTGTTCCTCACCGACGGACTGCCGACGGTGGGTGAGCGAAACGAGTTGAAGATCGCGGCCCACGCCCGAGCGGCCAACACCGTCAATGCCCGGATGTACAGCTTCGGAGTCGGCTTCGATGTCAACAGCCGACTGCTCGATCGGCTCTCGCGAGACCACCGCGGACAGTCGGTCTACGTGCGGCCCAACGAGGACATCGAGGTGCAGGTCTCGAAGCTCTACGACCGCATCGGGGCTCCGCTATTAACCGACCTGGCCGTCGGTTTCGAATTCGACGAGGTCGCTCGGGACGACGCGCCCGCGGCCATCTCCAGGACCTACCCCCGCGAACTCACCGACCTGTTCCGAGGCGAGCAGCTGGTCTGGGTCGGCCGCTACCGACGCTCGGGTCGGGTCAAGGTGACACTCGAAGGCACCAACGGCGACCAGCGCAAGTCGTTCAGCTTTGCCGCAACTCTGGCCAGGTCGTCTCGAGACGAGTCGAAGGGCTTCGTCGAAAAGCTCTGGGCACTGCGTCGCATCGGCGAGATCATCGATGAACTCGACCTGAACGGGACCAACCAGGAACTGATCGACGAACTCGTGCGGCTCTCGATCGCTCACGGAGTCATGACTCCCTACACGTCGTTCCTGGCCGATGAGGATGTGAACCTGGCCGCAAAGGACAACGGCAATCGGGCCCGGGTGACCGCCAGCCGTGAATTGGCCCTGTCCAACGGACGGGCCGGCTTCGCCCAGCGACGCCTCAAGGGCAAGTTCCAGCAAGCGACCAACGTACCCAGCGCCGTATCGGGCGGATTGCCGACGGACGACGCCGCGGGAAGTGGCCCACAAGGCAGCCGGCCGCAGAAGAACCGCCAGACGGTTCGCAACATCGGGCAGAAGTCGTTCTTCCGCAAGCAGAACCAGTGGCGGGATTCGACAGTGACCCTCAAGCAGGAGCAACGGGCGATCCGGGTCACCCAGTTCAGCAAGACCTACTTCGACCTCGCCGCAGCCCACAGCGGCACGCTCGCCAAGTACCTCGCCTTCAACGAACCCGTCCTGGTCAACCTCGGCACCCAGACCTACCTCATCGAACCACCCCCCACTCGGTAGTGGTGTCAGGCACCCGCCGCAGGCGGAACCTACAGTTCCTTGCGGGTCCGGCCGAGTTCCTCCTTCAGGCGGGTCGCTTTCAGCTTCTGCGAGCGTGTCTGCTCCTGCGACTCGAACTCCCAGTACCGCGCCGCCACGTCCGAGGGTGCACTCGGGTCCCGTTCGATCGTCAGGGTGTCGGCGAATGTCGTGCCGTCGACATCGAGCACCACGCGGTAGGTGCCCGGTCCGACCGCTCGACTGCCTCCCGCATTGCCCCGCCGCTTGACGGTCCGCAACAGGTTCCAGCTCACGCGGTAGAACCCCGGTTCGGTCTTCCCCGCCACCACGTGCAAGGCTTGGCCGCGGACATCGACGATCTTCAGCGAGACCTTCTTGGCCTTCTTCCCGAGCACGTAGTCGATGCGGGCCGAGGTCGCCGAGTTGGTGCCGCGGAACTGGTTGCTGTTGCGACCCCGAGTCGGATGCCGCTGCCAGCGGACGACCGTACCGGGTGTGTAGAGCAAGGTGCTGTTGGCCAGTTGCGACGCGAGGACCTGCCGCAGAGTCGTCACGTCGCAGACCCACAGGCTGCGACCATGCGTGGCTGCCACGATCTCGCCGTTCCTGGGATGCACGGCAATCTCGTGCACCGCCACCGTCGGAAAACCGCCCCCGAACCGGTTCCAGTGACCGCCTCGATCGATCGAGTACCACGCCCCGACCTCGGTGCCCAGGAACAGCAGGTTCGGGTTGGCAACGTCCTCACGCAGGCAACGAGTCGATCCCCATGTCAGGTTCGACCTCAACGACTTCCAGGTCTTGCCGAAGTCCTCCGAGACGTACGCGTGCGGGTCATCATCGTCGGAACGATGGCCATCGAAGGCCACGTAGACCCGCCCGTCGACATACCGGGACGCCTCGATCGTCGCCACCCAGCGTGGCCCCTTCAGACCCACGTTCCCGGTGATCTCGCTCCAGCCGCGGCCCCCGTCGCGAGTCACCCACAACGCTCCGTCATCGGTGCCGGCGTAGAGCACCTGGGGGTTGCGAGGTGATTCGGAGAGTGCGGTGGCCGAACCCTGCTTGGTCCGGGTGATCTCCGGAGAAATCTCCTTCAGTGAGGCTCCTCGATTCAACGACCGGAACACGTGGTTGCCCGCGGCGTAGAAGATCTTCGAGTTGGTGTGAGAGAGAATGAAGGGCGAGTTCCAGTTGAAGCGGTACGGCGGCTTGCCTCGCTTGCGGGCCGGGCGAATCGAGGCGATCCGGCCGGTCCGCATGTTGCGACGACGCATGTTGCCGTTCTGGCTGGTGAAGTAGACCAGGTCCGGGTCATCGGGATCGACCCGGCACATGAACCCGTCGCCGCCACCGACCGAGTACCAGTCGGAGTTGATCGGGCCGGTGCCGTGGCGACCGAGACTGGGGCCGTACCACGTGCCGTTGTCCTGCAGCCCGCCGGTGACGAAGTACGGTTTCCGGGGCGAGATCGCCACGTGGTAGAACTGGCCGATCGCCGTCTGGTTCAGGTGGTTCCAGCTCTTGCCGCGATCCCACGTCACGTAGGTGCCGCCGTCAGAGCCAATCACCATGTGTCGACCGTCGCGAGGGTCGATCCACAACGCGTGACCGTCGGCGTGCACGCCGCGGCCAAAGTCGCCGCTGAAGGTCACTCCACCATCCGAGGAATGATACTGGCCGACTCCGAGCACGTAGACGTGATCCTGGTCACTGGGATCGACCTTGATCACGCTGAAGTACATCGGTCGAGAGTGCAGGCTGTTGATCCGCTTCCAGTGCCGGCCCCCGTCAGTCGACTTGAAGACGCCACCGTACTCGAAGCCGTTCTCGCCCTGCTGATCCTGAGAGTTGGGTCGTTGGCCGCCCAGCGAGAAGGTGTAGGGCCGGGCAGCCGACAACCCGGGCCGGGTCCCCAGCGTGATGGTCAGCTTCACCGGCTTGCCCTTGCGGATCAGCTCCACGGGAAACTTGTCACCCGGTTTCCTGGCACGGATCGCGGTGATCAGTGCTGCGTAGTTGGCGATCGGCTTCCCGGCCGCCTTGGTGATCACATCGCCGGGCTTCAAGCCCGCCTTCTCCGAGGGACCCTCGGCGGTGATCCGGTCCATCTTCGCTCCGCCCTGGGCATCAGACCCCTGGATGCCCATGAAGACCCGGCTCAAGGGAGCACGCCCTCGACCGCCGGCACCCGGCCGGCCGGTCAGTTTCACCTCGACGTCCCCCGACTTCCGCTCCCGCTGCCCCTTGACCGGCTTCACCTTCAGGATGACCGAATCGCCCGGCTTCTTCTTCCGTAAGATCTGCAGCAACCCGTCGAAACCGCCGATCGCCTCGCCGTCGGCCGCAGAGATCTCGTCACCCACCTCAAGCCCCGCCTTCTTCGCAGGGCTGTTCGGGTAGACCTGAGTCACCAGCAGCGCCTTGTCATCAGCCTCACCCACCACCCCCAGGAAGGCGGCCATCGGCGCGGGACCCTTGCCGATGTTCTCGCAGTCGACCAGGGCGAAGACCACGTCGGGGTCCTGCTGGTACCAGTCGAGCCCGATGCGGCCGAGCTTCGAGGTGGGCAGCCCGGCGGTGATCTTCTTCCACTTGCGACCCCCGTTGGTCGTGCGGTACAGCCCGCTGCCTTTTGCCCACTTGACCTTCGGGTCATAACGACCGTAGCCCTCGGCGATCTTCACCTCGTTGCCCGGCCAACTGTCAAACCCGTCCCGACGCCGCTGCCAGGCCGCGGCCAGCAACGTGTCGGGATCCGTCGGATGCATCACCAGGTCGATGATCCCGGTCTCTTCATCGATATAAAGCACCTTGTTCCACGTCGCTCCCCCGTCGGTCGTCTTGAACACGCCTCGCTCGGGGTTCGATCCGTACAGCCGGCCCAACGCGCCCACGTAGACGGTCTCGGCATCGTCAGGATGAACCACGATGCGGCCCACCTGGAACGACTGACGCAGGCCCATGTGCTTCCAGGTCTTGCCGCCATCAGTCGACTTGTAGACCCCGTCGCCATAGGACACCGAGTTGCGAGGGTTGTTCTCGCCGGTGCCAACCCAGACCACTTGCGGATCCGAGGCCGATACCGCCACGGCACCGATCGACACCGAGCTCTGCTGGTCGAATTGGTGCTCGAACGTCGTCCCGTTGTTGACCGTCTTCAGCAGACCGCCCGAAGCGGTCGCCGACCAGAACATCGACGGGTCCGACGGGTTGATCGCCAGGTCCACAATCCGACCTCCCATGTTGGCCGGGCCGATCGGTCGCCACACCAGGTGCTTCGACCACGAATCGGGGACCGCGGCCGAGGCTGGCTGAGTCTTGTCCTGGGCATCGGCAACGGGCAACCCGGCCAGCCAACCCCCCAGTACCAGCCACAGCACGATCTTCACTCGATGAAGGATCCGCGTTCCTGTGCGTAACATCTCAAAACCTCGTTGCAGGCCTGCAGGTCAACCAGCTGACAAACCTTCATCTTTGTAAGCAGCCCCGTGCCCGGTCAACGCAACCCAGTGCGGTGAATCGGCGTCAGATCGACCCGTAACTGTCACGAGCCGACCAATCGCTGTAACCGGCACATGAGTCAACACTCCCGCCAATGCCCCACCTTGACCGTTCTCGACGCTTCGGAATTGGACCGAAGCCCCGCGGCATTTCTACGATGAAACAGAGGTGATCGAGCCATTCTCGTGCGAGATCACCGCCGAGTTGATCCCGCGCCCAGGGACCGGGCCGACTGCCCCAAAACACCAGGCGTATGAGCCTCAAGTCCCTCCTTCAGGCCACAGGCCCCCTGTTGATCGTCGCCGCGGGTGCCGCCGCATTCGCACTGCTGACCTCCCTGCGCGCTCGGCCGGATTCGGATCCGCCCGAAACCAAACCGCCTCCGGTCCGTACGATCGTGCTTCCAGCAGCACGGCAGGAGTTCGTGATCGAGGTGCCCGGACAGGTCGTCCCGCGACGAGAAGTCACGCTCGCGGCCGAGGTCCCCGGTCGAGTCGTCACGCGACCCGACGACATCCGTGCCGGGCGACATGTCGCACGCGACACGCTGCTCGTGCAACTGGATCCGGGTGACTACGAACTGGCCATCAAGACCGCTCAGCTAGAAGTCCGCGCCGTCGATCTCGAAATCGACAGGCTCAATACCGAAACCACCGGGATCGTCGCACTGGTCGACCTGGGCACCGAAGACCTCAAGCTCGCCGGCCTTGAGCTCGAGAGAATCGAGTTGCTGCTCAAGCAGAAAACCGCCACGACCTCGGACCGCGATCGAGCCAAACGCAGCGAACTCGCCGCCCGCAACCAACTGCAGACTCTCAAGAACCAACACGACCTGCTCCCCATCCGTCGCCGTCAACTGCTCTCGAAACGAGATCGCCTGGTCACCGAACTCGACCAGGCCCGCAGAAACCTCGAGCGGACTCGCATCCGGGCACCCTTCGACGGACTGCTGACTCTCGCCACCGCCGAGGTGGGCGACTTTGTCCAGGCCGGTGACGTGATGCTGAAGATCGAAGAGACGGCTGCGGTCGAGATCGAGTGCCGGTTGCGAACCGATGACCTGCACTGGCTCAGAGATTCGGTGGCCTCACGCGACACCAAGCCAGACACCAATACAGACTCCACCAGTCGCTTCGAGGTACCCGAGGTGAGTGCCACGGTGACCTACCGCGAGTCGAACCGGGTATACCGGTTTGCGGGACGGCTGACGCGGTTCACCGGCAAGGGGATCGATCCGCGCACCCGGACCATCCCCTGCCGCGTCATCGTCCCCCGTCTGCAGGACACACCCCAGGCCGGCG
>CAUZJR010000021.1:0-22424 GCA_963580005.1 Planctomycetota bacterium
TGATTCGGGTGAGACCTACGAGGTCGCGGCGGTTCGCGAGTTGAAGGAGGAGATCGGGTTGGTGGCCGACGTGGAGTTCCTGGTCAAGTTCCCGGCCGGCCCCGAGACGTCCAACGAGCACACCTCGCTGTTTCGCGCGGTCTGCGACGAGGAGCCGGTTCCGGATCCCACGGAGGTGGCCGACCTGCAGTGGGCGACGGTGGAGGAGTGGCACCGGGAGTTGGAGAATTGCCCCGAGCGGTTCGACCCGCCGTTTCGGGTCCTGCTGGGGTGGTACGTCGAAGCCGCAAGCTAGCGGGGTGCGGGTGTGGCGTTGTGATTCCACACCCTGCCACCACAAAACTCCGAAGGGGTTACACACGTCGAGGTGTCTTGATGTGGAACCTCGTTGGGGTTCACAAACGTGTGTGGGCGTAGCGAACCCAGCGTAGCCCGCCTGACGGCGTGCAACACTGGGCTTTGGGATGGAACCGCTTCGCGGTTATGTGGTCCCGGGTCACCCGGGCGTCCTCGCCCCGACCAGCCCAGGGTGGAAACCCTGGGATCACAACACTAGCGACCTGAACCACCCTGGATCGCGTTTCGATTTCGCTCGATCACCTTCCGCCACTGGTCGTCGTAGAGGTTGGCGTTCTGGCCGTTGACCGGTCGATTCGGTAGCCAGATATCGGGCTGGAGTTGTTCCAGCAGGTCGATCGAATCGAGGTAAGCCGCAGTCCCGCCCCGTGAGGCTCGCACGTCACGCAGGAATTCCTGCCTCTGGTTGCGGTTGTCGAGCCTGGTGGGGATTCGGCCCGAGATCAGTACCTGTTTGCCGTTCTGTTTGAGCATGTAGGCGATCGGTGCCACGCCGAGACCGGACACGGGAATCGTATCAAATGGCCATTCGGTTCCTTCGTTGAAGGTTTCCGAGACCACGATCCGCGTGTTGTCGGGAAGTTGATCGCGAAGTACCGGGAGACCGTCTTGCGGGAGAAACACGAGGGGATCGTACTTCTGGACCAGGCGGAGCAGTCCACCCGAGGATTCGGGGTCGCAGGAGGTGACGACCACGGCGGAGACTTCCTGGAGTGTCTCATCGAGTTGACCCAGTTGTTTCTCGAGAAACTCCAGGAACCCGGTTCCAGCGGGTGGATCGAAGATGATCAACCGGCCACGGTCCTTGACGGCGTAGATGGCCGCATCGGAAAAGTCGCCGAGGTAAAACAGTCCGTCGAGGATCCGGATCGGCTTGGCATCGAGAAAATCTCGTCCATCGGTGGCAAATCGCTTGACCAGCTGCTGCATTTCTTGAATGCCGACATCGAGCATCTGGTGCCATTGCTGCGGGGTCACCTTGGCCGAGACCCCCTCGTCCTCTTCGGGCATCACGTCTCCGGGTCGGTTTGTCCGGGGTGAGTTTGTCGGGGCGAGGCCGATCTGGGGGTGTCCCGGTAGCAGGAGATCGGGGGAATCCATATCCCGCAGAGTTTCAAGCGATGCCAGGTAGTCGGCGGCGCTGGAGCGAAACCTTGGTGGCAGGTAGGCACCGTAGGTCCCCAGGTCACCGGTGATGGTCGAAATGGTGTCGCCGGTGAAGAGGATGACCTGGTTGTCTCGTTCGAGTTGAAAGCAGAGGCTACCGGGAGTGTGGCCGGGAGTCGCGATCACCTTGATGTGCGTGTCACCCAGTGTGATCGTCTCGCCGCCGACGAGCGGCACGTTGATTTCGGTCGAGTGGGTGTCGACATCGGGCATGTCGTAGGTTGAAAAAAGAGCCGCTCGTGGTCCTCCGAGTCGCAGGACATCGACATCACCCTTGCCGGCATAGAGTTCGGCCCCGGTCAGGCGGGCCAGGTACATCGCGCCCAGCACATGATCGCCATGAGCATGTGTGAGCAGCACCTTCTTGATTCGGGCCGGATCGAGCTGGAGGTACTTGACCTGTTGCAGAAGGGCGGTGCAATCGGATTCGAGCCCCGAGTCGATCAGGATCAGACCTTCGGAGGTGTCGATGACGTAGGCGACCGATGGCGAGAGCGACCCGAGCATGTAGACTCCGTTGAGGAGTTGCATGGGTTGCTTCTTGAGCACCAGGCTGGTGTGGACGCGGGATTCGGGAGTGACTTTCCAGAGTACGAAGCCGCATGCGACAAGAGTCAGCACGCTGATGGCCGCGAGCAAGCGGCTGCCCCGTTCACGGCGGACCGTGCCGTTCATGGCGTTTCCTCTTCGCTTGCCCTGAACCGAGTCACTGGTCCGCTTTTTCCGGTTCAACCACGTCGTGAAGCTGGTTGAGCGTAGGGTTCTCGATCACCTGCCGGATCCCGCTGGGCCACTGGATTTCGATGCGATCCACAGCCTCTCGTTGCCCAAGACCGAAGTGGATAGTCCGTGAGGATTGCGAGAGGTAACCACCGGCGGATTGCACCATTCGCAGCATGGTCTCCTTGCCGATCGTGGCTGTGACACGGGCACCGATGGCATCGCGGTTGCTGCGGGTTCCCTGCAACCGCAGGGCCAGGTAGTTGTGGTTGGAGTTGAATTCGTTCTTGAAGTAATAGGGGATGTCGTTGAAGTTATTGGTGATGATCTCCAGGCGACCGTCACCGTCAAAGTCGGCGGTGGCTGCACAGCGGGAACTTCGAACCGATTCCCGGTCCTGGATTTTCTTGTCGTGATAGTGCCCTTGGACGGGCGGCTCGATTCCCCGGTCCTCGGCGTGATCAGAGAAGGTTCCGTCGCCGTTGTTGAGCATCAGGTGATTGGGCCAGTAAAAAAACGGGAATCCCATCCCCGAGGCCAGGAAGATGTCCTGGTGACCATCGTTATCGAAGTCGCCCACGGAGATGCCCCAGGGCCAGAGTGTCTCCAGTCCGACCTGTTCGGAGAGTTCTTCAAACTTCCCCGTTTCGGTTGACCGGTAAAACGTGTTCCCGAATAACACCTCTCCGCGACTGAAGGCCAGCGTATCGGCCCAGCGTTCCTCGGTCTTGATCAGCTTGTTGTCCTGCTCCTTCATCGGCCCGAAGATGGAACGGAACTTCTTTTGCGCCGAATCGGTGGCCAGTTTCAGTGATCCGTGACTGAGGTCCAGGCCCATCCACATATCGGAGTGCATATCGACGATGAGGATGTCCAACCGCGAGTCGTTGTGGGCGTCGAAGACCTTGACTCCCATGCCGCCCCAGGATGTTCTTCCGAGCGTGTCCAGCGTCACGTCAACGAACTTGCCCTTGTCGTTGCGGAGCAACTGGTCACGGCCGAACATGCAGGCGACCAGGACATCCTGGTCGCCGTCAGCGTCGTAATCAAAGACCGCCACATCGCTACTCCAGCCCCGTCCCTCCAGGCCGACCTCCTTCGTGATGTCGGTAAAAGTCCCGTCGCCGTTGTTGTGGTAGAAGATGTTGTATTCCTTGGCACTCTGGATCACCTCATCTAATCCATCACCTCCCTTGCCCTTGAACGTCTTGCTGGTCGGGTTGATTTCATCGAGCGTCCAGTCGGCGGTGTGAACCACGTAGAGATCCAGCAGACCGTCGTTGTCGTAGTCGAAGAAGATGGCCGTCTGTGAGTGGCCGACGTGTTCCAGGCCGGCAGCCTTGGTGACGTCCTTGAGGACTCCGCCACCCTGGTTCTCGTAAAAGACGTTTCCGCCACGCGTGCTGGCCACGAACAGGTCCTGGTCGCCGTCGTTGTCGACATCGGCGAATGTGCCTCCGACGCAAATGCGATCAGAGAGCCCGACTCCAACTTTTTCGGTCACGTTCTCGAAGGTCCCATCACCCCGATTGCGGAACAAACCGTTGGACCCCAGTTGGTTCAGGAAAAAAACGTCCTCGTGACCGTCGCCGTCGTAGTCGGCAACCGAGATACCACATCCGTGGTCGTAGAGGTTGATCTTGAAGGTTGTTCCCGATTCGTCAGGAAGGAACTTCATGTGGAAATCGAGTCCTGATTCCCGGGCCACATCGCGAAAACCGGGACTGCTGGAAACGAATTCCCCGTGCCCGGGGAGTGGCTCTCCGTCGGTTCGGCTGAGCCACGCGACGGTGGCCACTCCGACGAGGACCAGGAGTGCCACAACGCCACCAACGCCAAGCGTTGCAATAATGCCAGTCTTTCCAGCCGCACCATGATCCGGAGCGGGATCAACTGGCGTGATGTCCGCCGCCACCGGGCCATCTTCGGGCTGAGAATCGGGATCATGGATCTCGCTCATTCGTTCTTGTCTCTCGCTGGTGTTCGTTCTGCCCGGATGAAATCGAACGTGGGATCCCGATGTCACCCGGATCCAACGCCTGTCAGTTTAACATACGAGTCAGCCAATGTGATCGTTGTTGAAATCCATGTTTGGCAAAGATCCGGGGTTCCTGGGAGTTCTTTTCAGGCGTTCGAGATTCCGTACTGAAACTCTGGAACGCCGGCAACCGAATGCGGTAGATCCTGGCCGCGCCGAGTTCGTGGAGCTTCTCGATCTTCCATCGCGAGGATGTTGCCTGGTAGCGATTCAGCATGGCACCGATCTGCCGTTGCTTGAGGCTTCGGGAGAGAGGGCTGTCGGGTTGCAGGGTGCCGGGTTCTTCATCGATCCAGTACTTCAGGTCCTCTTCGGGGTCTGATCGATCCAGGCCGAGCCGTGAGCGTTCGTAGTAGTAGACATATTCGTAGGCTGGATACCGGCCTCCGAACGGGCCGGCCAGTTCGACGGACTGTCGATCACAATCTGCCAGGATCCAGCGGGCGACATCACGCCGTTGTCGGAAGGTCAATCCGTAGTGACCCTCCGGGGTGGCCAGATCGTTGTCGAGAAACCGGTTCCATGAAAACACGACCAGGACATGCGAGACGGCGATGGTCGCAAGCACCCCGCAGGCCAGGATCCGGGGTGAAAGTCGACGGGCATCCAGGCAGCAGCCTGCGGCGGACGAGGCAAGGATCAGGAGCACGGGCAGAGCAATCAGCAGGTGTTCGGGACTCACCTCAGGTTGATACAGCAGTCCATTCAGCAGGGGAAGAACCACCCACAGCCACAAGAGTCCTGTCTCGCGTTGCTCTGCGAATGTCTTTCCCGAGTGTGTCAACGCCCGACCCGCTTTCCCGGTCAGGAAACAAGCTGCCGCCACGGCGAGAACCATTGCCAGGCCGCAACCGGACAGGATCACCTGGTGCCATCCCGGAAAAAACTCTGGACAATCCGCCGGTGCCACCCCGAACCAGAACTCGAAGCTGCCGTTGTGCAGCATCGACTGCAGGTAGTTGACCTCGTTGAGGATTGCCCGTCCGAGATGGGGTTTACTCCCGAGAATCGACAACGAACTCCGGAACTCGGTCCAGCCTCCGATATGGTGAAATGCCACCCAGGGGGTCCAGGTTGACAAGCCGAGAGACACTCCGGCAATGAGCGAAGACCAGCCAACACGTCGTCGCCCAATCCAGATCACGACGACCAGCCAGGCGGTTGCCGCCAGTCCCGAAAAATGGACCTGGGGAAGCAGAAAACCCAGGATCAACATTCTCACCAGCCGCCCACTGCCGCCCTCGGACAACCATCTCAACGAGATTCCGATCAGCCAGAGACTGACCACCGCCAGGCAACTCCCTGACCACAGTTGTCGGGAGTAGAGCACGGCCCAGGGCGAACAGGCCAGCAGGAGTCCCGCGGCGAGGGCGGCTCGGTGCCCGAACAGGCGGTCCGCCAGGCGATAGGCCAGGTAAACCGCCAGGACGTTCAGGAGTGCCACCAGCACCACGCCGGTCAGGGGATGCCAGATCAACTGGTTGGGCAGGGAAAGCAGGTAGACGAACAGTGATGATCCTCGCATCCCTTCAACCAGTGGTCCGGTGAGCGGCCATTCGGCCACCGGGGAAGCGACGGGCACGTTGGCCCACTGGCCGTTGGTGGCCATCTCGTTGGTCATCGGCACCAGTTCCAGTCGCGACAACCGCAACACCGCTGCCAGGACCAGGACCGCGACCAGGATCAACAACCGCAACCGGCGTTCTTTTATCACACGATGATGATCCGGCAGATCGGCTGAGGATCTTGAAATCGTGTTTGCAGATCCGCTCATTCCGCCACCATTCACCACAACTTCACACCGCCGGCCAGGGCAGAGTTAACACGAGCGTTCGCCAACGAAACACCGTTGCCACTGGCGGCTGCTGGCCGGATGCCTACGTCCCGGAGCCGTCCTGCTTGACCCGTGTTGCAGGCTTTGGCTTTGGCTCCGGTTTCAATATCACGATCAGTTGGCGTTCCACCTCATCGACATCGCTGACCACGCCAAAGTCAATCGCATCGATGACATCCTGCAGGAACCGATCGGTCGGGATGATGACGGTCATCAGTCCCTGGCCACCGGTCACCCGTGATCTTTCGCCCTGCCTCTTGAGGTTCTTCAACCGGTCGAGTACCCGTTGACGTGTTGCCTTGTCCATCTCGCCCTTGACCACAACCGTCACGGTTCTGCCACGCGGTACCGGTTCAGCTTCCGATCCCGTGCCGCTCTCCTGATCAATGCCCGCCGAGAGCAGTTGGTTGAGTCTCACCCGCGCCAGTGCCAGTGACTGGACGAACTCGTTGCTGGTCTTGGCCAATTCGATCCGGTCGAGGTCTTCTTCGACGGTTTGCAGCAGTTTGAGCAGCGAGGTGCGGTTCTTCCGGATCGCGTCATCCGGGATTCCGGCCACTATTTCACGACCATCCTTGTACATCAGTCGCAACCCGTAGTCGAATTCCGTGACAAACCAGACACCATCGATCTGTCGCATCTCCATCTGAGTTTCGTTTTGCTTTTCGTCGACGGCCTGCCGCGTCATCACAAATGTGCCGCCCATCATCAGGCCGATCGTTGCCTTCGTGCCATCGATGTGGACCAGTCGCACCTTGGCATCGAAGCCCTTGCGGAATGGATCGTTGGGATCGTTTGCGGACAGGGTGACAAGTTGTTTCAAGAAGCGGGTTCCGGTTCCTGAAAAAAATGTCTTGCCGTCAAAGTTCCTGAGCTTGTCCAGGTCAGACAGTTCGCTGTCGACGATCAGCAGGGGCAGTGCGAGCAGCCCGCTGTAGTTCTCTGAAAGCAGCCTCTTGCTGACCGACGGGAATTTCAACTCGGGATTCCCGACGATCAGGTCCCGCTTGTTGCGGAGTATCTCGACAATTCGTCGCGCCACGACGAAGAGTCGTTTCCAGACCTCTCGGTCCATCTTCGCAGCAAATTCCCTCATCAACTTGTTAATTTCCACGTGATGCCGTGGCGGCAGCAAGTCCCAGATGACACCTGCCTCGCCGTCCTGGAACGCCTTCAGGAGCGTTGTGACGGCCTCGACGGGTTGAGAAGAGAGTGGATCAGCATCGGTGGCGGTTGTCTCTTCGATCGGCGTAGGCGAGGAGCCGTTTGTCGGAGACGCCGATTGATCGCATCCGGAGAGCATCCCGAGCAGGATGACGGCTACCCACAGGCAGGCCCCGCACCAGGATTTCCGACGGATCTTCTTGTCGCTCATGACATCCCCGAACCGTTGGCAAAGGCGAAAACAGCAAGAAAAGTGGCCTGTTGCCTTTATTCTCGATCGTGAACCAACCCGGTCTCTATGCTAACCAGTAGCTACCACCACGGAACAGGGCCTAGTCGCAACCAGGGAACGTGCAGCCCATCTGGTCGATGTATCGACGGAGTGCTATCGTGTTTGGGAGGTCGCTGATTGCGGGAGGGGAGGGAGATTTCCCGTGTGGGCGTGATATCGGTGAGCTCTTTTCGGTCCCGGTCGTAGCCCAGGCTCGCAGATGATCGTCAATGCCTACGCCGTCTTGACCGCTTTTGTCAGCCTGTTGCAATTTGCGATCGGCCTACTGGTCATCACTTCTTCGCTTGGCCGCGGCCGCGTCGGGACACCCGTCGATGTCGAGAATCGTCCCTACCTGCTGTTGCTGCTGTCATTTCTTCTGCTTGGCCTGAACCTGGCCTCGTGGCCCTTGTTGTACGCGTTGTTGCAGAGCTACGTACCCTCGTGGCCGGACGTGATGTGTATCTACGGAGTGACACGGATCGGTACGGGCAGCGTGGGCAGTGCCCGCCACCTTCCCTGGTTGCTGTCGACCGTACAGTGCGCCAAGCCGCTGCTGGTATTCCTGGGTGGTGGCTGGTTCGTTTTGTACCTCGCCAACCGGGCCACTCAAACCGCCCCACTGCTGCCGCGATTGCTATCCGGTCTGTTGCCCCTGGGCGTGGTCAGCGTTGCCGATGCTCTTTGCGTGGGGACCTACCTGGCCATTCCCAAGCAGGAACAGTCCCTGAGCGTGGGTTGTTGCACGTCAGCGATGGCGGACCGGTCGCGGTTCCTGCCTGAATCGCTACTTGGGCCTGGTCCTCACACCTGGCTGACGGTGGCCCTGGTGATCGTCGTTGTCGGCCTTTGCCTGGGATTGCTGGGTGCGATCCGGCATGGCCGCCAGCATCACCGTTACGTGTTGGGATTGCTCGCCGGCACCGTAGTCGCGATTCCGCTGGGGGGCCTGTTCCTGATCGAGATCGCGTCACCGACGCTCCTGCAGCGACCGCATCATTGCCCCTACGATCTTGTCACGGAGGTTCCCGAGAGCGTACTGGCCGTGGCGCTGTTTACCCTGGGCTGTTTCTCGGTCGGCTGGGCCGCTGTGGCTACCTGGCTGGGTCGCGCCGAGGAGACACTCGATGTCCTACCGCCGCTGATCGGACGCGTTCTCTTTGTCGGGCTCTTCGGATATCTTGGCTCAATGATCATGTTCACCCTGGAGTTTTCCCTGTCATGAATCCCCCGGTATCCTGGTGGTGGGCGGCAATGGCGGGGCTGGTGACCGTCGGCATCCTGCCGCTTGTCGGGCAATCGATGCGGGAGGATGACCGGCTCCGGCTCCGGTGCCGCTGGGATGGGCGGGACATCGACGCGGCGTACCGGGCGAGGACCCTTGACGACGCGGGGGCCGTGTCCGAGTTCTGCGATGTGGGTTGTGCCCGGTCGTGGATGGGTCGTCATCGGTCGTTGTCGAGGACGATCCTGGTCACAGACGAGGACAGCAGGGAGCTGTTTGACGCGGGGGAGGCTTTTTTTGTTCGCAGCTCGATCGAGACAAACAGCGTTACGAGGAACCGCTGGCACGTGTTCCGCAGTCGTGATCGTGCCGAGCAACACGCCCGGGAGTCTCGGGGTCGATTGATGGTCGGCCCGGATCATCCCTTTTCTTTCCCGATCGAAATCCCCTGATGTTCCAGGACTCCTCGACACGCCTGATGTCTCTGATCGCGATCCTGGTCATCGCCGCCGGGACTGCCGTGGGTTGCTACCGGCAGCCTGTCTCGGCGCGGGCGGCCGATGCAGCCGGTTTTCAGAAACTGGTTGGCGGACTGGGATTCGGGTCGAGTGTCGAGTTGTCCACATGTGCGGTTCAATTTGACCCGCGGCTGGGAGTCATCTGCAATGCTCACACCGGTCCCATCCCGGCCGGAAGCCTGTTGTGTCCCGGGTGTGGCCGGTTCCTGTTCTCCTTTTCTCCGCGGCCGTTCGAAAACCTGACCGGCTCATCAGCCACCCACCATGTCCCCTCTCCTTAGCATTGCCCGCACCGGATCCGCGGCGATCCTGTTGTCGCCCCTGCGAAGCACGGTGACCGTCCTGGCCGTCGTCGCCGTGCTGGTCCCCTATCTTGTTGGGATTGGCATGGTCGAGGGACTGCGGCAGGAGGCTCGGATCGCGATTGGTGTCGGCACACCGGCCGGCGAAGAACTCTTGCCGGACCTCTACGTCGCCGCCAACCAGTTCGGACGTCGAGTGCCGATTCCGCTGATCCTGGCCGAAGCAATCGGCAAGTTCGACGGCGTCACCAGGGTGGTTCCCAGGATTGTCGGCAGGATCACGCTGGGCAAGGACAACGTCGAGGCCGTCCTGGTCGGGATGCCGCGAGAGGAACTTCACAGGCAGGGTTCGACGGTTCAACAGCTGACCCGGTTGGTCGACGGCGAACTACCCGGATCACGGCACGGCGAGGGTCCACAACTGGTGATTGGATCGGGACTGGCCCGGAAGCTGAACCTGGAGGTGGGTGCCGTGCTTCCGCCGATCTTCCGCAGCGACGGCGGTGAAAAGACACCACGGGTCACCGGGATCTTCCAGTCCGACATTTCTCCGTGGCAGTCTCGGATGATCCTGACCACCTTCGAATCCGCGGCTGACATCTTCGGCCAGCAGGAACTCGCCACCGACCTGCTCGTCTTCTGTCGCCGCGGACAACCCGAAGCGATCCGTTCGCGAATTCTCCAGTCGATACCAGGCCCCTCGACCGAACGCGCGACCAGTTTGCAGCCGTCGGTCACCTCCCGTACCGATCTCGAATCGTTGCTCCCGGCGGGCCTGGGTCACCGCGAGGGTGTCTTCAACCTGCTGTTCGTCGTCGCATTTGCCGTCGGCATTCTCGTGATCCTGGTCACATCCGGATTTGGACGTTCCGGGCGCCGCCGTGAAATTGGCGTCCTCAAGGCCACCGGCTGGCAGACCGACGAGATCCTGGTTCGCAGCCTGTCCGAGAGCATGTTGCTGGGCCTGGCCAGCGCGGCGATCGCGATCCTGGTGGCACTGGTCTGGCTGGAATGGCTCAATGGGTTCTGGATTGCCGGGATCTTTCTGACAGGTGTCGAGACTCAACCGGCGTTCCAGGTGCCCTACGTGCTGGCGGCACAACCGGCCGCCCTGGCAGCACTGGTGGCCTGCCTGCTGGTGACGACCGGTTCGGCCTATTCGACGTGGCGAGCCGCCGTGACTTCTCCCGCGGAGGCGATGAGATGAACAGCGGGATACTGGAGGCGGAATCACTGAGCAGGGTCTACCACCCGGGGACCTCGAGCGAGGTCCGTGCGCTCAACGGCGTGTCACTGGTGATCCCGGGTGGCGGCTATGTCGTGCTGGCGGGTCCGTCGGGTTCGGGCAAGACCACGCTGCTGTCGCTGCTGGGGGCACTCGACCGTCCGACATCCGGTCACGTGAAGTTCTCGGATCGCAAGCTCGAGGAGTGTTCCGATGTTGAACTGGCAAGACAGCGCCGCCGGATGGGGTTTGTGTTCCAGGACTTTTCGCTGATTCCCCGGTTACCCGTCTGGGAGAACGTCACCTATCCACAGATTCCCAGGGGACTGTCTGCAGTGAAACGGCGACAGGCAGCCGACGGAGTTCTGTCGCGGCTGGGCCTGGCTGCGAAGGCCGACGTTCCACCCGAGGAGCTCAGCGGAGGTGAAAAGCAGCGTGTCGCGGTGGCCCGCGCACTGATCGGGGACCCCGAGGTGATCTTTGCCGATGAGCCAACGTCGAACCTGGATCGCCGGGCGGCCACCGAACTCGCCGCGATTCTCCAGGAGATCAACGCGGGTGGGACGACGCTGGTTGTCTCGACGCATGACACCCTCCTGGTCGAATCGGCATCACGAGTCTTCACGCTCGAGGACGGTCGCCTGGTGGACGAAGCGGCCTGAGCCCGGGACCGCCGGAGGCTCGCGATTCTACCGCTTTGGTGGAGCCGCCTCCTTGACGATGGCGCCCTGGTCTGAGCTGAGCACGAGCATCGAGAACCTGGCGACGTTGTCCAGGTCGTTGGTGCTCAGGGACGCGTAGTCGAACCGGCCCCTGAGGTCGGTGTAGCCGTCCTTGTAGAAGCTGACCCGTCCGTCTTTGCCTCGAGCGTACACCTTCACATAGACCCGGGAGGCGGGCTTGCGGCTGGTCGCATCGGTCACGCGGACCTGGCCGTAAGGTTCGACCACCTGGACGGCCAGCGAGTTCGAGTAATAGGCCTGCGAGCGGACCAGCCCCTGGCCTCGGACCTCGACCAGCACGTTGCGGTTGTGGAACCGCCTGGGCAATTCGACCTTGTGCCGGTCCTTGCCCGCCGGCAGCGCGACGTCGACGGACTGGTTGGGCCGGATATGAGCGAACCGGCTGGCGTCCTGCTTGACGAAGGGGTTTCGTGAGAAGAGCAACTCGATGTCCATCAGGTAGTAATTCAGCGTGATGCTCTTCAGGTTCTGGTAGTCGATCGTCACCTGCTTGCTCTCGACGGTGATGTCGAAGTTGGGCTGGCTGGCGGCGAGTTTCTTTTGCCGGGCCGCGTCGTTTTCGGGATCCGCGGCCGCCTTGCGACCCTCGGCCTCGTCCAGGTGTGCCACGACCTCACCGAAGAGCTGTCGCCAGTGGTCGACCGGGTAGCCGACCCGGGCACCATCGGGACCGGCGTTGACCGGGATCAGGTCGCCGGCCGCCAGAGGCTCGAGTCGTGCCAACCACTTCTCCGAGACCGCACGGGCCACCTGGGGCTTGTCGCTGAAGAGATCCAGGTAGGCGGTGAAGTAGTCGTACTGCAGACGGGTCTGCAGGTTGTTCGGCTGGACATCGACGAAGAACGTCAGGGCTTCCTCGACCCGCTCCTGCAGCAGCAGGTAATAGGTGATCGCCATGCGATCGCTGTCGCTGAGCGTGGTTCGGTAGCTGATGTTCTTGAGCAGCCGATGGTACTGGGCGTGGAAGCGATCGTTGAGGATCTGGCGTTGTTGACCGAGCTGATGGCGGCGGGCGTTGACCAGTGGGCGGTAGTCCATGTGCTGGTATGTGCGCCGTTCGACCGGGTCGATCACCAGCAGCGGGCTGTTGAGCACGCTGCCGCAGGAGTTGACGAAGGCGTCGATGTGCCGGAGGTATTCGCGGATGGCCACGACGTCGTTGTGCAGCAGGCCATAGGCCCACAGCGTGTGGTTGTAGACGCGTCGGTCTCTGAGCACCGTCAGCAGCTCGGAGAAGAACTCGCGGTCCCTGACCCGAAATGCGATTTGCGAGAGGTCCAGGGCCAGGATGTTGTGCTTGCGGAGGAACTCGAGCACTTCGCCCCGGGTGCCGTTCTGGGAGACGTGGGCCCAGCTGGCGAGGTCGAGTTTCGAGGGTGTGGCGACAGCTTTCAGCACCACGGGTTCGGCCGCGGCGATCACCTGTTCGTCGCGGGCGACGTGGACCGGGTAGTGCGGGTAATCCCCGGCGGCGGGGAAGTAGAAGAAGTACTCGATCCGTTCGGTGCTGTAGGCCTTCAGCGCGACCAGGGCGGTGTGGGTGTAGCGGGTCTTGGCGACGGGGATCGCTCCGACGGGGACCTGCAGCAGCACGTTGAGTCTCTGGTGGGCCGAGCTGGGGTTGGTCAGCACGACCTGGCACCCGTAGACGGTGTGCAGCAGGAACTCGTCGGCGACGAACTTGTCGATCTTCTCACCGTCGACCTGTTGGTAGCGGTCATCGAGCCGAAAGAAGTTCTGGGTGACCAGCACGGGGGTCTGCTTGAGGATGTCGCCGGCCGGCTTGATTTCCCGGTGCAGCACCACCGCGGGGCTGCCGGCGGCCAGCGTCAGCGCGTTGCCCTTGATATTGAGCTTGTGCTCGGCCGCGTCAAACGGGAGGTCGAGAACCGAGAGTGCGAACATCATCTCGGGAAAGCTGTGTGCCGCTTCGGCGAAGTGTTTCGAGAAGAAGGGGTCGGCGGGGTTGTGTTGGGCGTAGTCGTTCCAGAACCGGTTGACCACGACCAGTTCGCCCTTCATCTGCTCGATCGGCAACCGGTAGTAGTGATTCTCGACCCATTCCTGCGTGTGATCGAGTCGTCGGAAGAGCTGTTTGACGTTTTGTCTGAGAGCCGCATCTGCGGAGCGTTGCTTGTCGAGGAACATATCGACGTTGTCCTCGGACCGGTCTCTCGACGACCGGTTCTCGAGCATTTGCTTGGATTTCTTCGACGCCGGTTGTCGTCTGAGCCTTTCGCTGAGCGCTTCGACGGCGTCCAGTTTGCGGTCGGCCAGTTGGGCTTGGCCTTTCAGGGCCAGGGATTTGGCGGAGAGTTTGGGGCTTGGTGCGCCGGGCTTGTTCTCGGCCTTTTCCCCGGCGGCACGTCCGCCACCAAATGCACGGCTGAAGCGAGGATTTGCCGCCAACACACCGTTGGCGTTCTTGTCGCGACCGAGTCGCGAGAAGTAGTGTTCGACCTCGACGCCGAGGCTGGCCTTGCCGTCCTCTTCGGATTCCAGCAGTCGGCTGCCCAGTGCCGTCTCGAACAACAGCTCAACCCGATTGGTGTTCCTGGGCCTCAGAGCGAGCAGGTCGTCGACGTGCCGTCGTGTCCGGATCAATTCGCCCTCGAGCCGTTCGGCGAGCAGGATTCGCTCGACAATGTTCAGTCTCGCGTGCGACCAGGGGTCGAGGAACCGATCGAGGTTATTGCCGAGCAGCCAGTGGTCCATGAAGGTCTTGTCCTTCTTGTTCCTCAGGAACGGCTGCACGATGTTGCCGAAGAACTCGGGGTCTTTCTTCGCGAGGAAGAAGTTGAGTTCGTGGCAGGCGTATTTCGAGTACTTCTGCCGCTTGGTGGCGGCATCGAGTGTGGGCCAGTCGAGCACGAAGCGGAACTCGGCGAGCGTGGAGTTATTCGAGAGTGTTCGGTAGAGGCCGTAGATCTTGCCGAGGCTGTCGTAGATCTCGAACCGCGACGAGGTGATGTCCTGGATGACCAGGGTCTTGCCGGCGGGCACGAACGTGGTCTGTCCCTGCTGTGTGAAGTGGCGTTTGGGGTCGAGACCTCGTGCGAGCCTGAGGTCGAGGAAGTTGGCTTCCTGGTCGGGCAGCACGACGCTGCGGGTGGCGGTGTGTCGGAGATCGACGGCGACGATGTGGAGCAGGTTGTGATTGCCCAGTGCCTCTCGAGGCAACTCGATCAGACCCTGCTTGTTGGGTTTGAGGTTGAGTCGAACGAGCGAGGAGTCGGCCAGGAAATCGAGGTTGGCGTAGTCGGTGGGAGGTGGCTGAGGCTTGGCGGATTTCGGAGCGGCGCGCTTGGCGCCGGCCGCCTTGGCGTCCGCGGACATTCCAAAACTCTCGCCCTTGGCCGCCTGCTGCTTGCCGGTGGTCGTCTTGCGGATCGGCCAGGGGTTCAGCAACAGGCTGGGTCGGCTGAGCATGTTGCCGGCAAACTGCTTCTGGTACTTGCGATCGATGATGTAACGGAATTCGTCTCCAATGTTCCGACCGGCAATGTACAGCGACGGATGGGGTGGAACGCTGACCTGGAACGGTTCGGCGTCGTGGACTCGGCCCAGGAACCCGTGAGCCGAGAAGGCGGGTACGTAGCGGGTGGCGAAGACATGGACCCGGGCACCGGCACCGGCATTGGCCAGCTGGATCGACAGGGTCTTGTCTCCCAGCGTGGTCGCAACCACCTGCAGCGGACGATAGGACCGGTCTTCCAGTCGCCTGGCCCGACCCATCAGGTAGCCTCCACGCCGCGCGCCGTCGGTCAGCCGGATGTGTAGCGATGTCGACGACGGCTTGATCAGCAGGTGGTAGTCTCCGGCGGGCAGCCCGGTGAATTCCAGGAACCCGTTGCGGATCGAGACTGCATCGAAGCGGTCGGCCACGTACCGGCCTCCACGGATCTCCAGCAGCGACACCTCTTCGCGAGTGGCCTCGGCCGCAGGCTCCATCCACGGAATCCTCAGCACTTCACCAGCGAGGCCGTGCAGCGACTGCGGGTAGTTGAAGCGGTCGCCGCCCAGTTGCCAGGCGTGCCGCGTGCCGTTGGCGGCGGTTGCCGAGATGCTGGTGATCTGGGCCAGTGGTCCCAGCGAAACACGTCCATTGGCGGCGGTCTGCATCGCCAGGGTGACCGGGTTCTTGAAATCGCGGTGCGTGAGCACCACCTGCATGGCCTGGCCTGGCCGCGGTTCTCCGCTCTTGCCTCGCGACTCGAGCACGTACCCCCGGGGCACTCGCAGCAGGTGGATGTCGTCGACCTTCGCCGCCTGGTCAATCACGTTGACGACGAACGACTGGGCTGTGGCGAGCGACACGTCCTTGCCCTGGCTGATGTTCTTGATGCGTGCGGTGAGATTGAAGTCGATCCGCGAGAGTCGTGGGGGGACCTGGAACAGGTGGACACTCTCGGCCGTATCGGCCAGCTCGATCTCACCGACCTCGCGGGTCGAGGCGATTCCGTCGCGGTTGGTTGAGGTGATTCTCAGTCGAACGTCTTCGAGCACCGAGACCGACACCGGCGTACCGTTGACCGACAGCGAGGGTCGGATCACGACCTGGGCCTTGCGGCGTTCGAGCAGCGACTCGCGGTCGACCAGGATCCCGGCCGCGAACGAGTAGTTCTCGGATTCGTGCGAGAACCGGTCGAAGGACGCAAAGCCGTCATGGACCAGGATCAGGGGCTGGTGTCCCGGCGAGGTGCTGAAGGGGACCTGGATCGTGCCATTTTTCTGTGCGGAGTACTGTTGGCCGCCGAGCCAGATCGAGGCGTCGGGGATGCGGGTGCCGGTTTCGTCGAGGATCGAGAAGATGTGCCCGGCGGGGCCGGTGCGGACCAGGTGCCGCAGCTTGCCCTTGCGAACCAGCACGCGGCTGCTCTTGCCGTTGCCGATGAAGTCGATCACCCAGGTGCCACGACCCTTCAACTCGGGGAATGCAAACTTCCTGAGCACCTTCCTCTGGGGCGGCTCGGCGTACTTCAGTGTCCGCTCGAAGTTCGGGACCAGTCCATCGAGATTGACATCGGTGTTCACTTCACGGACCTGGTCGCGGTAGTAGTTGAGCGTGTTCAGCTCGAAGATCTTGACGATCAGCGTTTCGACATTCTTGACTTCCAGGTCAAGCGTGACGTTGTCGTCGGGTGCGAAGCTGGTCGAGTTGGTGGTGATGAAGTCGATGTCGACGCGCTTCTGCAGCCGGGTGTATTGCTCGGGAGTCAGGAGTGCCGCCCAGCGGGCCGGGTCACCCTGTCCGGCCAGGATCTTTGTCTCGGCGAAGATCTGTTTGAGGTAGGTGTCAAGCAGATAGGCTTCGAACGGCTCGTAGCTGTTCTCTTTCTTGAAGAAGTGTTCGAGGTAGATTCGCAGCAGTGGTTCGTCGTTGCCGACAATCGGCAGCGCGGTGGCGGCGGTGTAGTTGGCCTGCAGGTTCGCCAGGTGGCGGCGGTTGGCGAGTTGTTTGAGGACCTGGGGCCTGACGTAGGACATGTTCCGCGGCAGCTTGATGTACTCGAGGAACCTCGGGCGGTTGTGAACACCCTGCTTGTGATCGAGTCTCAGCCGTCGGGCGAGCACGTGTGCCTTGAGCGAGTTGTGGACGGGATCGAGTTGCCTGGCGAAGGCCCAGAGTCGGTCGAGGTATTCGGCTTCGGCGGCGGGGTCGTTTTTCCAGTCGGTGTCGTGGCCGGGCTGGAGCTTCGAGAGGTAGGTGTTGACGAGGTTGGTCTGGTTGAGCAGGCCGGGTTGGAATTCGAGGCATTCGTCGAGCTGTTCGAGCAGCAGCAGGCGGTGGATGTTCAACGATCCGAATCCCCGGCTGCCGGCGGCGGCCAGGTCGTCGACAACCAGCCGCGGCAGTCCCGCGAGATCGGGGCGGGTGAGTCGCGAGAGTAGGCTGCGGCGTTGGGCGATGGTGAGCTTGCGGGTCGAGAGCCAGTGGAGCGCGGAGTTCTGGAATCCGTTCAGCGAGCTGTTGGGTTTCAGGTTCAGGCCGGTGAGCCGGGCGCGTGAGATCAGCCGGGGGTCGAGTGTCGTGGGCAGCTGGGCCTGGGCGGCGGGGTTCTTCTGCTGGTGATTCAGGCTGGGCTTCAGGCGATTGCGGAGAAACGCCAGGGCCTGCATCGGCTGTTGGCCGTAACGCAACAGCACCTGCCGGCTCTCGATCTGCCGGTAGAGCCCCGTCGGCGACTTGGTCTTTTCGAGCCACTGCTTCATCACCGCATCGACCTCGGCGTACCGCTTCTGGTTCTGCAGGTGCAGGCAATTGAAGAAGAAGTAGTTCTCGGTGCCCGGGATCAGCGTCTTCAGCGGGACCGCACGATTCGGTGCCAGCGAGAACTTCTCGAGGAAGGAAATCTCACCCGCGGTGGCCGGGGTGGCTGCGGTGGCAGACAGCAGCAGGATGGCGACGCGGACACGGACCAACAGACGACTCATGGCACAACTCCCGTTTGGAGACTCACGTGACGGCCAGACAGCCGATCACACACCGGGCGGTTCTCACGATGACCGATTGGAACAAATCGTAACGCGCCATGGGAGCGGTCGTGACATCGGAGTCGGGTTCCCGCGACGCATACGTTTTGGACGGTGTGTGTGGTCGTCAAGTTCCGTATGAAGCAGAGGTCAATTTCGTTTGCGGCGGACCGCAGCCGGGACAGGCACTCGGCCTGGCGGCCGCGAGCCAGTCCCCTTCCTCTGTTCAGCTCAACAGCTCGCGGACCACTCGTGCCTCGGTCACCTCGGGGTCGGTCAACCGTTCGTCTCGTCCGTTGTGCGGGTAGTGCAGTTCGTGGTGATCGACTCCGAGTTGGTGCAGCACGGTGGCGTGGTAGTCGTGGACGCTGACGGGGTCGACGACCGAGCGGTAGCCGATTTCGTCGGTGGCTCCATGCACGTGTCCGCCGCGGAAGCCTCCGCCTGAGAGCACCATGCTGAAGGCGTGCCGGTTGTGGTCTCGACCGGTGTTGTTCTGAGAAATCGGCAGCCGACCGAATTCTCCGGACCAGACCACGATGGTCGAGTCGAGAAGTCCTCGTTGCTTGAGATCGGTGATCAGTGCGGCGGAGGGCTGATCGACGCGGGGGCAGATGGCTTTCAGGCCTGGTTCGAGGTTGCTGTGGCTGTCGAAGGGGCTGGACCCGTTGGCCACGGTCACCATCACCTCGACAAACCGCACACCATGCTCGACCATCCGCCGTGCCATCAGGCAGCGGCGTCCGAAGTCGGCGGTCGTCGGGTTGTGGAGTCCGTAGAGATCCTGGGTGGCACGGGTTTCGCCGTTGAGGTCGAGCAGTTCTTCGGCGCTGCTTTGCATTCTCGCGGCGAGTTCGTAGTTGAGGATCCGAGACTCGAGCCTGGTGTCGTCGGGATACAGGCGTCGGCGTCGGTTGTTGAGTGCATCGAGCAGGTCGAGATTGCGGCGACGGACGCCCGGAGCGACCTCGCGCGAAGGCTTGAGGTTCAGCACCGCATCACCCTCGGAACGGATCTCGGTCCCGCGATAGATCGCCGGCAGCCAGCCGTTGTTCCAGTGATTGGTCCCACCGTCGGTGTACCCCTTGGGGTCTCGCAACACGACGAAACCCGGCATGTTCTGGTTTTCGGTCCCCAGCGAGTAGCTGACCCAGGCCCCCAGGGTTGGCCAGTTGGGGACGATCTTGCCGGATTGCAGGAAGCGTTGAGCCTGGGGGTGGTTGTTGTTGGCGCTGTGCATCGACCGGACGAGGCAGATCTCGTCGGCCTTCGAAGCGAGGTGGGGCAGCATCGAGCTGAACTCGGTTCCGCACTCACCATGCTTCCGGAACGTGAACGGGGTCCCGACCAGTTTCTTGGTCTCGCTACCCGGCTGCAGGGTTTCGAAGTTGCCGGTGGTCGTCTTGCCGTGGAATTTCTGCAGGGCCGGCTTGGGGTCGAAGAGGTCCATGTGGCTGGGGCCACCGACCATGTTGAGCAGGATGACCGAGCGGGCCCTGCGGCGGTGGCTTCCGGTTCGCGTGGTGGTGTTGATGCCACGCACGGGTCGTGCGGCTGCCGCTTCAGCCGCCATCAGGCTTTGCAACGCCATCCAGCCGAAACCCAGCGACGTGGATTGCAGCACCTCGCGTCGAGAGATCGGGCTGGTGTACATTTCAGAGTGTCCTGTCGATCTGGGTCGAGTCCGGTCTATTCCCTGTACAGGAACTCGCTGGTATTGAGCACCGTGTGGCACAATTCGATCACCGCCTGTCTGCGTGCCTGGGGACCGGTCGTTCCCCCGGCAACGAATGCGGCCCGATTGTCGTCCCAGGCCGCGTGGCACAGCCGGATCTCCTGGTCATCGGGTTCACGACACAGGGTTCTGTGGTAGATGGCCCGCAGGATCGGTTCGAAGTGAGCCGCGTCGGCCGACCCTCCGATGCTTTCGATCACCTGCCCGGCCATCCGTTCGGCGATCCCGTTGACGAACGGGCCGTTGATCATCGTCAGCGACTGCAGCGGCACGGCACTCGATTCCCGGTTGCTGCAGGTGGTGAGGATCGACGGCTGGTCGAAGACCTGCAGCAGCGTGATCGAGTAGCCACGTCGGGTCACCATGTAGATGCTCCGCCGCCAGCGATCGAGCGGTCGTTTCAGGCCGCTGGTGTTGATGGTGATCGAACCGTCGCTGTGAGCGGCCTGGGGCACGGGGGGCCCGCCGATCGAGCGGTCGAGTCGATCGGCGACGGCCAGCAGGCTGTCGCGAATCGCCTCGGATTCGAGCCGACGCACCGGCATCCGCCACAGCAGGCGGTTGTCGGGATCGAGACGCACGGCCAGGTTCAGTTGCGGGTTTGGTGCCGGCCGAGACGTCTGGCGGTAGGCCGCCGAGACCAGCATCAGTCTCAAGAGTGGCTTCACCTGCCAGTTGTGACTCTGCAGTTCTCGGGCGAGCCAGTCGAGCAGCGACGGGTGCGATGGCGGGGTCCCCTGGACCCCGAAGTCGCCGGAACTTCGGACCAGTCCTTTTCCGAAGACCGCCTGCCAGAACCGGTTGACCAGGACCCGTGTGACCAGGGCACTGGCCCGGGTGCCGGGCCGTGTCAGCCAGCGGGCCAGTGCGAGTCTTCGGCCACTGGAGGCTGCCTGTACGGCTGCCGGCTGCATCACCACTTCCTCGGGCGTGTCACACAGGACGCTCAGGTAACCCGGTTCCACCGGTGCGGCCGGGTAACGATGATCGCCGCGCGTGAGCACAAACGTGGTGGGGGCCTTGCCGACGTCGAACAGTGCCTGCACGCGGCCGTAGGTCCGCTTGTGGCCCTCGAGCTGGGCGATGCTCTGCTCGGCGGTGGCGATCGTTGTCCGTTCGTTTTCGAGCGACGCGGCGGCAGCTTCTGAGTCGCTGACGGCCAGCAGTTTTTCGAATCGGCCGGCGAGGTACTTCTGCACGGCGTTGCGTTTCCCGGCATCGGCGGCGATCGCGGCGATCACATCAGAGCGAATTTCGGCAGGGACCTCTGCCCGCTTCTTTTTCAGGACGCGAGTCCGAGCGGCCTGGCGGGCCTGGTCGATCTGCTTTTGGGTCGAGGCGATCTGCGAGTTGAGTTTCGCGTTATCGGCATCGATCCGCTTTTTGGTCTCGGAGGTGACATCCAGCAACGATCGTTCGTTGATGCCCTGTTTGAACCGGTAAACCGGTCGCCAGTCGGTGGGGTTGTAGGATGTGATCAGCGAGGCCATCAGGCGGTAGTAGTCGCGTTGAGGGATGGCGTCGAACTTGTGGTCGTGACAGCGTGCACATTTGACCGAGAGCCCCATCAGTCCCCCGGCGACGACGTCCATGGTCTCGAACAGCACCTCGTAGTAGTTCGGCGTGATCACTCCGACACCTTCGTGAGTCTGGTCACGAGCGGTTCTGAGGAAGCCGGTGGCGACGAGGTGCCGGATGGTCTCGGGCGTGTATGTCTTCGCCCCGCGCCAATCGACCATCTCGTCGCCGGCCAGTTGTTCCTGCAGGAAGCGGTCCAGCGGGTGGTCGTTGTTGAGTGCTTCGATCACGTAGTCCCGGTACCGCCACTTGCCCTCGGTGATGATGACCTGGGTGGGGACGTGGTCGAAGCCGATGCTGTCGGCGTAGCCGGCGACATCGAGCCAGTGCCGACCGAACCGCTGTCCGAATTCGGGCGAGGCGAGCGTGGCATCGACCTGTCGTGCCCAGGCCCCCGGCCGCGTGTCGGCCAGGAACCGGTCCTGTTCGGCGATCGTGGGTGGTCGGCCGTTCAGGTCGAGCATCAGTCGACGCAGCAGCGTGCGGCGGTCGGCCGCTTCGGCCAGCGACAGCCCGGCCGATTCCAGCCGCGCCTGGATGAAGGCGTCGATCGGTGTGAGGATCGCGTTGGGGTGGGCGACCGAGGGAACGGTGGGCCGAGCCAGCGGGCGGTAGGCCCAGTGATCGCGGTCGTCGTCGCTGACCGGGTCGGCAGGCGGGGGGATCGTGTAGGGCGTCTTGGCGAGCATTCCGCCGGCGATCCAGGCCTTGATCGTCTCGATTTCCTGCTCGGTCAGTTTCTTGCGACCCCGTGGCGGCATCGCTTCCCGTCGCACCATGTGCAGCAGGTAGCTCTGCTCGGGCTTCCCCGGCACGGCGATCAGGCCGCTGAGTCCGCCTTCGACCAGCGACGTGATGCTGCGGAGATCGAGTCCACGCTTGGGCTGCTTGGCTCCGTGACACGCGTGGCAGTGCCTGGCCAGGATCGGCAGCACGTCGCGTTCGAACCGCGGTGGTGCGGCAGCCAGCGAGGCGGTCGAGGTGATCGCCAGTGCGAGTGTCAGGGCCGGGAGTCTCATGCGGTTGATTCTACCGGGTGGGGTTTGGTCGTGTCGTTGTGAGTGGAGGGAGGG
>CAUZJR010000022.1:0-22373 GCA_963580005.1 Planctomycetota bacterium
TACTCCTTCTTGTCGAAGTTCGCGATCCCCCGCTTGTAGTAGGCGTGAGCAGAACCGGGTTCCAGGTTGATCGCCTCGGTGTAGTCCTCGATCGCCTTGTCGTGCCTGGACAGGTTCAGATACGCGTTGCCCCGCTTGCAGTAGGCCTCTGCGAATTCAGGATCCAGGCGAATGGCCTCGGTGTAGCAGGGCACCGCAGCAGCCCAGTCCCCGGCCCTGGCCAAATCCTCACCCTTGTTGAATTCAGCGATCGCCGACGTGTCACCACACCCAGACAACACCGCAGCCACCGCAGCCACCGCAGCCACCACCGTGGGAGCCATCCGCTTTCCGGAAAACCGTCGGGGCATGCTGCTGTCTCGGCGCGCCTTGTCTGAGAACATTCTGGCAGGGATGATGCCCAATCACACGTGTAGCCCATGACCGGGAAATCCCCATGAGAACCCTGCTGACAATCGGTTTGGTGACCTGTCTCTGCACCAGTTCGCTGCACGCCCAGTTCCGCAAGGCACCGCCGGGGACATTCAAGGAGCTCGACGATGTGATCGCCGGCAGTGCCTTGATCCTCCACGGCAAACAACTCTTCATCGACAACCACGTCATCGCCAAACTGAAAGGCGTCCGCAAGGTTCTGAACCAGCCCGTCAAGCACCCACGGAATCCGTTGTTGCTCAAGCACAGCCGCGAGCAGGCGATCGACTTCGGCACGGTCGTTCACGACGAGCGAGACGGGCTGTTCAAGATGTGGTACCAGATCTGGAGCGACCCCCAGGCCTCCAACGCCACGGTGGGCTACGCGGTCTCGAGGGATGGCATCCGGTGGGAGAGGCCGATCACCGACAGGTCGACCGGCACCAACCTCGCGATTTTCGAACCGAAGGAGCGTTGGGTTTCTGCACCGGGCATCATCATCGACCGGCGTGAAACCGACCCCGGCCGCCGCTTCAAGATGATGTACTCGGCCCAACCCACGCTCAAGTCGTCTCTGTCGGGCTGCGTGGCGTACTCGGCGGACGGAATCCACTGGAAGCCCGAGGCTCGCAATCCACTGATTCCCTACAGCGACACGCAAATCGCTCCGTACTGGGACGCTCGACTCTCCCGCTACGTCGCCTACCTCCGCTTCGGTCCGCCCAACATCAGGAAGATCGCTCGAATCGAGAGCACGGACTTCCTGCATTGGTCACCCAAGCTGACAGTGATCCCGGGCAAGTCGAGGCTGGGAGGCACGATGAGCAAGCTGGATCAGCCGTTCATGACCAACCACTACACGATGACGGTGATGCCCTACGCGGGCATCTACATCGGGCTGCTCAACACCTATCACGGCGAAACCCGGAAACCGATCCCCGATGACCAGCCGTGGATGGACCGGGTCGATGCCCAACTGGTCTTCAGCCGAAACGGCGTCACGTGGCAGCGAGTCCTGGGGGACGGAGCGATCACCGCCAGCCAGCTTCGTGAAGATCGAGACTGGAAACGCGCGGCGGAATCCGCAACGTTTCTGCCCTACGGCAGGTTCAAGAAGGACTGGGACTGGGGCCAGATCTACCCTCACCACCCACCGCTGGTTGTTGGCGACGAGATCCGCTTCTACTACGCCGGCATCAGCGCCCGGCACTGGGCCGCTGCCCACAAGGACAAGCCCGACCACGCCATCGGCCTGGCAACTCTGAGGCTCGACGGATTCGTCTCGGTGGAAACCGCCCGGCAGGGGTCGCTGACGACCAGGCCGATCGTGTTCCTGGGCGACACGCTGGTCGTCAACGCCAACGCGAAGGGTGGATCGCTTGTCGTGGAAGCTCTCGACGTGAACGGAACCGTCATCAAGGGCTTCGCCCGGGGCGACTGCAAACCGATCACCGGCGACAGCGTCCGCCACGTCGTGACCTGGAAGGCCGACACCGACTGCCACCTGCTGCAGGGGCGTCCGCTTCGACTGCGGTTCCACCTCAAGAACGCCAAGCTCTATTCATTCGAGCCCGGCATCCGGCACAACCACTACCTGCAATCCTACGATTGATCCGAACATCGGCTGGACCATTCCCGACGCCGGGAAGCGGGGTTCGGGCCTGGGTCGTCTCAGAGACTGCCTCTCGGGCGGCCCTCGGATTTCATCCGGGCCTTGAAATCCGACAGAGCCTCGGAGAGCCGCTTGACGATGTCGGGGTGCTCGGCGGCGACGTTGTTCTTTTCCCCGATGTCGCTGGAGAGGTTGAACAGCAGTTGCCGCTTCGGCTTGTTGCGGGCTCCCAATTCCAGCAGCTTCCATTCCCCGATCCGCACCCCCTTCGACTGGTAGAAATAGGCCTTGTGCGGACTGCGGGCCCCCTTGCGGCCTTCCAGAAGCGGCAGGATGTTGTGCCCATCGATCTTCTGCTTCGGCAGCGCGGCACCCGTGATGGCCGCGAGAGTGGGCAAGATATCGATCGTGCCGGCCAGTTCCCGGCAGACCGAACCAGCTGGAATTCGCCCCGGCCACCACATGACCGTCGGCTCGCGCATGCCCCCCTCGAACTGCTGGAACTTGTAACCACGCAAGGGCAATGCCGAGCCGCCGATGCGGCGGTTCTTGTTGCCCTTCACCTTGTCGGTGGCGTTGCCCTTGAGGTTCCACGGACCGTTGTCGGAGGTGTAGATCACCAGCGTGTTCCGATCCAGTTGCAGCTTCCGCAGCGTGGCCATGATCTGGCCAACCGACCAGTCCATCTCCTCGATCGTGTCCCCGTACAGGCCGGCGGCCGACTTACCCGAGAACTCGGGCGTGGCGAACAGCGGGATGTGCGGCATCGTGTGTGGCAGGTAGACAAAGAACGGCCTGTCCTGGTTGGCCGTGATGAACCGGACTGCCTCCTCGGTGTACCGCCTGGTCAACGTGTTCTGATCGACGGGGAACTCGACGACCCGTGTCCCTCGAAACAATGGCGGTCCGGCCCGGCGGTTGTTCGGCGTCAACTGCCGGAACTTCTCCTCGGTGAACCCGTTTCGCCAGCGGATACTCTCAGCGAGTTGCGTGGCCGGATCGGCGTCCATGTCGTTGGAGTAGGGGATGCCGAAATAGGTGTCGAAACCGTGGTTGGTCGGCAGGAACTTCTGCTTGTGACCCAGGTGCCACTTGCCGATGCAGGCGGTGGCGTAGCCGCGTGTCTTGAGCAACTCGGCGATGGTCATCTCGCTGGGGTTCAACCCGATCTTGTCACGAGGAAACAGTACCCCGAGGCGGCCGACCCGTTCCGGGTAGCAGCCGGTCATCAGTGCCGCCCGGCTGGGCGTGCAGACCGACGCCGCCGAGTAGAAGTCGGTGAACCGCATCC
This sequence comes from Planctomycetota bacterium, assembly GCA_963580005.1. Classification (GTDB taxonomy): domain Bacteria; phylum Planctomycetota; class Planctomycetia; order Planctomycetales; family Planctomycetaceae; genus UBA8437. Next base: position 3,315 of record CAUZJR010000022.1, read on the forward strand.
CCTCCCCGGCCATCCGGTCGACGTGAGGTGTCTTGATGTTGGGTGAACCGAAGACTCCCAGGTCCTGGTAGCCCTGGTCGTCGGCGAAGATCAGGACCACGTTGGGTGTCGTCTTCGAGCGTTTCGGGGCAGGGCGGTCCTTGCGGTCTCGCAGGGCCAACTCGCGGAAGGCGACCAGTTGCCTGTCCCACTCGGCGGCCAGTTGTTTGGCCCTGTCGGGGTACCTGGCGGCGAGATCTTTAGTTTCGGTGCGATCCTCGCGGAGGTTGAACAACTCGGGCTGCTCGCCCTTGGCCACGACGAGTTTCCAGTCGCCCTTGCGGATCGCGCGATGGCCGTCGTGCAACCACCACAGCGAGTCTCGTTGAATGGCGACATCCTTGCCCAGTGCCGCCACCAGGCTCTTGCCCGGTGCCCCTGGTGCATCGGCGGGCAGCCGTTTCGCCCCGGCGAGTTCCAGGATGGTCGGCACGATATCGATCACGTGCCCGGCGGTGTGCCGCAATTCGCCGCGGGTCCGGATCCCCCCGGGCCAGTGCGCGATCAGCGGCGTGGCACAGCCACCCTCGTGGACCCAGGTCTTGTGCCGCCGGAATGGCGTGTTGCAGGTCGTGGACCAGCCGGGGCCCAGGCACAGGTGTGTCGCGGCCGACCCCAACGGAGCCTTCGGATCGTGTCCGTCATTGCGGACCATGATCTCGGCACTGCAGCCGTTGTCGGACAGGAACAGGATCAACGTGTTGTCGAAGGCCTTCATCTTTCGCAGTTGATCGAGCACCCGCCCGATCCCCCGGTCCATGCGATCGATCATCGCGGCATGGATCGCCATTTTCGTCGACTGGAACTCCCGTTGTTCGGCCGTCAGGTCCTTCCACGGCAGGGGACGATTGACCTCGCCCGGCCCCAGTTGTTCCAGGGCCTCGGGGAAGTGATACGGGGGGCCAAGATCTCGTTCGACGTCCGAGAGTCGTCCCTTGACGATGCCGATCTTCTGCAGGCGTTCCCAGCGTTTCTTACGAACCTTCGCCCAGGACCGGCGGTAACGTTTGCGGTAGCGGGCGATGTCCTCGGGCAGTGCGTGCAGCGGGAAATGCGGAGCCGTGAAGGCCAGGTAATGAAAGAACGGTTGCCCGGCATGTTGCTCGGCGTGTTCCTCCAGGCACCTGATGGCGTGATCGGTGATCGCATTGGTGGCGTAGTAACCCGAGCCTCTTTCGACCGCGGGGAGCCGCTTGTCATCCTCGTAGTGATCCCGCGGGCTGAAGAACCTCCCCTGGTCACCCAGGTAGTAGGAACGATCGAACCCGTTCTTCAGTGGCATGCCATCGATATGCCATTTGCCCGAGTGGTACGAGCGGTACCCGGCCGGCCCGAGCATGACCGGCAGCAGTTGTGCCCAGGTCGGCCGCTGGCCCCGGCCTCCCGAACGAACCCCCTTGGGAACACCCGGGATGACTCAATTCTCTTCGTTCATCGCTTCGGTGATATTGACGACATGGTCCCGCACCGAGCGATAGGCTGCCACGGATGAGGTGTAGGCGAGGTTCACGTAAGGCTCCGTCCTTGTCTCGCTCAGGCCGCTGATATGGTTGTTACGCAGTTCCTTGGCCCGCTTGGATATTGTCGACGCCAACTCACTCGCAGAGGGCATGGCGTCCGGCTCTCGCTGCTCGTAAGCATCGAGAACGAGATCCAGTAAATCAGCGACCAGGTCATGCAGTACCTTGAGTTCTGCGCGTTGATCCTCTGAAAAGCGATGTCCCTGTTTTCCCAACTTCAACTGAAACTTCTGAATGCTGGCAAGGCAATCGCTGATTGACTCGTACTCGTCCGCCATCCGCAACTGCTGACGTCCCTCCTCGATCACCTGATGGGGAACATTACCGGACAACAGGTTCGTCATGAACGTGACGAATTCATCCTGCATCGTGTCGAGATCCTTTTCCACCTGTTGCAGCTTCTTGACCCGCTTTGGATCCGGCTCATCTTCAGCCGCCGACGTCTTCAGCCAGCCCATCATGTCCTTGCAACTATATGCCATACGCAGCACTTCCACACGCGATTGCTCAATGCCAACGACCGGTGTTTCCAGCATGCGAACATCGAGGTTCGTCAGGCGAGGAGCTTCCTTGGCCTCGCGGTCTGGCACGACGCGGGTCAGCATCCTGGCAAGGGTATGAGCAAATGGCAGGAACAACGCCGTGTTGATAATGTTGAAGATGGAGTGCGTCGCGGCGATGGCAGCGGTGGTATGTGGATATATCATGTTGCCCTTCGCATCCGGAACTGCGTACGTCACATCAACACCGATCGCCCAGGGGATGAATTCCACATACATAAAGAAGATGGCGCCAATCCAGCAGACGCCGATCATATTGAAGAGCACATGAAAGTAGGCGGCACGGCGGGCGTTAGTGTTTGCTCCGATGGATGCAAGTAAGGCGGTAATGGTCGTGCCGATGTTCTCGCCCAGCACTAATGCGGCGGCAGTTGGATAAGAGATGACGCCAGTCAATGCCAGGGCAATGGTGATTCCCAGCGTGGCAGAGGACGACTGGACCATCACGGTCAGGACACAGCCGACCAGCATGCACTGCACCATGCCGACGAACGACTCGGCATTGAAGTGACCAAGCCACTCCCTGAACTCGGGCAATGCCCTGATATGCGAACAGGCCTCCTTCATCAGCTCCAGCCCGAAGAAGACCATCCCAATGCCCATGATCGCCATCGCGATGTAGCGGACACGGTCGCCCTTGGAGAACAAGTAGGTGAACGCGGCCAGGCCCAGGATCGGCAGTCCGTACTTGCCGATCTTGAGGACAAGAATCCAGCCGGTGACCGTGGTGCCAATATTGGAACCCATGATCACACCGACTGATTGAGTCAGCGTCATCAATCCGCTGTTGACGAATCCGACCACCATCACGGTGGTGATGGAGCTTGATTGGACGAGGCAGGTAACAGCCAGGCCCACGCCCGTTGCGGAGATGCGATTGTTCGTGGCGATGCCAATCATCCGCCGTAAGCCGCCACCAGCCACGGCCTGCATGCCTTCGGACATGTTCTTCATGCCGAGCAGGAATATACCCAGACCGCCAATAAGGCCGAAAATCAACTCCCACAAGATTTTCTGGTCCACAGTCACTCCCCTGTCTAACTCACTTGCGTTCAACGCGACTCAGCATGCCAAGCAACGGGTATTACACGCTGGACGCGAGATTCTAGCAAAAGACTGTCGTTTATCCACCGCCCCAAAGGTCCCATCAGGCCGGCTCGATAATTTCCGGCACGGACCGGTTTTTCAGCTCAAACCCTCTCAGCGCCGCGTTACTGGCGGTGATCGCACGACGGAGCAATTGCCAGGATCCACAAACCCGAAATGATGTCCCGACGGACCTGCTGGGCGTAGTACCCGGTCAGCAATGCCGCCCGGGTCGGCCAGCACCGGGCCGTGTTGTAGAACTGGGTGAATCGCAGACCGTTGCCGGCCAATGCATCCAGGTGTGGGGTTTCGATCTCGCCGCCGTAACAGCCCAGGTCAGAGAACCCGAGATCATCGGCCATGATCAGCAGCACGTTAGGCGGCTTTTCCGCCGCCTCCAGCGGCACGGACCCTGCCACCGAAACCAGGCAGCCGGCCAGGATGATCAACAGACGATGACACATTCGATCTCTCCGATTGTGCATGACACTGGCGTGCTGTGCGGTGGCCATCTGCTAGGGCAACACCATCACTTTTAATCGGGAGAGTTTCGTCGGCGAGCGGTAGACTCGCTGCGTGGCCGCCTGGTAGTCCGACTCGACGGCCCGGAAGATGTCACAGAACTTCTGCGGGTTCCGATCGACCAGTGGGAACCACGAGCTCTGCACCTGGACCATGATGCGGTGGCCCGAGCGGAAACAGTGATAGGTGTCGGGCATGGTGAACCGGACCCGTGACGGCGTGTTCGGTTCGAACGGCTCGGGCTTCTCCATACTCTTGCGGAACTTGCCTCGAATCACGTCGCCTCGGACAAGCTGCTGGTAGCCGCCCATGCGGACTTGCGTGGGGTTCTTCGCCGGGTCCGGGTAATCGTCGGGGTAGACGTCGATCAGCTTCACCACCCAGTCGCTGTCGGTGCCCGAGGTCGACACCGTCAGGTCGACCTCGATCGGCCCCACGAGTGTCACGTCCTCTTCCAGTTCTTCGGTCTGGTAGACCAGCACGTCGGGACGCCGTGACGCGAACCGCTGGTCGGCGATCATGTACTCGGCCTTCATGCCCGCGAGGATGCCGTTCATGTACGGAACGGGCTTGTTCGGATCGCTGAAATACTGGTCGTAATCCCCCCGATCACCGTTCTTGTCACCGTTCCTGACAGGTGGGTCGAACGCGAGCCGTTCACCGGCGTGGAAGTAGAGCGACTTCGAGCGGGCAACCTTGGGCGGCCACTTGGCATACCTCCGCCACTGGTTGGTGCCCATTTCAAAGACCCAGGCCTCGGGGTGCTTGGAATCCCCCTTGCCCTTCAGGTGCCGCTGGAAGAACGGGAACTCGATCTTCTCGCGGTAGAACTCCGAGGTCTTGGCGTTGAAGGGAATGTCGCCGAAGAACGAGCCCTCACCCCGGGCCCATCCGCCATGTCGCCAGGGCCCCATCACCAGCGTGTTGACGGTTTTGGGGTTTCGGGCCTCGATCGACTTGTAGGTCTCGAGGGCCCCGAAGAGGTTCTCAGCGTCGAACCACCCGCCGACGGTCATCACCGCGGCATTGACGTTGTTCAGATGGGGCCGGATGTTGCGTGACTTCCAGAACTCGTCGTAGGTCCCGTGCCGGATGGTCTCGAGCCAGAAGGGCACATCACCCTTGAGGTACTTCTTGTCGATTTCGGAGAGCGTCCTGATGCGGCGATAAAACTCGTAGCCGTCCGGGGTGCCGTAGTCGAATGTCGCGCGCGCGAACTTCTTGGTCGGTTCGGGACGTTTGCGTCCGTTGCGAGACATCCAGTTGAACATGTGTGCCAGGAAGAAGGCCCCGTTGTGGTGCCAGTCGTCCCCGATGAACCAGTCGTTGACCGGTGCCTGGGGCGAGGCGGCCTTGATGGCCGGGTGCGAGTCGATGATCCCGGCGGCCGTGTAGAACCCCGGATAGGAAATGCCGGCGATGCCCACTCGGCCGTTGTGGCCACGGACGCGCTTGATCAGCCACTCGACGGTGTCCCAGGTGTCGGTGCTCTCGTCGATTTCCGTCTTCTTGGTCTTCTTCGAGAGATGGGGTCGCATGTGGACGAATTCCCCCTCCGACATCCAGCGGCCGCGCACGTCCTGGTAGACGAAGATGTACCCCTCCTTGGCAAACAGCGGAGACGGCCCGAGGTTCTCGGGGTACTGGTCTGCCCCGTAGGGCCGGGCACTGTAGGGGGTTCGCTTCATCAGGATCGGGTACGTCTGCGAATCGTCCTTGGGCACGTAGACCGAGGTGAACAACCGTTTCCCGTCGCGCATCGGGATCAGGTACTCGTACTTCGTGTAGTTCGCCTTCACGTGTTCCAGGCCCTGGGCGGCAGCGGCGGCCGGAAGCAGCAGCACCATCACGATGGTGCAAACGACGTGAGCCAGGTTCCTGCAAGCAATCATGACAATGTTCCCAATTCTCTGGCGACTGACATCTTCGAACTCGGACCATAGATTAGTCGAGAAGAAGTGACGGTGACCACAATCACACCCTAGGACTTCGGATCGAACACGTTGCGTCGATCCGAATCGAATGAAGCGTCCCGAACACTCCTGTCAGCATTGACCGGCCTGGTGTTCAGACGCCACTTGACCAGCCCGACGTCTCGGGGAGCCTGAGGACTGTCCTTGCCGGCCCGGATGCGGTATCCGGTCCCGAACGCCGTGAGAATCGACCCGTCGGGCAGCAGCGTTGATGACGTGGACTGGCTGCTGGGCCACCAGTAGGTCTCCCCCTTGCGCTTGCCCGGCCAGACGTGCAACAGGTAACGGTGATCGAGGTCCCAGTTCACCCCGTGATCGTGGCTGACCACCGCTTCGATCCCGAATTGCGGAAACCCGTCCTTGTCGTCGACGTAGCCCAGTCTCACCACGTAGGTCATCACGATGTCCTTGTTGGGCATCAGCACCAGCGACTGGTGATGGCGGCCGTAGTCGTAGATCTTCTTGACCGGCGACCACGTGAGACCGTCGTCCCGGGAGATCGAGACCCCCAGTCCCTCGTAGTGATCCAGTGTCTTGCCCTTCAGACGCCGTGGCACATCGGTGCGACAGGCTGCCAGCAAATGACCGTTGCCGGCGCGAAACAGGTACACCTCGTTGGCGCCTCGCCACTGCGGAACCTGGATGGACTTTTTCCAGGTCCGTCCCTGGTCACCGCTGAATCGAACAGAGGCACTGGAACTCGTTCCGGATTGCCGGTAACCGGTTTCGGCCAGCCGGGTGACCTTCCCGGTTTTGGGATGACGCTCAACGAGCGGCGGATCCCAGATGTGCCAGGCCATCTTGTCCGACGAAACCGCGATGGGCACCGGGTTTCCCCAGGTCTTTCCGTAGTCGGAACTGAACCATCGCGAGGGTGGCCCGACTGCCAAGCCACCGCTCTCGTAGAACATCAACTTTCCCTTACCGAGATACGCCAGCGCCGTGCCCATCCCAATCGATGGCTTGCCGTCTTTTCCGACACGGGCCGGACGGGGATCCGTCCAGGTCGCGCCGTGATCGTCACTGGTCAGTACGAACGCTCGGTGGGGATAGTCACACCCGACCAGCATCAACACCCGGTCCTTCTCGGGCATGTTGACGATGTAGGGAACCGCGACCACCCGGTTCCAGCTCTCGGTGACGATCTGAAACCGTGCCGGCAGCCGGAACGGCCCAGCCTTCCCGTTGAGTTGTCGCACGACATGCGGCTGCCACTCGGCCAAGCCGGTCGAGGGAGCAGAAACGGCAGCCAGCACGATCACCGACAACAGCCAAGCCAGGGGTTTCATAACGGGTCCCTTCATCGAGAGTGCTCGAAAACCGCGATCCAACGTTTCTCGCTAATGTCCCGAGCACGACGGAAACCGGCAGTCACCATCGGCACAGTGTAACGATCACATTCTTCCACGCATCGGTAGAAGCCACCCTATCCGGGTTATTAGACTCCAGTCGCGTTCACCCCCCCCTGATGAGACAGCAGAACAATGAAACGACACTTATGGATTCTGGCAGGTGTGATCTTCCTCGCGGGCACCGGAGCAACCTGGGCACTCCAGGGGAAGTCCGACGAGACGAAAGCGCTCAACGCGGCGCTCAAGTCCTGGGAAACGGCATTCAACAGGCACGACGCCGAGGCCCTGGGAAAGTTGTATGCCAAGGACGCGGATGCCATCGATTTCTATGGCGAAACACAAAAGGGGCGGGCAGCGATCGCCAAGGGCTATGCCGAGATGTTCACCAAGAACCCGAACATCAAGACCAAGCAAACACTCGTGTCACGACGATTCCTCACTCGAAAAATCGTCGTCGAAAATGGCAGGTGGGATGACACCGGCCACACCGACAAGCAGCAGCCCCGCTCGGGACTCTACACGGCCGTGCTGGTCAAGAAAGACGGCAAGTGGAGGATCCTGTGCGACCGGGGCAGCGTGCCGGTGACAAATCCGAAAGCAGCCAAGTGATCACGGCCTGGCCAGGTCGGCGATTTCCCTTGCGGCCAGGCTGCGACGGGTGACCAGGATGTCGTCGACGAAGCCGATGAGCTGCTGGTCCGGACCGGTGATGACCGGACCGGTGACACCAGGCGGTTTCAGATTCCGGTCGAAGATCTCGAATCGCCCGGCCGCGTCTTCGCCGACACGCAGGTCGCTGGAGAGGTAAATCCCGGCAACCGTCTTCCGGTCCAGCCCGTTGAAGCGATTTCGGACCGACTTGACGTCGTTGTAGATGTAGTAGCACGTGCCGGACCGTAGCCGGCCCGAGCCGACCTGCTTGCCGTCGAAATACAATTTCACCTCACCCTCGTCATAGGTCACGGCGTAGTGGTGGTACCGATCGGTCGAAATCCGGCACTTCGCCGCCGCAATGGTCTGACCATTGGCAATAAAACGGACCGAGCCGTCAGTGGGATTGAAGTCGAAAATCAACTCGCCGGTCACCGGGAGATCACAGCCCCGATAGGTACTGAACAGCCGCGTCAGTCTCTTGCTGCTGGTCTTCACTTTCGCCGCCAGCGTGAAGTTCCGTCCAAGGTTCATCGTGTCGAGAACCTGGAAGGTACTCAGGGTCTTCGCATCACCGGTGAAGGCCAGCGAGGACTCACCACACGAGTTGGCCGGGTCCCTGGTCACGTTCACCTTGTTGTGGAAACGGGCCTGCTGGAGCCCGTCGGCGGTGGCCTTGTCGGTCGCGACCGTGCCGCTGTCCCCTTCGAAATCAAAGAACGCCCGAAAGACGGCAGCCCGGTCGTCGACATCGACACGTGGACCTGCACGGAAGGAATACAGCGACGTGTTCCTGAAGACAAAACGCAGCCGCTTTGCCCTGTCCGACCCGGGCAGCTCGGCCTGCTCCTTCCACGTGATCAACTGGTCGATGCCATCTCCACTGACGGCCCGGCAGTCCTTCCTGCTGTAACCGGGCAGCACCTTGCCACTCGCGTCGAGCACCTCGGCCCTGAGTTCTCCGCCCTTACTCCGGGCATTGACCGACAGCGGCCCCTGCAGGCCCTTCAACAGCCTTGTCGTGACGGTCCCGGTCTGCTCACCGGCGTCGAGCGAGGCAAACCCGTCTTTCCGCAGGGTTGCCAGGCCGACCCGTCCGGTGATCTCAGCGTCCGGTTTCCGATGATCCTTGTCCCAGGCACCGTACCAGAGCTTGATCGTGTCGCCTTCAACCAGGGGCTGACTGGCTGAGAAGAGACAACCCGCGTCCCAACTGCCGTCCGGTCCGTAGAGCAATGCCGCCGGCCGGACCCCCCTGGTCGGCTCCACGCGAGTCCAGTTGATGCCGTCGCGGCTGCTGACCAGCTGGATATAGATCTGGCCACCCGAGCCGGTCCGGAAGATCCAAAGGAAACCGATGTAGCCGGACTCGTAGGCAAAGGAGCTGAGTCCGTAGAACTGAATGCCCATCCGTCCGGGGTGCATGCTGTCGTCAATCTCGTCGGGAACGAGCACCAACTCGGGATGGGGCCAATTCTGGAAATCCCTGGTCGACGTCAGGCCAATGCAGCGGCGATACCCTTCGCGACGAGGTACGGTGGCCCAGATCTTCACCGTTGCCATGTACCTCTTGCGGTGCGGGTCCCAAGTGAAATTCCCGACATCACCCCCGTCGGGCAGGACGGGATTCCTGTCCACATCGGTCCAGTGGATCCCGTCGGGTGAAAACGAGCCCCAGTATCCCTCGTCGCTACGAGTTTTTTTCCGGTTGGCCGCGTAGGCGAAGGTGATCATCCGGTACTTCTTCCGCGGGTCCTTGTCCCACGGCGTGTGGAGAATCTGCGGGTTGTGGTCGTCTCCGGGACTGTGCTTCCGGACCAGGAACATGTTGTTCCGGGTCGAGTTCTTCCACGGGAAGACACCCAGGTTCGGCTTGACCCAGTTGATCCCGTCCTTGCTGGTTGCGTAGGCATTCCCGTAACCACGCCTGCCGCCGAAATTGCCATGTTCGTTGTACGACTGGTACCACATCCGATAGCCGTCGCTGGCTTCGTTGGGCAGGACGGTACCGTAGAGGTACGAGCGACGACCCTCCCACGGCTTGTCGGGCGAGAGCACCGGGTTTCCCGGGTACTTGGTGAAGGCATGATAGGCGCGAACCACGTTCGCCTTTTCCGCGACCAGGGAATCGTCCACGAACAACTGCCAGGGACCGGTCAGATCACCCAGTGACTTCGCCGGCACGTCCGCGGCGTTGGCAATCGTGACGTCACAACCCAGGGCCAGGACAACAACGAGTGGCAAAAGACGTCGCATGACCAGCCCTCCCACAGCTCCGGTTCCGCCCACGCCCGGTTCCGCCCACGCCCGGTTCCGCCCACGCCCGGTTGTCAGCACACCAAAAAACACCCACCGCAGAGCCGGTGGGGCACCTAGTCTCCGAAATCGACCTCGACGGACACCCCGGCGATGACCGGCAGGTGTCCCGAATCGAGGATCTCCAGTAACTGCGGCTCAAGCGGCGTAATACCACTGGAGCGATCGAGACGGGGCATTTCAAATTTCTGCCGGGCCAGCGCGCGGACCCGCAGCAGGTGACGGCCGGTGAGTTTCGCCGTGCCGGTCCTGGCGATCGGAAGCTCGATCCGGCCCGAGCGGCTGGTCGTCAACGATCCGGCCTTCAGCTTCCCCTCCAGGGACCGAGGAAAGCTGACGTCAAACCGGACCGATTCGGTGAGCTTGGCCGAACGCGACAATTGCACCGGTAGCTGAAACCCGTTATTCGCCTTCACGCGAAGTGGTTCGTCACTGGTCCGCCCCAGTGTCAACAGGCCCCCCTCGACGGTGATCGCCACACTGGTGTTGCCGTTCATCTTGCTCAACAGGTACCGCGTGCGTCCGCGTGGGTCCTTGACGCGGGTGACCGCAACCATCGACACCCGGTAGGCATCGAGTGTTTCAGCCAACTGGGGAACAAAGCAGGGGACGAAGACCTCGTTTGTTCCACGAGGCATGATGACGTCGGGAGCCAGCAGTCCCTGTCGGAACTTGGCCGGCTGGGTGCCGTCGAGACAGACCAGGACGTCACCCTGGAAGCCTTCGAGTCGTTCGACCCGGATCGGTGCCGGGTGCGTCGAACCGCGGTGGACGGTCCGCTCGTCGGACTCGACCGGACGAATCGTGGTTCGCGGTTTCATCGTCGTGGTCAGCAGTATGCCCGGGACCAGGCCCTCGGCGGAATCTCGAGGTGCCTTGTTGACTCCCGAGGGAACCAGGACCGGCATCTCGACATCCTGCCCGGCGACCCGTGTCCGGGAGACGATCCGGATCAGCCGCGAGAGTGTCGCGGCATTCGCGGCCGCCTGGAATTTCAGCTTCGTCTCGGACTTGTCACCGGGGATCTCCTCTCCGGCCGTCACCGTCACTCCCTCGGACAGTCCCTGGACTTCGAGCGTGATCGGCCCATCGAAGCCACCGGATCGCGTCACCTTGACCGGCAATTCCAGCGACCCGCCCAGCCGCAGCTTGACCTGCTGTGGGGCGGTCACCGCAAAACCGGGCCGGTCATCGCCCACGACCAGCCGGTAGACACGGTGACCTCGAGCGGAGCGTCCGGCCAGGTCGCTCAGTCTCAGGGTGTAGGTCCCTTCAGAGGGCAATAGTAATGCCAGGCGGGCGTCGGTTGTTCCCGCCACGTCGTCGGCGGTGGCAACCGTCTTGCCATCCGGGCCGACCAGCTCCAGCGAGGTGTCCAGTGCCCCGCCGAGCCGTGCCGCGAACACCTCGATCCGGACCCGTCGTCCCTTCGCCGCCGTGAACTGCCAACTGTCGACCTGGTCGGGCGTTTCCAGTTCGCCGGTGACGGCGGCGGGGATCCCGGGAAACTGCACGGGCCCGTCAACCGCGGCACCCCGCAACTGGGCCTCGGTTGTTTCCACCAGCCCGCTGACAGGGACCGTGTACGGGAGACCATCGAGTCCCAGTGGGACGGTCGCGGGTGCATCGCCGGCAATCGAGAGTCCGCGGGAGACGGTTCGCGTGCCCCCGTTGCCGGTGGCGATCCGGACCAGCACATCGCGGCTGGTCCCACGCTGTACGCTGGCCGGCAACGTGGCCAGCACGCGACCGCCGTCGCGGACCTGCAGGCGGTAGACGTAAGAACGATGACCGCGGAAATCCAGTTCACGCACCGCAACGCTATAGCGTTGCTTCTGCTTCACGCCGAAAGTCAGCGACAGGTCGTGGCCGGTCGTGTCGGCACGCTGGGCCAGCAGTTTCCCCTTCGCGTCACGGACCTCCAACACGCCACGAAAATTCGAACCGATGCGGCGGGCCCACAGCGTGCAGGTCACCGCGCCCGTCCGGGTGGCGGTAAAGAGATAGCGATCGATTTCCTCGTTGCGTCGCAATCGGCCCGAGACCATCACCGGGAGCGTCTCGAGCCGAATCTCTCGGCTGCGATCGGCCGGCTCGATCACCTCGGGCCGCTCGATGACAAAGAAGACACCGACCTGGCTGGCACCGTTGGCATTGGCCACCTGCCAGTAGACCGGTCCCGTGGGAAAGTCCTTGGGAACAGTGATTCGTGCCCGCTGCTCGCGGGGCAGGGGCGGTGGACTGTAGGCCTTGGGGCCGACGACGAAGGGCGGCTCGGGAACCAGCAGTGACCCGGGCCGGCCAACCGTCTCGAGAGTGACACGGGGGTCGTGCACGATGACCTGCAGATCGGGTGTCCAATCGCTGCCGGCGATCGTGACGTCGGTCGTCCGGCCCACCGTGACGACGGGAGGATACATATAACCGAGTCCCGGATCGGAAGCTTTCTGCGCCACGGCGGTTGACGGCCAGGCGACCGACAACAGCATCGCGATCGTGAGCAGGGGGCCGGCTGGCCGTGGTGTCGTGGTGGTCAACATCTCCCCCCGGGCCGTCGTCGGTCAGACCAGCTCATCGAGGAAGCGGCCGTCCTTGACCAGGGGAACCGGGCGACCCAGCGGCGTGTGGTAGATCCGCTCGGAATCGATGCCCATCAGGTTCAGGATGGTCCTGAGCAGGTCGTCGACGCCGACAGGATCGCTGACGGGCGACGCGGCCTGCTTATCGGTTGCCCCGACGATCCGCCCGGGCCGAATCCCGCCACCGGCAAACAGCACGCTCTGGGCCTGCGACCAGTGGTCGCGACCGGCTCGACCATTGATCCGTGGCGTCCGACCCATCTCGCCCATCATCACCACCAACGTGCTCTCCAGCAGGCCACGGTCCTCCAGGTCGGTGACCAGGGCACTGAACGCCCGGTCGGCGTGGGGGAACAGGTCCTTCTCCTGGCTGGGGAAGCAGTCGAAGTGAGTATCCCAACTGCCGTGATCAATCCCGACGAACCGGCAACCGGCTTCGACCAGGCGGCGAGCCAGCAACGAACACTGTCCCAGCGACGTGTAGCCGTATCGCTGTCGCATCGTCTCGTTCTCGAGCTGAACATCGAAGGCCCGGCGGGCTTTCGGCGAGGCGATCAGGTCGTAGGCCTTCTGGTAATAGGTCGACATCACACCGGCACGGCCGGGAAGCGGTTCACGCCCGTGAAGTTGCTCGAAGCGATCCAGCAGGCGGCGGCGCCGCGACAGTCGTTTCGCAGGTCGGCCGGCGGAGACCCGCAGGTCCTTGACCTGGAAGTCCGGCTGCACCGGGTCGGACTCGATCACGAAGGGAGCGAACTCGGCTCCGAAGAACCCCGGCCCACCGGCTCCCATCGGGTTGGGCAGGTTGATGTAGGGCGGCAGCGAGCCGTCACGCCCGACCTCGCGGGCGACCATCGAACCAATCGAGGGGTAGAGGTCATTGGTGGGGACACGGAGATTGCCGTCGGAAAACGGTGCCTTGCGGCCGGTCATCACGTAGTGGTAACCGGTCGAATGCCCGTTGTCGGCATGGCTGTGAGACCGCAGCACCGTGAACTTCTCGGCGATCTTCGCGCACAGCGGCTGGTGTTCGCCAAAGAACGTCCCGGCAACCGACGTGGGAATCTGCTGGTATGGTCCGCGGATTTCTCGAGGGGCCTCGGGCTTGAGGTCCCACATGTCGATCGTACTCGGGCCACCTTCCAGGAACAGCATGATGCACGACGTGGCGGTCGGCTCCCGCGGCAGGGCCGCCTCGGCCTGCAACCGCAACAGCCCCGGCAACGTGAGACCTCCCAGCAGACCGGTCCCGCCCAGCTTCAACGCGTCGCGTCGCGAGAGACCGTCACAGAATCGTCCGCGGCCGTGTCCGAGATCCCAGCTCAGCATGATCAACTTCCTGCTGCGATGGCCGACCGTTGTGGCCAACCCAATGATTATATCGAAAACCGGTCGGGGTGACCTTGAGAATCCGACGAAGGAATTTGTCGCCTAGTGGTTGTACAGGAACAACTTGGAGTTCAGCAGCGTCCAGAGACAGTCGGCCACGGCCTCGCGACGATCCGTCGTTGCGAAGACCTCGCGGAAGAGAGTCCGTTCGTCGTCCCGTGGGAAACGACTCACCGTCGAGAGAAACAGCTCGTCGATGATCGCGTCGTGATTCAGCTTCGAGTTGGCTAATCGGCGAGCCATCCCGTTCTCGGCAATGAGCTTCGCCTGGATCTCGGGAGAATTGATCAGGTGCAAGGCCTGGGAAATGCTCGGCTCGTTGCTCCGCTCGCATTCACACACGCTGGCCCGAACCGGCCGTCCGAAGATTCGGAAGAAGTAGGAGGGCATCCGGTTGTCCCAGATCTGGATCGCCCGGTAACCCCGCGGCCAACCATTGAATTTTTCGGGGACCCCGGTGACCTGGCAGATCGCGTCGAGCAGCACCTCCGCCGGCAACGCCTTGGGGATCGCGTGAGAGAAATTCTGCAGGTCGTCATTGTTCTCCGCCCGGGCGACGCTGGAGAGCTGGTAAAGCCTCGAACCAAGCAGTGTCCGGGTGAAGGCCTTCAGGTCGAATTTCACCTCGACCAGGTGACTGGCCACCGCAGCCAGCAGGGGTTCGTTGACCGCGGGATTGGTCTCCCGCAGGTCATCGATCGGCTCGACGAGTCCTCGTCCGAAGTAATGTGCCCAGAGCCGGTTGGCGATGGCCCGGACGAAGAAGGGATTCTCCGGCGATGTCATCCAGTCGGCCAGGACTTCCCTGCGATCGCTGACACGTGTGAAATCTGCCGCCGCCGTCGCTCCCAGTGCGCGGGTTGGGACCAGTTCACCAGAGCGGGCGTGCTTCAGGTCGCTGCCGGCGGTCACCAGCAACGCCTGGTTGCCGCCGGGCAATGACTTCCGCTTCAGCCCGGTGAAGAACCCGGCGAACGCGAAGTAGTCGGCCTGGCTCCACTTCTCGAAGGGGTGATGATGACACTGGGCACATTCGATCCTCACGCCCAGGAAGAGCTGGCTGATGGAACGGCTAAGTTCCTCGGGCTTTTCCAGCACGCGGTACAGTGCGGCGGGTCCTTCGGCGAGCGTGTCACCACGAGCGGTCAGGATATCTCGCACGAAGGCATCGTAGGGCCGGTTCTTCGCGAATTGCTGTTTCAGCCAGCCGGTCATGGCGACCGCCCCCTCGGGCGTCACCCGGTCGCGATCGACTCGCAGGATGTCGGCCCAGCGGAGGGCGTGGAAATCGGCATACTCATCCCGCCCCAGCAGGCGATCGACCAGCCGCCGACGCCGGTCGGGGTGCCGATCGGCAAGAAACCGACGGGCCTCGGTGGCGGTCGGCAGGGTCCCAATCGTGTCCAGGAAGACCCGCCTCAGAAACATCGCGTCATCGGCCCTGTCGCTGGGAGGAAGGCCCAACTGGGCAAGCTTGTCCCAGGCCAGGTCGTCAATGAAGTTCTGCACCGCGGGCCGGGCAAACTTCACATCAGGACGTGGGCGAGTTATACGGCAGGCGGCAACCTGCCCCATGTAACGGACCAGGATCACGGCCTCTCCGGCCACGTCCCCGGCCTGGACCCACCCGGATTCATCGACATGGGCCACCAACTCGGCATTCGAGGAAAACTCGGCCTCCGAGGTGACGCAATGGCGGCGGCCGTCGGCGGCGATCGCGGTGACCTGGATCTGCTGGAACTCCTTTTCATGGAGTGTGCGGGAAGGAGGTTCGATCACCACGGCGGTGACACGGACCCCGCCAACAGCGAACCTCGCACCCTCGGCCACCCAGCGACTCAGCCGCCGGTAGGACAAGGAGCCGGGTTTGATCATCCTGCCACCGCCGTGAGGCGTCTCGGCCGACGACTTGCGGATCAGCAGGCTCGAGCCGGGTGCCGTCAGTACGACCCGACGTTGCCGGCTCTCGTGAACCAATGCCTCGTGATCGGCGACGGGGTCGTAGCCGAAAACACTCAGCTTGAAGCCGTTTTGCCCCTCGGCCTTGCCGTGACAGGCCGCCGCATTGCAGCGGGCCTTCGTCAGGATCGGAATGACCTCGTGTTGGAACGAGACCGGTCGCGGAGTGGTCTGCCCCTCGACGAGAATCTCGACGTCCGATCGCGTGCCAGCCACCTCGACCACGAGCCGCGTGCGACCCTCTTCACGCGGCTCCACCCGACCGTTTCGATCGATCCCGGCGATCTTCGGGTCGAGAACGCGGAAACTGGCCTTGCGGGTCAGGTCCACGGGTCGACCGGCTGGATCGCTCCCGGTCACCAACACCTGCTGGGAAGATTCGGGGCGATCGAGCCGGATCAGCGTCGGCCGCACCACGATCTCGGCCGTCACCCCCGTGGAGAGCAGCAACAGCGTGCCCAGCAGCGGAAGCAGGTGGCGGCGCACGGGCTGATATCCCTGGAAACGGCGGTCATGAACAACCGTATCTCCATGGACCCGGCAGGGTCAAGCGGTGTCGACGATGCCCGCGGGTGCCGCCGCGGTGATTCAATCAGGCCGGTCCGGCACTAGCGACTCGCCCGATCCAGCCTCCAGACATCCGGTTCCATGTTGTTGCCCATGACCATCCACAGAGAGTTCTTGAACACGAACACGCTGGCGGCATGGCGAGGCTTCCAGGGTGTCTTTGGGACCTCGTGCCAATGGATCCCGTCGTCGGAATGCCAGACATCCTTTCGGTTTCCTACTCCCTTGGTGTAGCCCTCCATGACCCACATGCGACCATCGTAGACGGCCACATCGTGATACTGCCTGGGTTCCCAGGCAGCGTGCTCGACGTGTCGTTTCCACCGGACACCGTCGGCCGAACTCCACACGTCATCGTGGAATTTCCGTGTTTTCGTCGTGGGGGTGTCGTAGGTTCCTCCGCCCAGTACCCAGACCCGATCCTTAAAAACCACGCTGCCACCGATCATGCCGCGGGGCGACCAAACCGGCTCGCGGGGACTCACCCGCGTCCAGTGAACCCCATCGGTCGTGTTCCAGCAGTCCTGATAGAACTTCTCCTTGGTCTTCGGCTTCGAGAAAGCGGGCATGGTCTGGCCACCGAGAATCCAGATCTTGTTATCCAACACGAAGGTGTAGTGCAGAGCCCGCGGACCCCAGGGCACGTCGTGCCCCTTGTTGACATGGACCCAGGTCCGACCGTCCGTCGAATTCCAGACATCGTTCTGGTAGTGACCCTGGTTCACGTCTCCACCGATGATCCACATCTTTTTCCGGTAGACCACGTAACCGGCCGTGTGACGACCTTCCCAGTCGCGAGACGTATCGAACTTCAGATCGAGAAAGGTGTTGGGTTTATCCAGTTTCCAGTCCAGGCCGTCGCGTGAACTCCAGACCTCGTTGTTGCAGATGCGAGGAAAGTGAACCTTGTCGCCAGGGTTCCAGCCGCCCAGCAGCCACATCCGTCCCTTGTAAACCACCGCCCCTGCTCCATCCCTCGCGGCAAACGGAGCCTTCAGCGTCACCGGTTTCCAGCGATACGTGGGCACGTTGTCGGCTGCGAGAGCCAGCACGTTCGGAGCAAGCACCAGCCAGATCGCAACGACTCGAGTCCATCGACGGCTTGAATCGGCTGTTCGTCTCTCAACGGAATCGTGGCTCATCAGTCTCTCACTGCCCGCAAAGGCAGCCCTCTCTCACCAGGGAATCGCGACCAGGTTGACCAGCGATTGTTCACATCTGCTGTGACTGTACCAACGTAGAGGAGTAAAGATCCTGAAAATGAAACGGAAATCTCTTCGCAGCACGTGGTCGGTCTTCCCGACAGGCGAGTTGCTTGAAATCCACTTCCGATCCGGGCGAGACTGGTGGTGATCCGTGAACTCATGGACTCGACAGAACCCATCACAGTGCAGGAACTCGGGCCAATGACCGGTAGAGCCTTGCTTGTTCTCGTGCTCTGGCTGCTCACCTCCGTGACAGCCACCGCGGGGGACTGGCCACAGTATCGCGCTGATGCAGCACGCAGTGGTTTTGTCACCGAGAGGTTGGCCAGCCCCTTGGCTCTTGCCTGGACCTACCAGTCAGCCCACGCCCCGTCCCGGGCGTGGCCGACGAACATCCGCATGCAGTTCGACCGGTCCTTTCAGCCGGTGAGTACCGGCGGGCTGCTGTTTTTTGGCAGCTCGGCCGATGACACGCTCTACGCCCTCGACGCTGCCACCGGGAAGACTCGATGGACCTTCTGTACCGACGGCCCGATCCGCCTGGCCCCGGTCGCCTGGAAGCAGCAGGTCTTTGTCGCCAGCGACGACGGCTTCCTGTATTGCCTGGCGGCCAGTGACGGCCACTTGATGTGGAAGTTCCGCGGTGGACCCCGAAGCCGCATGGTGCTGGGCAACGACCGCATGACATCTGCCTGGCCCGCCCGCGGTGGCCCGGTGGTCTCTGATGGCGTGATCTACTTCGGCGCCGGTGTCTGGCCCACCGACGGATTCCATCTGCACGCCCTGGATGCCCGAAACGGCAAGCGGCTGTGGTCCAACCGCAAGACCGGATCCATCTACATGCCTCAGCCTCACGAGGGGGCCTATGGCAAGAGCGGTGTCGCCGCACAGGGACACCTGGTCGTGTCAGGAGCCAACCTGTTTGTGCCGACCGGCCGGGCCGTTCCAGCGGTCTTCGAACGCACAACCGGCAAGCTGAAGTACTTTCACCTGGCCGCACACCGCCGCATGGGTGGCGACCGGGTCACCGCCCTGGGCGACTGGTTCTTCAACGTCGGCTTCCCCTTCGACGCCACCTCCGGTCTCGCCGGAGACGGATCGCCTCAACGCATGGGTCCGATTGCCGCCCTGTCCAACAAGCACACCCGTCTCGTACGGGCCTCGGCCAAGACGGTCACCGCGTATGAGCTGGTCGAGTTACAGAAGAAGGACCGCAAGGGAAAACCGATCACGGTCAAGAGCCTCAAGAAACTCTGGTCAATCGATCCGCCCGCAGCAGGTCATTCACTGATCGTCGCCGGCCCCACGATCATCTCCGGTGGCGTGAACAGGGTCTGCGGC
>CAUZJR010000023.1:0-22366 GCA_963580005.1 Planctomycetota bacterium
CACCGCATCCACCGCATCCACCGCATCCACCGCGTCCTCGATCGGCTGCATCGACCTGAACAGCTCGAGTGCCTCAAGAGACTTCTCGAGAACAGGCTGCCCTTGAAACACTGTGCTGGATTCAGGTGCAGGAGCCGCATAGTTGCACCGCAGTATGTCCCAATCTCCGGGAGACGACGGGGGTGACTCGTTACACCTCATGACGAAGTGACTTTGCATCGCCGAGGCCGTCCAGCCAGCCGCCATTTCAACCGGCTGGACAATTTCCTGCACAGGAGCCTGGACGTCGATCGTCTCGGCCTCGTCGACCGCCACAAACGCCGTGTAACGACTCAGCACCCCGCTCTCCAACGACACCAGCACGATCTCGCGCTGTAACTCTTCGACGTCGTCGTACCCCCCGGCCGCCACGCGGTCCTCAAGCTCGCGGACCCGATGACGACCCCAGGCACTGGCTAGAATCGACTCGTCACCCGCAGTTGCCTCCAGCCGCGACTCCCAACTCGTACCGTCAGGCCGCCGGGCCCGGATCACCACCGTCCCGCCACCACCACCGCCGCTGGTGTGACGAGCCAGGATCGTGACCGGGCGTCCGGCAAACAGGTCCGGCAATCGACCCGGCACCAGGCTCTCGGCGTCCCACTCGATGTCGTCGGATTCGATCGAGAGTTCCTCCAGCCGCGGAGGACACAGCCGGCGGGCGATGCGGTCCATCACCTCGTCGAGCCGATCCTCACTCTCGACCAACTCGCACAAACCACCCCCCAGCTCCGAAAGCCGATGAAGAAAACCGGCATTGACCGCCTGGTCGATGCCGACGGCGAAGACGCGAGGCACCCGCGGGCCCGATGCGTCTTTCAGCTGTCGCAGCAGCAGGTCCTCGCCGGCCACCTGCCCGTCGGTGACCAGCACGATGATCGGCTCACGGTCTTCACCTCCACTGACCTCCGACAACCAACGCGCCGCCATCTCCAACGCTTCCCCCATCTCGGTTCCACCACACGACTCGAGATGGGACATCCAGGAGACAGCACGAAAACGGTTCCGATCACTGGCCGATTGCAGGCCCTCGAACTCGGTCTCGATCTGGTGATCAAATGCGATGACTCCGAATCGGTCGTCATCACCCAGGCTGTCGATCAGGCGACCCGCCGCACGCCGGGCTGCGACCATCTTCCAGCCGTGCATGCTGCCGGAACGGTCCACCAGCACCACCACGTCCCGGGGCCGCGTTACCGACTCCGCTGCCAGGTCGTCGGGGATCAACGTCACCGCCAGTGTGCCCGCACCGGTCTCTGTCGCCGGGCTGAGCTGCAAAGTGCCCGTGGTTCGAGCAGACGTGACCGGGAACCGAAGCACGAAGTCGCGGTCCAATCGCTCGCCAGGACGCAGCTGGACCGTAAAGGGCGAACCCGATTCTGTGACAACCGAGTGCAACGTGCAGCGAAGCTGATCACGCCAGGTGCCCCCGGCAGGCTCCAGGCCGGCAGGATCGATCGTCACGCTCAGCGACAAGTCCACCGGGTTGGGGAAACCGGGCAAGAGCACCGGTGGAGTCACCCGCGAGGCGTCGGGGACCGAGTCGGTGTCAGACACCGTCCCCGGGCCGACCGAAAGACCCGCCAGCTTCAAGCCGGGCACGTAGCGAGGTGCCACGACCAGCGGAAAGCGAAACGTGGCCTCGCCACTGTCGATCTCCAATGGGCCCACCATCTCGAACTCCACCCGCACACGCTCGCCGGATGGAATGTTGCCGGCTCGCAGGCTGAAGACCCCGCTGCGGTCCTCCTCGGCAATCGCCGCACGATGACCACCCGCAATCGCCTCGTCGTACTCGGCACGTGCAGCGGCTCGCTCCTTCAACTCCGCTTCCACTCGACGCTCGCCAATCTGCAACACGCACGAATGCACAGCGGCTCGATCAGGCAACGGGAAGATGTATGTCGCCTCGATCGGACCGTCGGTCGTGTTGCTGTAGGTCTGAATGACCCGGGTCCGAGACCAGAGCCCCGAAACTTCGGAGGTGACGTCCATTGCCACAAGAGGCAAACAGCCGCGTGATGTCTCCAGGGCACCGAAGCCGGCTGTTGATTCCGAAGTCAGGGATGGGGACAGGTCCAATACGGGCAGTACTCGTTCCTGGATCATGATTCTCTCCGTTTTCTCTGTGATTTCTCTGTCTCAATGTTGCTTGGGATTGTCGTGAGCTGGCTGCCGGACCTATCAGGCCAATTCGTCTCCCGATTCCACCACGATGCGGGCCGCCTGAAAGGCCAGCGCCGATACCGCCCGACGCCAGTCGGGGTCCGCAGCAGCCCGGCCGGCCTGCGAAGCGTCGTCCCAGGTCACCCGGACGCCGGGGACCAGCTCCCACTGAAAAGCAAGCTGGCCCGAAGTCGATGAAGACCGAGGCGACTCGGGGGCGGCAGACCAGAACTTCGAGATCGACTCGGACTGAGAATCGATCGGGGCGGATTCCTCGACATCCAGGGCTCTCAGGAAAGACATCTGCATCGCCGGCTCGGGCGAATAGGACGCCGGGACCGGTGAGGACATCTCGGGAGACATCTCGGGAGACATCTCGGGAGACGACTCGGGAGACGACTCGGGAGACGACTCGGGAGACGACTCGGGAGACGACTCGGGAGACGAACGGTCCAATTGGTCCCAGATCGAAGCAGGGATGTTGGCCCACTGCTCCAGCTGAGTGGCCGTCGCCCCCAGTAGCCGCTGCTGGATCGACTGCAGCGACTCGCCGGAAGCCTGCAGACGCTTGATCGCCACCGCCTCGGCCAGGTGACGACGGCCGTATAGAGCCGTTCGGCCTCGTGTCTCCTCGGGCGGAGACAACAGGCCGAGAGTCGTGTAGTAACGCAGCGTGCGGATGTCTGGCACCGCCGTGATCCGACCCGATGCCTGGTAATCACCACCGACCAACGACAACACCCGACCCACACGGTCACTCAACTCACCAATCGTGCACAAGTTGATCATGACTGGATATTACAGTGTTATATAACAGTGTCAATAACAGAATCGGCGGTTTTGTGGAGTTTTCTTGAGTGGAACTGATCGACGTGAATCCCCGGCCGCGATCCCCTATCCTGATCAGTCACGGCATCTCGGCCTCCCTCCTCCGCCCCCGACGCGTCCCCGCCCATGAACGGCGCCCAGATCATGCTCGAGATGCTGGCCTCTGCCGGCGTCAGCTACGTCTTCGGCAACCCCGGTTCCACCGAGTTGCCGTTGACCGACGCGATGGTCTCGGAGTCCCGCCTCAAATACATCCTCGGCCTGCAGGAGGTCCCGGTGATGGGGATTGCCGAGGGATACGCCCAGGCGACTCGACAACCGGGCGTGGTCAACCTGCACATCAGCCCGGGCCTGGGCAACGGCCTGGGCATGCTCTACAACGCCCATCGTGCCGGCACTCCGTTGATCGTCACCGCCGGCCAGCAGGACCGCCGTCTCCGTTTCACCGAACCGATCCTGTGGGGCGAGATGGTCGAGGTGGCTCGACCGTGGACGAAGTGGTCAGCCGAAGTGCAGCGTGTCGAGGACATCCCGGCGGCGATGCGTCGAGCGATCCAGACCGCGTTGATGCCTCCCACCGGCCCCGTCTTTCTCTCGATCCCCGTCGACGTCCAGCAGCAACAGGCCCCGGCCCTGGACCTCACCCCCCCCACCCCGATCGACTCGACGTTCCGTCCGCCCCTGGCCGAACTGCTCCGCGCCGTCGACGTACTTGCGACCGCCACCAACCCGGCGATCCTGGCCGGCAGTCGTGTGGTCGAGAGCGACGCGGTGGGCGAGTTGGTCGAGGTCGCCGAGGCACTCGGCGCCCCGGTCATCAGCGAAGCGGGCACCACCCACGGACGACTCGCCTTCCCCTGCACCCACCCGCTCTCGGCACCGGGCCTGCCACTGTGGGCACCCGAGATCCACGAGCGACTCTCCGAATTCGACGTCGTGCTCGCCGTCGGCCTCGACGTGCTCAGGCTCTACGTCCACTACGAACCCGAGCGTGCCATCCCCCAGCACGTCCGACTGGTGCACGTGGATCACGATGCCTGGGAGCTGCGCAAGAACTACCCGACCGAGGTGGCCGTCTACGGCGGACTGAAGCCGACCCTGGCCGAACTGGCCCAACAACTCGCCGAGCATCAGACGCCCGCCCAGCACGAGTCGATCTCACAGCGACGCACCCTTCGCGAATCGACTCACGCCGAAGCCCGCGCCGCTCTCGAGGCCCAGGCCGCCGCCGAACTCGACCGCCGCCCCCTGACCTCCCTGGCCCTGATGTCATCGATCGCCCGGGCCCTGCCTCCCAACGTCGCGGTCATCGAGGAGGCCGTGACCACGACCAACACCTACCTCGAACGGCTCGGCGCGATCAACGACCCCAGCGGGTACTTCGGCCACCGAGGCTGGGGCCTGGGCTGGGGACTCAACTGCGCGATCGGTGTTCAGCTGGCCTGGCCCGACCGACCGGTGTTGGGCATCATCGGCGAGGGTGCTGCGATGTATGGCATCCAGGGCCTGTGGACCGCGGCCCGCTACAACATCCCGGTCACCTTCGTGATCCCCAACAACGCCCAGTACCAGATCCTCAAGGTCGGAGCCCGCGGCATCGGACTGCCTCACGCCGCCCAGGGCCGCTACATCGGCATGGACCTGGTCCAGCCCGAAGTCGATCTCGTACAACTGGCCGGGTCACTGGGCGTGGAAGCCTGCCGGGTCAGCGAGCCGGACGAGTTGACCGAGGTACTGAGCGAGGCGCTGGCCGATCCGCGACCCCGGCTGATCGACGTCCCGATCGACCGCACCACGCCCGCGGCGATGGCGTACTAGATCGGACCGCGGCGACCTACTCGTCGGGGCCCAGGTCATCCAGGATCAGCCCATCCACGTCGCCGAGATCATCGGGCCCCATCACGTCGACCTCGGGCTCGATCCCCAGCAACTCGTTGTCGTAGGCCTCCTCGTACTCACGCACCCGCTCGACCAGCTCGTCGTTCTCGTCGATCGCACTCGAGACCTCCAGTTCCCACTCGGTACTCGCCGAGCGCAGCTCATCGAGTTCCAAGGGCAGCTGCAGGATCTTGGCCAGGCGTCGACTGACCGCCTCGATGCTCGAGGGATTGGTGACGGTCAGGTAGTGAGGGATTTCGGCGATCAGCGAGACCATCTCGAGCCCCGCATCCTCGGCACGGCTCATCAGGTAGCTCATGAACGAACCCGGCCCCTCGTACCCAGTCCGCCTCATCCCGAACTGCTCCATCTCGGTCAGCAGATCCGGTTTCGAGCAGGTCGTGTAGAGTCTCGGATCTCGAGTGTGCGGCACGGCTCCGCCGAAGGAGCCCACGAACAGGATCCGCGTCACCCCCGTATCGTGTGCCAGGTGAAACAGGCAATCGGCAAACGCCTGCCATTTCAGGTTCGGCTCCTTGCCGATGAACATCAGCAGGTTGTGTTCGTCGCTGGCAAAGAACTGGGTCGAGGGCAGTTCGATCGAGGTGACCAGCCCGTCCTCGACCTTGATCTCGGGCCGAAACAACGCCGACATCTCCATCGAGCCGGGGAAGTTGTAGATGTAGAACGGATCGGGGTCGATCTCGGCAAACGGCTTCGCATCGACCAGGTCGACCAGCCGCTGGATCGTGCCGGTGGACACATCGCCGCCGTCCATCCACCCGCTGAAGGCCAGCAGCATCGTGGCGTTGCTCAACTGCGGCCGCTGCGAATAGGTCAACAGTTCCGTCAACGGCGTCGGCATGCCTGCGTTCATACCCCGATTGTAGACCGCACTCTTCCCGACCGGCAACATCGCCACCACCGCCACGCCGCTCGACTCAGCCCGTCCCTCTCTCGTCTGCCTGCCGGATCGGCAACAACGCCGACTCCAGGAACGGCCGCTTCTGGTACCGACGACCGTTCAATCAATGGCCGACCCAGGTCGAGCGGACCAGGAAGTGATAAGACGGCACACTCACCACCAGGGCTCCCCCGAGGTACACCAGGAATTTCAGCATCGGATGCCAGGAATACTCGCCCAGCCACAACGACATTTCGAACTGGATCGGGATGTGCACCAGGTACAGCCAGTAGGCCGCGTCCGAGTAGTACCGCACCTTGGCATGGTCACCGCCGAAGTACTCCTCGAAGAACCCGAACCAGGCGTTCACCATCAGCCAAACACACAAACCGTAGGCGTAGAAGTAGAGGACCGCCTGACCCAGCGGCCGTCCGCGACTTGGGTGCAAGGACTCGCCGAACGCCGCCTTCAGTAGTGCTTCGTTGATCGGCCCGCGAACCGCCTCGGGCCGATCTGACACCGGCAGCCGAGCCCACTCGCCCCACTCGCCCCACTCGCCCCATTCGCCCCACTCGGGATGGTTGTCCAGCCCCATGGCATCGACCCCGAGTCGCGAAGTCCTTCGAGCCGATGACTTTGCTGTTGAATTCCATGACCAGCCCGAAGACCTGGTCCGTCGACAGGGTCTCGCTCCTTTGCACCAGTGCAAGGTACTCCCGACCGATTCGCTCTCCAATGGCACCCCGAATCTCATCCACCGGTGATGTGCCACTCGAGAGCAAGTGCTCACGCAGCTTTGCGTAATCGGCCACGACCGTCAGATTCATCGCCCTAGGAGTCGGACTCACGCGGACGCGATGCTCCGCCCAGTCACCGTAGAAAATCGATGCGAGCACCAATGCCAACACCGAGCCGACGACCATCTTGATCTGCCAGTGCCTCGAAATCCTCGAAATCCTCGAAATCAACTCGGGACACCCATACAGACACCACCCGACCCCGAATCTGAACCAGAAGTTCAGCGTCCCGATCCAGTTGGGACTCTGCGGCCCCGCGTTAATCCCAAACCACGTACCGGCCCACAGGAGCAGCCCAGCCACCGGAAGGGCCAGAACCGGAATGCACCACCGCGAACCGACAACTGACTCGAATGCCGACTGCACCCGTCGCCGATGGACCCCAGACCGATCGAAGAGCCGATCACAGCCGACTCCTATTGCGTAGACCAGGCACAGCGTCTCGAGGAACCAGAGGTGATAGGGCCACTGGTTGCCCAGCTTTCCCGGCAACTCCAAGAAATGATCCACCGTATAGTCCCACACACTCAGCTCCGACTGGATTCTCTCGGTCTGGAATCCGCCCCTGATTACCTGCCAACGAGACAGCGGAAAGAGCACCAGTATCAAGACGACAAACGGCAACAGGACCCGCCACGCCCTGTTGACCAGAAACGAGACCAAGCCCCGCCTGGCAATCAGCAAGTGAGCAAAGAAGCCGGCAATCACAAAAAATGCCTGCATGCGAAACACGTGGACCCAGCCAAGGAAGTCCTGAAACCCCTCGTGGCCGCGAGGATCGGACCGCGTGTTAAAGAAC
Organism: Planctomycetota bacterium; assembly: GCA_963580005.1. Classification (GTDB taxonomy): domain Bacteria; phylum Planctomycetota; class Planctomycetia; order Planctomycetales; family Planctomycetaceae; genus UBA8437. Next base: position 7,412 of record CAUZJR010000023.1, read on the forward strand.
TACTCCGGCTGCATCAACCACGCCGCATGAAGTGCCAGACCCAGGAGCATCATCCACGCACGCAGCGCATCCAGCGAGTGGAGTCGTTCCGTCTTGCCGTCATCGCCGCTCATCTGTGATCCTCATCATCACAATTGAAACGAGAACCCGGGCTCATGGAACACCCCGTTCAATGCACCTCAAGCCTGGTATGGCAATCTCGCACACACACCACTGCACCTGTAAATGCGTCCCTTCGGGCAAGAAACTGCTCTGGCCTCAACGCAACCACTTCGATCTAGTCCGCAGTCGACGCAACCTGTTCGAGCCCGGTGTCACGCTCCGGAGACACCCCACCCCATGGGATTCCTGGTTGAGATGTGGATGCCGATCCGGGCCTCGGCCGCAGCCGTCTTTGCCGGGCTGGGCAACTGGGGCGCGGCCGCCTGATCGACCCGCCACCACAAGCCTCACCAGTGATGCTCTTTGCGGCGCGTGCGAAATGACGATATCCTGAGTGGACACCGATACCGTCTTCTTCGGGTCACCTCCGCATGGCGCCACGACACATCCCCCAGGGCTGCCCCGAATTCCAGCAACAGACCGGTCTCGGCCGTCGAGGGTTCCTCCGCGCCGGAGGACTCGGGCTGGCCGGACTCTCGTTGCCCGAATTGCTCTCGATCGAGGCCCAGGCCGGAAACCGGGCACGCAAGGAACACTCGGTCCTGATCCTCTGGATGAGAGGCGGTCCGTCGCAACACGAGACCTGGGACCCCAAGATGGAAGCCCCGGCCGAGTACCGCGGGGCGTTCGGAGCCACCCAGACCCGCGTGCCGGGGATCGAGATCTGTGACATGCTGCCCCGCTGTGCCCAGGTGATGGACAAGTGGTCGATCATCCGCAGCCTGCACCACAAGAACGCCGGACACTCCGCCGGTGACCAGATCCTCTTTACCGGACACCCGCCCGGCCCCGACCCCGCAGTCAACATCCACCCCAGCTGCGGCTCGATCGTCTCCGAACAACTCGGACACCTGACCCCCGAACTGCCCCCCTACGTGATGATCCCCCGCCAGGTCCCCGGCACCGATTCGGCCTACCTCGGAGTCGCCCACAAGCCCTTTGAAACTCTCAGCGACCCCGCCACTCACCAGCCGTTTCAGCTCAGGAACTTCTCGCTGGTCGAGGGCATCAGCGACCGGCGGTTCGGCGACCGCAAGGCGCTGCTGAAGACATTTGATCGCTTCCGCAAGGATGTCGACCAGTCGGGACAACTCGACGCGATCAGCGACTTCCAGCAACAGGCCTACGGGATCCTCAGCTCCGACCGGGCCCGACGTGCGTTCGACCTCGATTCCGAGCCCCGCAGCCTCAGAGAACGCTACGGGTTCATCGAACGCTACAACCCGATGGATCCCAGGCGCTGCAGCGCCAGCGCCTTCTGCCAACGCCTGGTCCTGGGTCGACGCCTGGTCGAGGCGGGAGTCCGGCTGGTCACCGTCGACTGCCGCTGGTGGGATACCCACGTCGAGGGGGTCGACTCGATGAAGAACGGGTTCCTGCCCCGCTGGGACCAGAGCTTCTCGGCACTGATCGAGGACATGCACGAACGAGGACTGCTCGAATCCACCCTGGTCGTGGCCTGGGGCGAATTCGGACGCACCCCCAAGCTCAACAAGACCAACGGCCGCGACCACTACCCCAACGTCTTCAGCGCCGTGATGGCCGGAGGACCGGTCCAGGGAGGACGCGTCGTCGGCTCCTCCGACAGCAAAGGCGCCTACCCGCTCGAAAACCCCAAGTCGCCCCAGGATGTGCTCGCCACGATGTACCGCCACCTGGGCATCGACACACAACGACACTACCTCGATCACTCCGGACGCCCGATCATCACGCTGCCGTTCGGGAAGCCGATCGAAGAACTGAGCTAGCGAGAACGCCGCGTGTCAGTGATCACCGGGCTCTCTCCTCGAAGCTGGCTCGCCACCTGGGTCCTGATCGGAATCGGGTGCTCCCACCCGCTAGCCGCTCAAACCCCAGCCGCCTCGCCGCTGGACAACAATTCTCAGGTCGTTGACCTCACCGATCTCGACGGCGAACTGCCGCTGGTCCTGAAACGTACCGACCAGGTGCTCAGGCAGACCGAGGACTGGGAACACTCGACCTGGAAGAACCCCAATTGGCCCAGGGGAGGCGGCAACACGGTCGGCTACCCCTCGCTGGTCAGAAACACCCACGGCCCGCGGCCCGACAACAAGTACTACCTGTTCTACGCACACCACGATCCCCGCTCGGGAATCGGTGTGGCCGTCTCCGACTCGATCACCGGCCCCTTTTCCAAGAAGGTCACCGTGCCGGGCCGGACCGACAACCAGGTCGTACCCAGCTTTCACGCCAGCTCCAGGAACCCCGACGACCCCTCGCACAACTCCAGCCCCTGGGTCGTCTGGAACCCCGCCAAAAAAATCTGGTTTCTCTACTTCCACTTCTTCAACCACGCCCACACCGCCACCACCAATTTTCAGCCCACCGCACTGGCCACCTGCCCCGACCTCGCCTCGCACCGCTGGACCATCCTGCCCGGCACACTCAAGAGCACCGTCCCGGCCTGGCTGCCCGTGCTCCCAACCACCAGCAAACCCTGGGCCAACGAAGCCTCGTCCTACAACTCCGTCCACCGCCTCCCCGACGGCCGCTGGCTGGGGTTCATCCGAGGCACCTCCAACGACGGACGACCCACACGACTCGGCTTTGCCACCTCGCGAGATGGCGTCTCCTTTGACTACTTCAAGCAGAACCCCATCCTGCACGCCGATGACGGCCAAGGCGGCCGCAAGGGAGTCTACCGGCCGGGATTCCTGGGCTACCTCGGTAAGTCCGACAAGGGAACTCACCGCTACCTCGTCGCCTGGCAGGAAAGCCAACCCTTTGATGGTGATCCGCGACTGATCTATGGATACACCTCCGACTTCAAATCGATCACCCGCGACAAACGAGGCCACGTGAAGTGGGAAGGCTCTGATGGAGCCATCAGCGCCTGGCGCGAAGCCAATACGCTCTACCTCTTCTCGGGCAAACACGTCCACCAACTCGCTCTGCCCGTCAAACCACGCAACTGACAATCAGACCTCCCGCCCCGCCCTGCCCCGCCCTGCCCTGCAGGCGCCCCGATGAAGCCGCCCGAGATGCCCTGGCCCGAGATGACTCGCCGCCACTTCCTGGCCGCCGGTGCAGCCGCCACCTCCATCGGCTTCAACCCCTCAAGCCAAGCCTCGGCCATTCGCTCGGCCAACGAAAAACTCAACATCGCCCTCGTCGGAGTCGGCAAGGGTGGAGTCGGCGGTGTGCTCAACCTGCCGCGGATGGCTCGCGAGAACATCGTGGCACTGTGCGATATCGACCAGAAGTACGCCGGTCCGAATTTCGAGAAGTACCCGCAGGCGCGACGCTGGAGCGACTTTCGCCGAATGCTCGAACGGCAGAACAATATCGATGCGGTCGTCGTCAGCACGCCCGATCACAGCCACGCCGTGATCGCCATCGACGCCATGAGGCACGGCAAGCACGTCTACTGCGAAAAACCGCTCGCCCGCACCATCGGCGAAGTGAGACGGATGCGTGAGGTGGCTCGTGAGACGAAAGTTGCCACACAGATGGGCAACCACGGGACCTATGAACCGAGTTTCCGCCGAGCGGTCGAGATCATCCAATCCGGAGCGATCGGCAGGGTGACCCAGGTGCACACCTGGAGCGACCGGCCACTCTCGTTCTGGAAACAGTCCATCGCCCGCCCCACAAAAAAACCGCCCGTCCCGACTCACCTCAACTGGGACCTCTTCCTCGGACCCGCACCACTGCGTCCCTATCACCCGATCTACCATCCGTTCACCTGGAGAGGCTGGTGGGACTTCGGCACCGGAGTACTGGGCGACATCATCTGCCATACCGTCAACATGGCCTACCTGGCACTCGACCTGCAGTACCCCACCCGGGTCTCGACCCGCTCGGAAGGCCTGATGGCCGAAACCGCTCCGAAGTGGGCCGAGATGGTCTTCGACTTCCCCGCCCGAGGCCAACAGCCACCGGTGACGGTCACCTGGTACGAAGCGGGCCGAAAACCGCCAGGGGAACTGTTCCTGGGTGAGCCAATTCCCTCAAACGGATCGCTGCTGATCGGCGACCGCGGCCGGCTGCTGCAAACCGACATGTACGGGGCCTTTCACAAGCTGCTGCCTGCGACGCAGTTTGCCGATTACATCCCACCGGCCCCCACCCTGCCCAGGGCCCGCATCGGCCATCAGCAGGAATGGATCGACGCGGCCAAGACCGGGTCACCCACGATGTCCAACTTCGAATACGCCGGACGACTGAGCGAGGCCTTCCTGGTGGGGAACGTCGCCCTGAGAACCGGACAGACACTCGACTGGGACGGCGAGACCATGAAGGCGAGCAATTGCGCCGGGGCCGAGAGATTCGTGCATCCCGAATACCGCAAGGGCTGGTCGCTGGATTGACACCTCCGAGTTTTGACACCGGCCGTGCGGGGCGGTATGACGGAGGGAACCAGAACCCGGGCGCCGCCGGGCCGTGGATCGAGTCCCGGAGCACAAGTCATGGTCGCACGCGTCTCCACTCTGCTCATCGCACCCGCCCTGGCCGCACTCTTGGCCCTCACCGCCCCGCTCTCGGCTCAGGACCAGCCGCCCACCAAGTCGGCTGTGCCGGAAAAATCCGCCAACTCCCGGATCCGCACCGGTGACCAGGGCCGCATGCTGGCACTGGTCCGCGAAGGCGAAAAGCTGATCAAGGCGGGCCGCACCACCCCCTACGCCAAGCTGCAGGACGGACTCAAGCAAACCGGGTACACCGTCAAGCTGGCAAAACCGTCGACGAAAGTCCTCAGCGGACCCGAGCTGTTCCGGAAATCCCGACAGAGCGTGCTGATCATCAGCAGCCTCTACTACTGCAATCGCTGCACCAAGCTGCACGCGACGGTGGCCGGCGGAGTCGTCATCGGTCAGACCGGTGAAGTGCTGACCAACGACCATGTCATCCGCAGCCGCCCCGACCAGAAACGCGAGACGATCGTTGCCATGACCGCCGATGGCACCGTGATCCCGGTCAAGGAAGTTCTGGCCGGCAGCCGAGCCGATGACCTGGCCGTCCTCCGACTGGACACCGCCGGTGGGAAATCGCTCCCCGCACTGCCCCTGGGCAACAACCCCCTGCCGGGTTCGCCGATCCGAGTGATGAGCCACCCCGACAAACACTTCTTCCACTTCAGCGACGGGGTCGTTGCCCGCTACTTCGCCGAGAGCGGACAGCAGGGGCGGACCGAGGTGATGTCGATCACGGCGGATTACGGTCGAGGCTCCAGCGGCTGCCCGGTGCTCGACCTCAAGGGAAATATCGTCGGACTCGTCTCACGGACCTCCTCGCTCTACTACCGCCAGACAAAGAAGAAGCAGGAAAACCTGCAGATGGTCTTTAAGCTCACCGTGGCCGCATCCCGGATCGCACCACTGGTCCGAGCAAAACGGCCGCGGGTCGTCGGCACAACCCAACCGCTGACCAAACCGCGACCGCTGGGAAAACCGAACGACGATACAGCCGCCTTCCGGGCCATCGAGAAACAGCTGCAGGTGCGACGACGCGGCACGCTGGTCTTTGCACGGCCGACCGAGGCAGGAGTCCAGCGGCTCGAGGAGTTTCTCAAGGCGTATCCCAAGTCGAAGCACCGCCAGGAAGCTCTTTATGTCCGAGGCCTGAGCCTCTGGATGCTCAAACGCTACAGCCACGCCGCCGCAGCCTACCGCACGCTGCTGGACGCCTTCCCCGAAGGCAAGCACACCCGCCTGGCCCGGATCCGCGAAGCCGGAGCCCTGCTGTTTTCCGACCAGCCCCAGCCGGCGCTCGATCGACTCGATGAACTGATGGCCGACTACCCCGATCAGCCGGAACGCTACGGCCGCGAACGGGCCCATGCACTCGTCCTGCTCGGTCGACTCAAAGAAGCTCGTGACTTCATGGACCACGTCGAATCCCAGATGCTCGCCGCCGGAAAAGACCGGCTCGTACCGCGGATGCAGATGCAGTTCGCACCCTTGAGAATGGTCGGACGGCCGCTGAAGGAATTCCAGGTCGCACGACACAATGCACCCGGCCAGATCGACACGGCACAACTCAAAGGCCAGGTCGTGCTGATCGACTTCTGGGCCACCTGGTGCCGACCCTGCCTGGCCGAATTGCCGTACCTGCAGGACGCGCACCGGAAGTTCGCCAAAAAGGGATTCCAGATCGTCTCGATCAGCCTCGACGACAAACAGCAAACGCTCGACGAGTTCATCTCGCGCGAGAAAATGGACTGGCTGCACCACTACGACGGCAAGAAGTGGAAGAACGAGGTGGCCGTGCTCTTCGACGTGCACAGCATCCCGATGAACCTGCTGGTCGACCGACAGGGCATCGTCCAGGCCGCCAACCTACGCGGCAAAGCCGTCGCACGACGTGTCGGCGAACTGCTCAAGACACCAGCCGCCGCACCAAAGAAATAGGCCGGCCACGCGACGATTCCGCTGATCCCCGCCGATGCCCTGGCCCGACATTGACTGTATTGCATTATGCAATACGATAGTCGGTGGAAGGCTGGTAGAAGGCGCGGAGCATGACAAAGAAACCCGATCGATCTGCGCGCAGGCAGTCAGCGAGCCCCCTGATGGTCCGACTCGATGGCGAGAGCAAGGAGGTGCTGGCACGGGCCGCACAATTGCGGCGAGTCAGCGTCAGTGACTACGTGCGACTGGTCACCCTGAGCCAGGCACGTCGAGAAGTCGAAGCGGCCAACCAGCAGACGATTTCCCTGAGCCCCGACGAGCAGCTGCAGTTCTGGCAGGCACTGAAATCGCCGCCAGAACTCAGCGACTCCCAACGGCAGCTCGGCAGCCTGATGCGGGGCGAGATGTGAGCCGGGTCGACTTTCCAGCCGACTACCACATCGAGTCCCTTTCACGAAGTCATCCCCGCCGCGCATTCGATTGCGGCCTCGACGAAGTCAACGACTGGCTGGCAACCGGTGCCCTGCAAAGTCAACGCAAGCACCTCTCGGTGACCCGAGTCCTGCTGGACGCCGCTGGAGCCATCGCCGGCTACTACACACTGGCAACCGGCCAGGCCGACTTCGGAGATCTCCCTCCCGAACTCGCTCACCCGTTGCCACGCCGGATGCTGCCGGTCGCCGTACTCGCCTGGCTCGGCGTCAACCGAGACCACCAGCACCAGCGACTCGGCAGCCGACTCCTGGCCCAGGCTCTCAACGACTGCCTCGACGCCGGAGCCACGTTTCCCTTCGTCGCCGTGATTCTCGACAGCCTCGACGATCGCTCCCGCGACTTCTATCGAAAGTGGGGCTTCGCCGAACTGCCCGGACACCCCTATCGCCTGTATCTTGGTATCGATCACCTGCAGGCCATCGCCGCATCCTCAGACGGGACATCCGACCTGCCTTCCTGAGCCAAACCAATTCTCATCCTGGGCCCAGCGCAGGATCTCGACTCCCCAGGCCACTCACTGTACGAGATGCCTCAGCATGCCAGCCGGTACCACCACCGATTCACCAGGCCTCCTGGTACGCCCACCCGAACTGGCAGTCGTGCTGATCGATGTGCAGCCGAGATTCGTCGACAGCTGTCACACTGCCGCCGAGCCGGTGCTGGCGCGGCTCGAGCAACTGCTGATCATCTGCAACTGGTTCCAGCTCCCCGTGCTGGCCACGTTCGAGGAGCCGGTTGCCGAAAAGGGACAACTCGACCCACGACTGGTCCCGCACCTGCCCGACACCGCACAGACCTTCAACAAGCAGTCCTACTCACTGGCCGGTGAACCCGAGATCGTCACCGCGCTGGCACAACTCGACCGACCTCGCCTGGCAGTGGCCGGTTCCGAAACCGACGTCTGCGTGCTGCAATCGGTGCTGGGCCTGATCGAATTGGGCTACGAGGTGTTTCTGCTCGAGGACTGTGTGTTCAGTTCCGAACCCAACACCGGCCCCGCGTTGGAACGAATGCGACAGGCCGGCGCGGTCCCCTCGACCTACAAGTCTCTGTTCTACGAATTGCTGCAGACCGACGACCCGACGACCTGGGACCAGCAACAATCCGAAGCCACCCGCCAGGGCTTCATCGCTCCCGAGTCGCTGCCGCCGCTTGAGTGAGACTTAGCCCAGCACGGCCGGGTCCGACACGAAGTGTGAGGCCGTCTGGCGGTTGATCCGCCCCTCGCTCAGCAGACGCCGGATCGACTCGTCCAACGTCACCATCCCCGCGTCGCGACCGGTCTGGATGCAGTTGTCGATCGACTGCAACTTGCCAACTCGGATCGCACTCGAGATCGCCGAGTTGGTCAGCATGATCTCCAACGCCAACTGACGTTTCTCACCAGGCTGCACGCTGGGCAACAGGTGCTGGCTGATCACCGCCCGCAACCCCAGAGCCAACTGGGCCCGGATCTCACCCTGCACGTCGTTGGGAAACAGGTCGGTGTATCGCGATACCGCTCCCTTGGCGTCCCGGGTGTGCACCGTCGAATACACAACATGACCAGTCTCGGCTGCCGTCAACGCCATCTGGGCCGTCTCGCGGTCGCGGATTTCTCCGACCAGGATCACGTCCGGATCCTGTCGCAGGCCGTACTTCAGACCGTCGGCAAACGAACCGACGTCGACTCCCACCTCCCGCTGAGTCACCACCGAACCGGCGGACCGGGGAATCAGATACTCCACCGGCTCCTCGACCGTGATGATCCGACGTCCGCCCTGGCGATTGATCAGGTCGATGATCATCGCCAGAGTGGTCGACTTGCCCGATCCGGCGACGCCCGAGATCAGCACCAGGCCGTTGCGGACCCGGGCCAAACGGTTGGCAATCTCGGAGGGGAACCCGGCCCAGTCGAGATCGGGGATTTCTGAAGGGATCAGCCGGAAGCAGGCACCCGCGGCACCACCACTGAAGAACAGGTTGGCCCGGAACCGGCACGATCGACCCTCGATCTCCAGCTCGAACGAAAAATCGAGGTTCTGATCGGCCAGGAACTTCTCGCGGAGTGCCTCGGGACACAACCGCACCAGCAACTCGGCAGTCGGGTCTCCCTCGAGTGGCTCGCTGCCGATCGGGTCCAGGTTTCCATGGATCCGCAGCACCGGAGGGTACCCGCAGACCACGTGCAGGTCCGATGCACCCAGCTCGACCGCCGTGGAAAGCCAGCCTCGTAGAGGCTCACCACACTCAAGCCCGCTTGAACGAGTCTCGACCGTAGGTGTCGTCATGGAGTCGATCTGGAGAAGAGAAGGTCAGGTCAACGGCCCGGTTCAAGACCGGTTCAAGACCGGTTCAAGACCGGTTCAAGACCGGTTCAGGCCCAGTTCAGGCCAGGAGCTCGGCCACCGCCTGTCCTCCGATATCGGTCAATCGCTGGTCGCGGCCCTGGAACCGATACACCAGGCGTTCGTGGTCGATCCCCAGGCAATGCAGCACCGTGGCCTGCAGGTCGTGAACATGCACCGGGTCCTCGACCACGTTGTAACCGAACTCGTCGGTGGCACCATGAGTGACCCCGCCGCGGATGCCGCCGCCTGCCAGCCAGGCGTTGAAGCAGCGAGGATGATGGTCGCGGCCGAACGTCGCGTTCAGCTCGCCCTGGCAATAGGTCGTTCGGCCAAACTCACCTCCCCAGATGATCAGGGTCTCGTCGAGCAGGCCGCGCTGCCGCAGGTCCCGCAGCAACGCCGCGGTCGGCCGATCGACCTCGGCACACTGCTTCGGCATCCGGTTCTTGATGTCGCCGTGCATGTCCCAGCCACGCTGGTACAACTGCACGAACCGCACACCCCGCTCGATCATCCGACGAGCCAGCAGGCAGTTGTTGGCAAATGAGACCTTGCCCGGCTGAGTCCCGTACATCTCGTGGATGTGCTTGGGTTCACCCGAGAGATCCATCATCTCCGGCACGCTGCTCTGCATGCGGTAGGCCAGTTCGAACGAATCGATCCGGGCCTCGATCTCCGGATCCCGTACCACCTCCAGCCGACGCTTGTTCAGCTCATTGATCCCCCGGATCAGCCGGCCCCTGGTCCGCCTGTCGATCCCCTGAGGGTTCGACAGAAACAGCACCGGGTCGCCCTGAGACTGGAACTGCACGCCCTGGTGACGGCCCGGCAGGAAGCCACTGTGGTAGTACCGCGAGATGACCGGCTGGCCCCTGGTGCCCGAGAGCAACACCACGAAATCGGGCATGCTGCGGTTTTCACTCCCCAAGCCCCACGACACCCACGAACCCATGCACGGCCGGCCCGTTCGACCGGCACCGGTCTGCAACATGTTCACCGCCGGGTCATGGTTGATCGGCTCGCTGTGCAACGACCGTACGATCGCAATCTCGTCACACACCTTCGCCAATTCCGGCATGTGCACATTCAAAACCTGCCCCGATTCACCGAACTGACGGAACTTGATCGGAGATGCAGCAATCTGCAACTGCTTCTGCTTGCGAGTCATCAAGGTGATCCGCTGCTTGCCACGTACCTCAGCAGGCAGCTCCTGACCGTTGAGCTCCTCGAGCTTCGGCTTCGGATCAAACGTGTCGATCTGCGAAGGACCACCCGCCATGAACAGGTAGATCACTCGCTTGGCACGAGCCGGAAGATGAGTGGTCGACAGAGTGCCTGGCCGTCGGCCGTCGGAGGGAGCTGCGGTGGCGGTGGGGGCTGCGGTGAGGTGATCCTGCATCAGGGCTGCGAGTGCGGCGGCTCCGAGTCCGCCGGAGGTTCGAGCCAGGAACTGGCGGCGGGGCGAAACGGGCTCGAGCGCGTTCGAGCAATCTGGCAGTACCGATCGTGTCATGTCATTCATTCCCTGGTGATCGCCTCGTCGAGGTTCAACAGGACATTGGCCAGGCTCGTCCAGGCGGCCAGGGTGGCCGGGTCGAGCCCCTTTGAGGAAGCGGTGCCCTGGGCGATCAACGCCTGGGCCGCCGTGGGATTCTTGCCGAAGTGCTTGAGTTGGTCCTCGAGGATCCGGTCAAGGATCTTCTGTTCCGACTCCTGAGGCCGTCTTCCCAAAACCACCCGAAACGCACGTTCCAGCCGCGAGACTTTCGAATCATCCGCACCACGCAGCACTCGCGTGGCCAGGCCATGAGCCGCCTGGACGAAGGTTCGTTCGTTGAGCGTCACCAGGGCCTGCAGCGGAGTGTTGGTGCGAGGCCGCACTACGGTGCAGGTCTCGCGAGTCGGAGCATCGAAGATCTGGAAGCTGGGATAGGTGGTGGTCCGCCGCCAGAAGGTGTAGATCCCGCGTCGATACAGATCGCGACCGGTGCTCTGTGGCCACTTCCAGCGACCCTTGTCGCTGTAATAGCCCTCGGGCTGGAACGGATACACGCTCGGACCACCGATCCGGTCATCGAGCAGTCCCCCCGAGGCTAGGGCCATGTCGCGGATCGACTCGGCACTGAGCCGGAAGCGGTTCTGGCGAGTCAGCAGCCGGTTGTAGGGGTCGGTTCTGCCGGTGGCCGGGTCGTATCGCGACGCCTGGCGGTAGGTGGCCGACATCACGATCTGCTTCTGCAACGCCTTCACGTTCCAGCCGATTCGCATGAACTCGACGGCCAACCAGTCGAGCAGACCCGGATGAGTGGGAAACTCACCCCGCACGCCGAAGTCCTCGGGCGTGCGAACCAACCCGCTGCCGAAGAACCTGGTCCAGAGTCGATTGACCGCCACGCGTGCTGTCAGAGGATGCTCGGGGTCGACCAGCCAGCGAGCCAACCCCAGCCGGTTCCGCGGCGCCCCTTCGGGCAACGCCTTGAAGATCGCCGGCACGTTGGCTTCGACCCGCGTGCCCTTCTGCTGAAAGTCACCACGCAAGAGCAAAAACGCCGGTCGAGGCTCGGCCATCTCCTTCATCACCATCGTGGTCGGTGTCGTTGACTTCAGCTGCGACTGGCGGTCGCTGAGCTGCTTGTGGCGAGCGTTGAGCGGAGCAAAGACCTTGCGGGCCGCGGTGTACCCGAAGCGGATGAAGTGGTTGGCCAGGGTCTTCTTTTGAGTGTCGTCTCGACGGTCCGCAGCCAGCTCGACCAGCTTGCGGATCTCCTTGGGGAGTTTGTCCAAAAGATGCTGCCTGGCGTGAATCTCCCACTGGTCCTGTCGGTCGAAATGGGCGTCGGGGTCTATCGAGGTGGGCTTGGGGGGCGGGGGAGGATCCAGGCCGTCGCTGCTTGCAGCCGTGTCGGTTGGCCCCGGAGGTGCCGGCAGCTTCACCCTGGCCAACTCGGTGACGATTGTCTTGTCGAGCGTCTCGAGATCGCTGACCAGTTGCCGGGCCTGTGCCGCCTGTTGGGGGGTCGAGAGTACCAGCAGCGGGGGCAACGGGATGTCGTGACCCTGGGCCCCCTTCTCGCCGTCGACGCTGTTGAAGAACGCGTAGAAGCTGTAGAACTCCTCCTGCGAAATCGGGTCGTACTTGTGTTCGTGACACTGAGCACAACCGAGCGTCAGACCCAGGAACACCGTGCCGGTGGTGCTGGCCCGCTCGACCGCGTAGACCACCTGGAACTCCTCGGGGTCCGACCCACCCTCCTCGTTGTACGTCGTGTTGCGATTGAACCCGCTGGCGATCCGCTGCGCACTGCTGCTGTGCGGCATCAGATCTCCGGCAACCTGCTCTACGGTGAACCGGTCGAATGGCATGTTGGTGTTGAAGGCGTTGATGACCCAGTCGCGATAAAGCCACATCGAACGATCGCTGTCGTTTTCGTAGCCGTTGGTATCACCGAAGCGGGCCAGGTCGAGCCACGTCTGAGCCATCCGCTCGCCGTAATGCTGAGAACTCAGCAGGCGGTCGACCAGCCGCTCGTAGGCCTGCGGAGTGGTGTCGGCCAGGAACCGGTCGATCTCAGCTCCGGTGGGAGGCAGTCCGGTCAGGTCCAGTGTCAGACGCCGGATCAACGCGGCCCTGCCCGCGGCCGGTGACGGCTTCAGCCCGGCGCTATCGATCCGTGCGAGCACGAATCGGTCGATGGTGTTGAGAATCCAGTCTTCACGACTCACCTTGGGCACCGTCGGCCGCACCGGTGTGGCAAACGACCAGTGCACCGTGTAGTCGGCCCCCTCGAAAACCCACCTCTTCAGCAACTCGATCTCCGCCGCGGTCAGATCGAGCTTGCTCTCTGGCGGAGGCATCTTCTTGTCAGGATCCTGGCTGGTGATCCGCCTGATCACCTCGCTCTCTTGCGGCTTGCCCGGGACGATCGCCGTGCCGATGGCGCTCTTGGCCAGGTCCAGCCGCAGGTCTCCCGCCTGCTGCTTGCGCCCCGGACCATGACACTTCAGGCACTTGTTGGCCAACAGGGGTCGGATCGAGCGAGAGAAGTCGACGCGGGACTTGGCCGGAGGCTTATCGGCCGCCGACACCGTCGCCGCTGCCAGCACCATCGCCGTGGCCGTGGCGAAAACGCAGGTCATGAGCTGGCATCGAGTGGTCAAAGTGGAGGCTCCGATCCGTGACGATCGATTCGGGAATGCGTCAGGTGACCAGTATAAGGAGGTGATTGGGTGGAGGCGACTGCCGTGGAGGATGGCCGAGGCTCTTGAGAGGTGCGAGTGGGTGGCCCGGGTGGCGGGAATTTCCAATAATACCTTGCCCCGCGTCGACGCGGGCCAATCACTCTGCGGTTGATCAAAGACACTCTCAAGGGACCCGGAAGGACCGTGCCATGAATCGTCTGCTGCTGCTGCCTGGTCGTTGCCAACGACAGTTCGTCCTGGGCGTCACCCTGCTTGCCACTCTTGTGGCGAGCCCGCTTGCGGCACAGACGCCGGCGTTCAAGGACGTGACGAAGGCCACCGGTCTCACGAGCCCCAACGGCGCCGCCTGCTGGGTCGACCTCGACAACGATGGCTGGGTCGACCTGTGCAGTACCGGAGGAGTCTGGAAGAACGAGCAGGGCAAGACCTTCAAACGGGTCGCCGACGTGCCGACCTCGGTCGCCGCCGACTTCGACAACGACGGGCTGGTCGACCTGTTTTCCTGGTCGGCCCGGTCGCTGTATCGCAACGCCGGCAACATGAAATTCACGAAGGTCAAGCTGCCCGAGCTGCCTCCGTCGGTCTCGCGAGGAGCCTGCTGGGGCGACTTCAACGGCGACGGGTTCGTGGACATCTATGTCGGAGGCTACGAGGACTGGGGCAAGGGGATCACCTGGCCCTACCAGATCCTGCTCAGCCAGAAGGGCAAGTCATTCAAGCTGGCGGTGTCCAAGAGCCAGACCCGGGCCCGGGGAGTCACGGCGTGCGACTTCGACCAGGACGGTGACCTCGACGTCTACGTCTCCAGCTACCGACTGCAGCCCAACCTGTTGTGGCTCAACGACGGTAAGGCCGCCTTCACCGAATCGGCCAAGAAGTTCGGCGTGATCGCCACCTCGGCCGGGTTCGGCGGTGGCCACTCGATCGGATCGGCCTGGGGCGATTTCAACAACGACGGACTGATCGACCTCTTCGCCGGCAACTTCGCTCACGTCGACGGTCGAGGCGACCAGCCCAAGTCGAGATTCCTGCAGAACCTCGGAGCCAAGCAGGGCTTCAAGTTCAAGGACCTCGGTCCCTGCGGCGTGCACTACCAGGAGTCCTACGCGACGCCGAGCGTCGGAGACTACGACAACGACGGGAACCTCGACGTGTTCTTCACCACCGTTTATGGCACCGCTTCATTCGGCCGCAAGAACAACCCTGTCCTGTTCCGCAACGACGGAGCGTTCAAGGTGACCGACGTCAGTGCCGCCGCCGGAGTGGCCGGTCTGCCACCGACCTACCAGGCCGCCTGGGCCGACTTCAACAACGACGGAGCACTCGACCTGATCAGCGGCGGCAAGCTGTTCCAGAACACGCTTCTCGGCAAGGCCTGGCTCACGGTCCAACTCAAG
>CAUZJR010000024.1:0-22265 GCA_963580005.1 Planctomycetota bacterium
CTCAACTTCCTGCTCGACCTGCACGTCTCCTGGGACGCTCTCGAATCGGTCGTCCGCGAGAACTCCGGGCCGCTGCTCGACAGCATCTCCTTCGGCGGCCAGTACCAGGGACAGCAGATCCCCGCCAACAAGAAGTCGTACGTGATCACGATCGGGTACCGCTCGGACCAGCGGACGCTGACCAACGAGGAGATCGAGGAGGCCCAGGCGCGGGTGGTGGCCGCCTGCGAGGCCGAGTTGGGAGTCAGCCAGAGATGAGCGTTTTGGGGCACCAGCAGCCAGGTGCGGCGGACTCCAGGTTCGTGCCCCGCCCACTCAGCTACGGACCGCTGCAACTGCCCACCCGCTACCTGCTCTCGCCGCTGGCCGGTTTCACCAACCTGCCGTTTCGAAGGATGATCCGTCGGCGGGGCGGCGTCGGGCTGTGTACCACCGACCTGGTCAATGCCCGCAGCCTGCTGGCCATGCGTCACAAGGCCCTGGAACTGGTGCAGACCTGCCCCGAGGACACGCCACTGTCGGTCCAGGTCTTCGGCAGCGAACCTCGCTACCTCGCCGACGCGGCCCGTCTGCTGGAAACCGATTTTCAGCTCGATTCGATCGACATCAACATGGGCTGCCCCGTCCCCAAGGTCGCCGGACACGGGGCGGGTGCCGCGTTGATGAAAGAGTCCGATTCGGCAGTCGAACTGGTCCGGTCGGTGGTCGAAGCGGTCTCGCTGCCGGTCACCGTCAAGATGCGGCTCGGCTGGGACGACAAGTCACTGACCGCCCCGTCGTTCGCTCGAGCCTTCGAAGAGGCCGGGGTGGCGGGGATTGCGATCCACGGCCGCACACGCGAACAGGGATTCGGCGGTCGAGTCGATCTCGAGGGGATCCGACAGGTCGTCGAAGCGGTCGACTCGATCCCGGTGATCGGCAACGGAGACATCCTCAGCGTCGAAGATGCCATCCGCATGCTCGAAGTCACCGGCTGCGATGGCATCTCGATCGGTCGAGGCGCATTGGCCAACCCGTGGATCTTCCGACAGCTGCTGCAATGGGAGCAGACCGGGAACTGGGATCCCCCCGGTGGGTTCGACCAACGCATGGAACTGCTGCTGGAACAGCTCGACTACCTGGTGCAGCAGAAGGGCGAAGCCAAGGCGATCATCGGCTTCCGCAAGATGATTCACTGGTACCTGAAGTCGATGAGAGTCAGGCCGGCACTCAGGCACCGATTTCAACAGGTGACAACCCGTCGGGAATTCGACCTGGCAATCGAACGGGTCCGGACGGAACACCATCAGAGGGACGACGCGGCACAGTTTCGGGTGCCGGTCCCAGCCGGTCCCAACGCACACTGGTAGACCAAGCGCCGGTCAGGCAGCCGGTTCCGCTTCATCTGCGGCCGGCTCTGGAGCCGGCTCCTCGACACGGCTCTCGACCCGCACCCGCCTGACACGTCGCTTGTCGGCGGCGTCGACACAGAGTCGCCACTGCCCCCATTCCAGCGACTCGCCCGGAGTCGGGATCCGCCCGAAGCGGGTGATGACAAAGCCTCCCAGCGTGTCGTAGTCCTCGTCTTCGGGCATCCCGTAGCCAAAGCGTTCGTTGAGATCATCGATGTGGGCTCTCGCGTCGACCTCGATCACCCCCGGCCCGATCGAGCGAACCAGGTCGCCTCCTCCCACGTCGTACTCGTCCTCGATCTCCCCCACGATCTCCTCGAGGATGTCCTCGAGCGTCACCAGGCCTGCCACGCCGCCGTACTCGTCGAGCACGATCGCCAGGTGGACCTGTTCGTGCTTGAGAGTTTCCAGCAGGGTGTCGATGCCGGTGGTTTCGGGCACGTAGAAGGGCTCGCGGACAACATCCCGCAGCCCCGCATCAACCGCAGGGCTGTCGTCGGCGAGGTGCCCGAGCAGGTCCTTGGCATACAGGATGCCGACGATATCGTCGGTTGTCTCGCCCACGACGGGCACCCGGGTGTGGCCGGCCTCGAGCAGCTGTCGGCGTGCGTCTTCCAGCGACGTGTCGACCCGCAGGCAGATCATGTCGGTCCGCGGCGTCATCACCGCCGCAGCATCCTCGTCGTGCAGTTCCATCACGCGGTGGATCATCGCCCGCGCGGCCGATTCGATCAGGCCCCCCCGTTGACCCTCGTCGACCACGCTGCGGATTTCCTCGCTGAGTGCCGCCAGGTCACCGGCGACCGGCTCGGGCCGACCGGCAACCCGATGGCAGAGTCGATCGAGTTGTCCGATCAGAGCCGAGAGCGGGGCCAGGACCCAGGTCACCGCGACCAGCCCCCGCCAACTGGCGACCAGGAACGCCTCACCCCACACCCGGCCCACGGTCCAGGGCACAACGACCTCGACCACCAGCAATGCCAGCAACGCCGCGACGACCACGCCGGCCAGAGACCACTCTCCCCAATCCGCTGCCGCCTGTCCCCACCACCAGCCGCCCCACGCCGCCGCAGCGACCAGCGCCGCGGCATGCAGACTGTTGACCGCCAACTGCACTCGCTCGCGACGGGCCAGGATAATCCCAAACAGCTCGGGACAACCCCGGTTGCTGCAGGTCGCTTCAAGACGGCTGCGTGAGAACCCCCGCAGGCTGCTGGCCGCCAGCGAGACCAGGCTCACCAGCACCAGCAGGCAAAGGGCCGCCCCAATCGTGGCCGCCGGATCACTCATCGCTCAACCCTCGCCGCCACCTCGAGCAATGACAACACCTCAGCCTCGCGACGACGCATCTGCTGCCGCTGCAACTCGTCCTGGTCGTCGTAGCCGCACAGGTGCAGCAGGCCATGGACCAGGTACAGGATCACCTCCTCGGACACGTCGGTTCCCAACTCCCCAGCCACCCGCCCGGCCGTGTCGCCTCCGATCACCACTTCGCCGCCAATCCTGCGGTCCGCACCGCGGAGAGCCTCGAGCGGGCCGGACCAGGTCTCGAGGCTGTCGCCGTGGAGCGGAAAGGTGAGCACATCGGTGGGTCCGTCGATCTGCAGAAACTGAACGTGCAGACGAGCCATCTCGAGATCGTCGACGATCGCCACGCCCACCTCGGCCTCCTCAACCCGCTCGTCTCGCAATACCCGCTCGGCCAGCTCAGACAAACGCTCGACCGCAACCGCACACTCACCCGTGCGATCGACCACGTCGATCTTCCAGCCACCCAACTCCGCAGGCTCGTTCTCGTCACTCACACTCACGCCGTCCGTTGCTCGGGATACGTCACGCGGCCGTGGTAGATTCCAATCAGAGATTTCGTCAGAGACTCTTCGATCTGGCTGAGGTCCGTCAGGGTCAGGCCGCTTTGTTCGAACTGTCCATCGAGTAACCGGTTGTTGGTCACGCGGTGTACCAGGCTCTCGAGCCGCTTGGGGGTGGGTTCGGAAACCGTTCTGCTGGCACTCTCGACCGCGTCGGACAGCATCATGACTCCTGCCTCACGAGTCTGCGGCCGGGGACCGGGATAGCGGAAAGACGATTCGAGCGCATCGGTACGGTAGTCGGGATCGTCTCCAGCCTGCCGCTCGGCCTCGTGGAAAAAGTACTCGACCAGAGTCGTCCCGTGGTGCTGCTCGATGAACTCGATCAGAGCCGCGGGCAGGTTGTGCTGTCGAGCCAACTCGACCCCGTCCTTGACGTGGCCGATGATGATCAGGGTGCTCATCGCCGGAGCCAACTGCTCGTGACGACTCCGGGTCTCCTCGGTCGTGTTCTCGATGAAGTACTCGGGCTTCAGCATCTTGCCGATGTCGTGGAAGTAGGCTGCCACCCGCACCAGCAGCCCGTTGGCCCCGATGCGATCGGCAGCCACCTCGCCAATCGTGCCGACGACGATCGAGTGGTTGTAGGTGCCCGGAGCACGCTGGACCAGTTCCTGGAGCAAGGGATGCGACACGTCGCCCATCTCGAGCAGGCTGATGTCGGTGACCACGCCAAATGCCGACTCGATGAAGGGCAGACTGCCCGCGACCAGGTAGCCGGCCACCAGGCACCACAGGAAGCCTCGCACCGCAGGCCACAACACGCCCGGCTCCCACGGCACACCACCCGGCTCGCTCGACGTGATCGCCAGCGCGCCCCAGCCGACCAGCACGTACACCAGCCCCGACCAGAATCCGACCTTGATGAGTGTCGATCGCGAGGAGACTCGGGTCAGCGGCAGGATGGCGGTGGCCGAGACCGAGAGCAGCACGATGAAGTGACCGATCGTGCCGACCGTCGAGAGCGTCAGCAACAGCGAGATGGTCAGCGCGGTGATGATCGCCAGCACCTGGTTCCAGGCAATCGCGAAGATCACTACGGTCAGCAACAACGGGATCACCTCGGCCCGCCACGGATCGTAGGACAACAAACGACCCACCCCCACGGCCAGCACCACGCTGGCCAGGTAGACCCCCAGCCGCCCGGCACGCCTGACCAGTTCCGGCTCGGTCCGGATCAGCCAGGCTCCGTTGAGTGCCATCAACACCACCAGCAACACAACCACGGTTGTACCCCGCGACAGACGCTGTACCTGCGAAGAGCCACGGTCCTGGTGAATCTGCTGGATCCGCTGCAACGCCGCCGCATCGATCGCCTGGCCCGCCTCGACCAGAGGTCGGCCACCGGCCGAAGCCGCCGGATCGTCGATCCCCGCCGTCGGCCGATCGCCGATTCGCCAAGTCTGAGGAGGACGCCAGCCCTCGACGACGACTAGCATCGCCGCCACCGCGACCAGGCTCATCAGCAGCCGCAACTGGACTCCGCGGTCACCCAGCGTGTGTCGCAGCCAGCCGCTCAGCGACGACGCGCTGCCGATTTCGGCAGCACGTACCGTCCGCGTAGCACGCGACGACTTGGGGCCAAACCACGACATCCTCGAATCCTCGGCTGATACTCGTACCGATCCTCTTTGGGATCACTGCCCGCTGGATGACGGCTTCGCGTAGGCTGCGACGATTTCAGAGACCAGCCGGTGCCGCAAGATGTCGCGACCCCGTAGCCGGACCACGTCCACACCATCGATCGACTTCAATCGTTTGATCGCATCCGGTAAACCTCCGGCAAGATGATCGGGCAAGTCGACCTGCGTGGTATCGCCGGTGACCACGATCTTCGAGCCCTGCCCCATCCGGGTCAGGAACATCTTTATCTGCGTCCGC
Organism: Planctomycetota bacterium; assembly: GCA_963580005.1. GTDB lineage: Bacteria > Planctomycetota > Planctomycetia > Planctomycetales > Planctomycetaceae > UBA8437. The sequence continues at coordinate 5,144 of CAUZJR010000024.1, forward strand.
GTCGCGTTCTGGGCCTCGTCGAGAATGATGAAGGTCTCGTTGAGCGTGCGGCCACGCATGAAAGCCAGCGGAACGATCTCGATCACGTCGTGCTCAACGTAACGACGGACCTGGTCGTAGCTGAGAATATCGGCCAGGGCGTCCAGCAGGGGTCTCAGGTACGGGTTGACCTTTGCCGTCACGTCACCGGGCAAGAAACCCAGCTTCTCGCCCGCCTCGACCGCGGGACGCACCAGCACGATCTTGCGGACCTGCTCGGATCGCAACGCGGACAGTGCCATCGCCACCGCCAGATACGTCTTGCCGCTGCCGGCAGGACCGGTACAGAAGACCAGGTCGTTGCCGCGAATCGCGTTGACGTAGATCTCCTGGCCAGGTGTCTTGGGCCGCACCATGGCGGCCGCGTCGAACAACTCGATCCGATTCCCATCACCGGCGACTGACACCTCGAGCTCGACACCTGCGACCGCTGTACTCTCACGAGCCGCGATGTCCTGGGCGAGCACATTCAACACGTCGTCGGTCCGCAGCTCGCCCGCCTCGTCGATCATCTCGCGCAGACGACCAATCACCGCCACGCCCTGGTTGACCGACTCGGTGTCGCCCTGCAACTTCAGCGTGTCGTCGCGGAAGACAACATCGACCCCGACCGATTCCCGCACACGGCGCAGGTGCTCGTCTCGGGCCCCCAGGAGAGTTCGGATCTCCTCGGGATCATCGAACGGAATAGTCGCTTCGGACATGCCAACGGCCCATCGCACAGGGCCGCATCCGGTGCGGAGTTGTCAGGCCCGGGCCAACCGGGCCGGGCACACCTCGAGTCTACCCGGGGCACAACACCAGAGGAAGCCCTCGAGACTCGAGACCGCCTCAGACTCCGACCACGCCTCGGGCAGGTCCGGTTGTGACGATTCTGACGAAGTTGCTCAAGAGAGCACCTGAAAGGCGCCGAAGAGCGAATTGGGTGCTGCCGCTGCAACAACTCACACACTTCCCGCCTCCCCAGACGCCTCGCCCAACGTCTGCGGCCTTCCTCCTACAGAAACTCGCATCCCGCCATGTACGAGTCATTCTACAACCTCGCCCACACACCCTTCCCCGCCTCCCCCGACCCGGCCGCGCTGGTGAACTACGGCGACCTGGGCACCCAGTTGGGTGACCTCGCCAGTTGCCTCACCTCCGGACAGGGCATCGCCGTCTTGACCGGGCCCCCGGGCTCGGGCAAAACGATCTGCATGCTGGCGATGACTCGCGATCTGACCTCGTCGCTGTTGGGGATCTGCCTGAGGACCGGACAGTTCGACCAGCCCGGTGAACTGCTCAAATCGATCCTCCACGCAATGGGACGCCCCCACCGTCAGCAGGACGATCAGGACCTCAGGCTCTCAGTCGCCGACGCGATCCTGGGACTGCCCGCCACCACCGACGGCATCCTGCTGGCCGTGGACGAAGCCCATCGGCTCACCATCCCCATCCTCGAGGAACTCCGCGGGCTGACCAACCTCGACTCCCATGGCCGACCACTCGTGCGGCTGCTACTGGCCGGACAGTGCGAACTCGAAGAACAACTCGCCGACCCCAGGCTCGATGGACTCAACCAACGCGTCCGGGCACAAGCTCGAGTGCAACCCCTGACGCGGGCCGAATCGCAGGACTACCTCGTGTCACGGATCCGCTTTGCCGGCGGTGATCCTCGTGAAGTCATGAGCGACGAGGCGATCGAGTTGCTGGCGATTGTCTGCGACGGCTCACCACGCTGCCTCAATCACCTCGCCGACGCCAGCCTGCAGCGAGGTGCCTGGTCGGCCACCAGGCCGATCACTCGAGGACAGGTCCTCGATGCACTCACCGAATCCCGACGCCTGCCGCTGAGATTCAACGACCCCGACCGGTCCGCCAATGACACCGCCAACGACACCGCCGCCGATCACCTCAGACAACGTGCCCCCCAGGACCACTCGGCATCGCAGATCGAATTGAGCCAGACCGATGACGGCTTCTGCTCGGTCGAAGTCGGCTCAGAGAGCGACCCACCGCAGCCACCGCAGCCACCGCAGCCACGGACCCTGGGAGACGGAATCGCCTGGGACCTGGCCGCCTCGAGCGACTCGGACTCCACAACCCCAGCCGGGCAGGCCGTCGACGTCACCGAGTACGACGTGGTGCTGCCTGAAACCGAAGGCCCCCACGCCGACCACCAACCGGCCCGCCCACACGTCGGACTCTTTTCGCGACTGCGTCGAGCCGCGAGCCGGGCGACCGAAGTTTCGGACAGCTGAAACGCCGACGAGTGAGTCGATGAGGCGGCCCGGAAACCACTCCGGGATTGCCCGGCTGGAGGCTTGTGAAGTGCTCCGTCCACGCTAGAATCTGCCGGCATGTGGACGGCCACCAGAGGTCTGGTGGCAATTCGGCGCTTCCAGTCAGGGACCGACATGAGCTTGATCCAGCAGGTCTTCGGCAGCTCCCCCTTTCATCCACTCGTCGAGCACGCCAGCAAGGTGGACGAGTGTGTCCAGTTGCTCAGCCCGCTGATTGAGGCGGCGGTGACCGACGACCATGATGAGGTCAACCGGTTGCACGACCAGGTCTCGAAGCTCGAATACGAAGCCGACCAGATCAAGCACCGCATCCGCGAACAGCTCCCCAGGCGGTTCTTCCTGCCGGTCTCCCGAGAAGATCTCGACCGCTTCCTCCACTGTCAGGACAACATTGCCGACGGAGTCGAGGACTTCGCGGTGATCCTGGTGATCCGCAAGACGCACGTCCACGAAGATCTGGTCCCTGGTTTTCGCGAAGTCGCCGAACAGGTGCTGCAGGTGGCCGGGACCATGTACCAGGCGGCGGCGGCACTGATCGAGTTGGCCGAGACATCGTTCGAGGGTGCCGAGGCGACTCGGATCCTCGAACTGATCAGCACGCTCGGCGAAGAGGAATGGAAGGCGGATCGGCTCCAGAGGAAACTCAGTCAAAAAGTGTACGACATGGAATCGGAACTCGACCCGGTGACGATTTCCTTCTACGAGAAGATGCAGCAGGCTCTGGGTCAGATCGCCGACTCGGCCGAGAACACCGGTGACATGCTCAGAGCCATGATCATCAAGGGCTGAACCCAGCCCACCACACGGCTCAATTACCCCACACAGCAAGACGCACTCTCCGTGGACGGAACCTGGCTGCTCCTGATCGTGCCGGCCCTGCTCGGCTTCTACATGGCCTGGAACATCGGGGCCAACGACGTCGCCAATTCGATGGCGGCCGCTGTGGGGTCGAGGTCGCTGACGGTTCGCAACGCCGTAATCGCTGCGGCGATCTGCGAGTTCCTCGGTGCGGTGCTCGTCGGGGCCCACGTCACCGACACCATTCGCAAGGGGATCGTACGACCCACAGCGGTCGGGATCGCCGCCGAGGACCGTGCGCAGCAAGCCGGCGGGGACGACACGGCCAGTCAACCGGCGAAGGCGACCGAAACGCCCGCCAAGCCAGCACTCTCCCCCACCGCCTTTCGACTCGCGATCGGCATGTCCTGCTCGCTGTTGGCCGCTGCGATCTGGCTTCACCTGGCCAGCTCCTTCGGCATGCCCGTCTCCACCACACACTCGATCGTTGGAGCCGTCACCGGTTTCGGCATCGTGGCGTTCGGATTCGGTGCGATCAACTGGTCGAAGATGGGTGAGATCGTCGCCAGTTGGTTCATCTCGCCGGTCCTGGGCTGCCTGATCGCCTACGTACTCTTCAAGCTGATCCTGGCCACGGTGCTGGGGCGCCAGGCCCCGACTCGTGCCGCGATCCGCTACGCCCCCTTCCTGGTGTTCCTCGTCGGCTTCGTCATGGCACTCTCGATCCTCTGGAAGGGACTCAAACACGTCTTCAAGGAGCAGCAGGATTCGCTGCCCGCCTGGATGACCGGCGATCACGCCGATTCGGCCGCGATCTACATTTCGGTCGCGATCGGAGCCCTGTCCTTCGTCGCCGCCTACGTCTTCCTCCTCCGAAACCTCGCCGGACGCTACGCCGAACCTCTCGCCGACCAGCTCGAAATGGTCGAACGCATGTTCGCTCCCCTGGTCGTGATCACGTCCTGCTGTGTCGCCTTTTCTCACGGAGCCAACGACGTGGCCAACTCGGTCGGCCCCCTGGCCGCCGTCGTCGACATCGTGGTCACCGGCGACATGAAGTCGTCGGTGCCGGTGCCGGTGTGGGTGCTGACCATGGGAGGCATCGGGATCGTGATCGGACTCTCGACCTACGGCTACCGCGTGATGACGACCGTGGGTGAAAAAATTACCCAGCTGACCCCGTCTCGCGGCATCGCAGCCAACACCGCGGCCACCATCGTGGTGCTCGCCTGCAGCCGCATGGGACTGCCCGTCTCGACCACCCACACGCTGGTCGGTTCGATCCTGGGAGTCGGACTCGCCCGTGGCCTGGCCAGCGTGGACCGCTCGGTGACCCGAGACATCTTCGGGGGCTGGTTGATCACCGTCCCGATAGCCGCCATCATGTCCGCCGTGCTCTACATGATCGCCATGTTCGTGCTTGGCTAGAGCCGGGCATGCCGATCACCAGGCAGGACCCCGCTTCAATTTCCCCAGCCGTACCCAGCCGCACCCACCCGCCATGCAAGACCCACGTATCCAGACTCTCGCCTCCACGCTCCTGGACCACAGCTGCCGGATCACCGCCGGCGAGAAGATCCTGATCGAGGCCTTTGACCTTCCCGATCCGGCACTGGTCTGTGCCCTGGTCGAGGGAGCAGCGGAACGGCAGGCGATCCCGGTGGTCAGCTGGAAAAACAACACGATCCTCCGCAGCCTCTACCGCACCGGCACCCCCGAGAGTCTCGGGCTGTGCGGAGAACTCGAACGACACCAGATGCAACAGATGGACTGCTACGTCGGCATCCGCGGAGCGGCCAACAGCAACGGTTTCGCCGATGTCCCCGGTGACCAGATGGATCTCTACCAGGCCCATTGGTGGCACCCGGTTCACAGCCAGGTCCGCGTCCCCGACACACGCTGGGTCGTGCTCCGCTACCCCACCGAGTCGATGGCCCAATCGGCTCACATGAGCACCAGCGGTTTTGAGGACTTCTTCTTCGACGTCTGCACCGCCGACTACGCCAGGATGGCCGAAGATCTCAAGCCGCTGAAAGCACGCATGGAAGCCGCCTCCGAGGTGCACATCACCGCCCCCGGCACCGATCTTAGATTCTCGATCACCGACATCCCGGTCATTCCCTGCTCGGGACTGCGGAACATCCCCGACGGCGAGTGCTTCACCGCACCGATCCGCGACAGCATCAACGGCACCATCCGCTACAACACGCAGTCGCTGTATCAGGGCACCGTCTTCGACAGCATCGGGTTCACCTTCGAGAACGGCAAGATCGTCGAGGCCGACTGCGGTGGCGAAACCGAAAGGCTCAACGAGATCCTCGATGCCGACGAGGGGGCTCGCTACATCGGCGAATGGTCCCTGGGCACCAACAACCGCGTCAAGCACCCGATGCTCGATACGCTTTTTGACGAAAAAATCGGAGGCTCGTTTCACCTCACCCCCGGCCAGGCCTACGACGAAGCCGACAACGGCAACCGCAGCCGCATTCACTGGGACCTGGTGCTGATCCAGACTCCCGAATACGGCGGAGGCGAGATCGCGTTTGATGGCGAAGTGATTCGCCGTGACGGACGGTTCCTGCCCGATGACCTGCAGGGACTCAACGAAGGACTCGACGAGAGCTAGCAGCCCGGACCGTCAAGCACTCCGGCGAACTCCCTGAGATTCGCGGCGATCACCGCCTGGGGGCAGCTCCAGACCAGGAAGAACATCGACTCGCGTACCGCCCGCGCGGCGGGATGCGACGCGGTGAAACCCGCTCCCTTGCTCGCCGCCAGGTAGGCCTGAGCCGCACGCAGCACCAGCGAATTGCTCCGCTGACGCAACGACTCGTTGCTCAACTCCGGCGACTCGCTCACAGACGTCTCGCCAGCCGCGGCCAGCAGATCGCTCACCACAGCGTCACGCTCTCGAGTCAGAGGCTCCAGCACCTCGCAGAGGTCCACTCGTTTTTCGGCTTCCAGAGCCAATCGATCGAGGCAGGCCGTCGCGGCACCCACGGCCAGTGCGGATGTACCCAGCGATCCGGTCCCCCCCCGGCCTCCGCTTTGCATCACCCCCGGTACCGGACCGGCCACCAGCTGCGACGCGTCAAGCGAGACCCCCTCGAGACGAATCGAGGCGGTCTGAGACGAATCCAGGGCCAACAGAGCCTGTGCCGGCAGCACGCTGATCCCCGGTGTGTCCATCGGCAAGACCACCAGCACCTGATTGCCATCTTCACAGGTCCCGCCGGTCAGCACCCAGTCGGCCTGCCCGGCGCCGGTGACCCAGGGAACCACGCCGTCCAGCTGCAGACGCGACCCTTCGATCTTCACCTCGACGGCCGGTCGCGAGAGGTGCTGTCGGGAAGTTGTCAGGTGCGATATTCCCACCGTGGCAAACACATCTGAGCTGACCAGCCGCGGCAGCAGTTCCGCCTTCAACGACTCGTTCTCCGACATCGCGATCCTCTGGCAGGCCGCGTTCCGCTGGGTCAGCACGAACGTGCTCACCAGGCACTCCCTCGCCAATTGCAGGTACCCCTCAAGGAGACCCGACCCCGAGAACTCCCCACCACCGTATTCTCGAGGAATCACCCACCCCAGTACGCCCGCCTCACCCAGAACCGCCAGGCTGTCCGACGGCCAGTGGCTCGCATCGTCCAGCTCAGCGGAATGCCCTCTCAGAGCCGACAGCGGCTCAATCAACGCGGGATCCAGCTGCGGCCAGGCCGAATTCGTCACAGCGACTCCAGGAATTCGGTCATTTCGCCCTCCGCATGCGCGTCCCCGACGCGACGTGCCACCCCGATCCCCTCGGTCAGGACCTCACAAGCCTCCTGCACCCGGCTGGCACCAGCCAGCAACTGACCTCGCTGAAACCACGCGGGCACGTAATCGGGCTGCGCCTCCACCAATGTGGCAAGCTTGTCGATCGCCTCGGCGGTGTCTCCCTCCGACGCAAACGCCATCGCCACAGCGTAAATCAGGAACACGTCGGTCGGATCGTCTGCAAGCAATTGCTCGAGTTGTTCACGACTGGGCATGTGGCCTGTTCCGATCGTACGGATTGTCCGGTTGCAGCAACTGTCCGATTGTAGCGACCGAACAGTCGCTACAGGCGGTTGACCCCTCCGGCTGCTGCCCGCGAGAGGGGCCGTTATGCGTTATCGGGTTGGTGATTTCAAGCACCGCCGGACGGAGTGCCGATCAATCGCTGTGCGGAGAGCTGATGGAGCGACCACTTCGCGGGCCTCAGGATGGCTGGCCACGTCCCCGAGAGACTGCCTCCGCCGCCCCGAAACTCACAGTTGCACCAATGAAAATGCCTCCGAAGTTCACCCGCCACCTCGCCGGCTTGATCCTCCTGTTCCTGATCACTGCCGGCCTCACGGCAGACCTCCAGGCAGGCTCGATCCGCGAAACCCCGGCGGTCCGTGCCGTCCGGCAGATCACCCCCGCGGTAGTCAATATCCGCAGCGAGAAGACGGTCACGGCCGAGAGCGTGCTGTATGCGACCCGTGGCGGACAAAAGGTCAGTGGCATGGGCACCGGCGTGGTCTTCGACGCCCGTGGCTACATCATCACCAATTACCACGTGATCGCCGGAGTCGACTGGCTCAGAGTCACGCTCTCGGATGGAGGCGTTCACAAGGCCCGCGTCGTTTCCTTCGATCGCCAGGCCGACCTGGCCGTCATCAAGGTCGATGCCGGACACCCGCTGCCCGAAATGCCCCTGGGGACCTCCAGCGACCTGATGCTCGCAGAAACCGTCTTCGCCGTCGGAAACGCCTACGGCTATGAAGATACCGTGACCTGCGGCATCATCAGTGCGCTGCACCGCGAGGTCGAAGTCAACGACAAACAGACCTACCACAACCTGATCCAGACCGACGCGAGCATCAACCCCGGTAACAGTGGCGGCCCGCTGATCAACCTCGAAGGCAACGTCGTGGGCATCAACGTGGCGATTCGGGCCGGAGCCCAACGGATCGGGTTCGCCATCCCGATCGACGACGCACGCCGGGTGATCGCCAAGCTGATCGCCATCGATCGGCTCGGCCAGACCTGGCACGGCATCAAGACCAACGACGACAAGCAGGGAGCACGCCTGCGGCTGGTCGTTACCGGAACCGTCAAGAACAGCCCCGCCGCCAACGCCGGACTCAAGACCGGTGACGTGATCCTTCGCTCGGGAAAAACAACCGTCGTCGACGCCGTCGACTTCGAACGCTCTCTGCTCGGCCAGAAGGCCGGAAACAAGGTCGAGCTGACCGTCGACCGAGCAGGCAAATCGACCAGGCTCTCGCTGGTACTGGCCGTCCGCAAAAACTCCGCACACTCCGACGCCACCGCAACCACCACAGCCACCATCAACCTGGCCCCCGCGGCACAACAGGCCTGGCAGGCCTTCGGACTGAGGTTCGAAGTGGTCAAGACCCGCGAGCTGCAGAAGCGGCACGGCCTCGAGGTGCTCGAGCATTACCGCGGTGGCCTGAGAGTCACCGATGTCCGTGAGAACGGACCGGGTGCCTCGCACGGGATCCGGCAGGGAGACGTGCTGGTGGGTCTGCACGAATGGGAAACGGTCAACCTGGACAACGTCCGCTGGGTGCTCGATCACCCGCAACTTCGCAAGTTCAACCCCGTCAAGTTCTACGTGCTGCGGGGACGCGAGACGCTGTTTGGGCACTTGCCGGTCGAGTCGGCCGCGCGCTGAGCGGGCCGGGCCGGTAGAATCGACGGGCAACCGAGACTCCGGAACCCCGCCGTGTCCGCTCAGCCACCCGTGCCACCCCGCCGCCCAGGCGGTGAGTTCGCACTGATCGATTGGATTCGACGCCGCGTGGGGTCGCATCCCCGTCTCGAAGTCGGCATCGGCGACGACGCCGCCGTGCTGAGTTGGCCGGAACCCGATTCCGCACTCCTGGCCGTCGATATGCTCGTCGAAGGCGTTCATTTCGACCTCCAACTCGCCACTCCCGAACAGGTCGGCCGCAAGGCACTGGCGGTGAATCTCAGCGACATCGCCGCGATGGCCGGCCGACCCGTCGCCGCCGTCGTCTCAGTCGCACTGCCCCGTGGCCGCGATGAGGAACTCGGGCAGAGACTGCACGAGGGCCTGGTGGGACTCGCCGAAGCGACCGGGGTGGCCCTGGCCGGCGGAGATACCACGTCCACCGATGGGCCGCTGGTCCTCAGCGTGACCGTGATCGGAACCCCGTTGCCCGGCGGACCAGTCCTTCGCAGCGGAGCACGACCCGGAGATCGACTGCTGCTGACCGGCTGCCTGGGCCAAAGTCGCCATCGACACCACCTGGAATTCACACCGCGGCTGGACGAGGCCAGGGCGCTTTGCGATTCCGGCGGCCTGCACGCCCTGATCGACATCAGCGACGGATTGGCCGCCGACCTGCATCACATGCTGGCCGAGAGTCGCGTGGGGGCCAGGCTGAGGGCCCGGGACATCCCGCTCAGAGAACCACGCCCCGACACGGAATTTTCCCCCGACGGCCGCACGGCATTGGCCCACGCGATCTCAGATGGCGAGGACTTCGAATTGCTCGCCGCCGTCAAACCCGAGACCGCCGCCCAGCTGATCGCGGCACCGCCCTTCGAGACTCCGCTGGCCGACATCGGCGAAATCGTCGAAGGGAACTCGGCCGAACTGCTGATGCCCGACGGACGCAGTGTGCCGCTGCCGCCACTGGGATACGAACACCAGCTCGACTAGAACTCGCGACGCTGGCGCGACGAGGGAATGTCGAGCCGCTGGCGGTACTTGGTCACCGTGCGACGAGCCAGCTGGAAACCCTGGGCCGAGAGCGCATCGACGAGGGCGTCGTCCGATAGCGGCCGCGACTTGTCCTCGTTGTCGATGATCTCCTTCATCTTCAACCGGATGATCTCCCACGCCACGTCCTCTCCCTCGGACGTCGTCGTCCCGCCCCCGAAAAACGACCTCAGGGCAAACAGACCCCGGGGAGTCTGCAGCCACTTCCCGTCGACCGCCCGGGACACGGTTGTCACGTGCACACCCACCTCGTCGGCAACCTGCTGCATCTTCAGTGGCACGATCGCCTCGGGACCATCCACCAGGAAGGCACACTGGCGGTCGACGATGACCTGGGCCACCTGACGCACGGTCTTGGACCGCTGCTCAATCGCCTCCATCAACCACCTCGCCGATTCGACCTTCTTCTTGAGATACTCGCGAGTCTGCTTGTCGGCGGTCGAGCCCTTCTGCAGCAGCTCCTGATACTGTCGGCTCAGTCGCAATCGAGGCTGGCTCTCGTACTCCGGCTCGACCACCCACTGTCCACTCTCGTCGAGCTCGACCGTCAGATCAGCCTTCACCGGCCGCACCACCTCGCTCTCGAACCGCCGGCCCGGGAACGGATCCAGGTGCAACATCAGCTCGCTGGCCGCCTGGATCATCTCGATCGAGTAACCCGTCTTCCTCTGGATGTGAGGCAGGCGGTTGTTGGCCAGTTCGTCGAGATGTCCGCTGATCAGCGTGGTCAGTACGTCCCGGAACGGAGTCGACTCGGTCAACTGCAGCAACAGGCACTCGCGGACATCACGAGCTCCGACGCCTCGAGGATCGAGCTGCTGAATGCGGGTAAGAACCTCAACCGCCAGAGCCTCGGGCACCGGCCGACCGTAGACCTGCACGATGTCTTCCAGCGGGGTCTGCAGACGGCCGTTGCGGTCCAGGTGACTGATCACGTACTCGCCGAAGGATCTCTGGGCATCATCGAGTTCGGCCAGGCCCCACTGTTCGAGCAGATGATCGAGCAGCGACGGGGCCCGCGCCACCATGTTCGCCATCGTGTCGTGATACCGCTCACCCGCATCGGTGACCCGGTTCGATGACACGCGGCCCGACTCGAATACGTTGTCATCGGGCCACTCCGGTGCAATCTCCTCCAATCGCTCGAAGCCCTCCTCGTTGTTGCTCGAGTCGTCAACCACCAGCTCCTGCTGCTCCACCTCCACCTCCGCCTCCGCCTCCGCCTCCGACGACTCGTCGGTCGCCGTCGAGGCCTCAGACTCCGGATCCTCCTCGCCGCCAGGTTCCGACCCGTCGTCCTCAAGCGTGACGTTCTCCAACTTCTCCTGCTCGATCCTCGCCTCAAGCTCCTCCCGCTGCATCTGCAGAATCTCCATCGACTGGATCATCCGCGGAGCCAGCTTCATCTGCTGGCTCATGTGCTGGCCCAGTCGCATGTTCTGTGAGAACTGCAATGGCATGGTGGAGTGTCGTGGGGATCTGGAGGAACGGGAACCGAAGAGAGTGTCGCAGAAACGGGGTGTCAGAATTGCTGGCGGCCGCGCATGGCGTCTGCGAGCATTTCGCGGTTGGCGAATTCGAGTACGCTGCCGCTGGCGATGCCGCGAGCCAAACGAGTGATCCGGACGTTGAGGTTGTCCAGCAGATTCGAGATGTAAAGCGCTGTGCCGTCGCCTTCGAGTGTCGGATTGGTCGCCATCACCACCTCACCCACACCGTCCTCGCGAATGCGTCGCAGCAGAGGTTCGATCCGCAGCTGCTCGGGGCCGATCCCCGAAAGCGGGGCGAGCGCGCCGCCGAGCACGTGATAGACACCCTCGAAGACTCCGGCGGCTTCGAGCGAGACGATGTCGCGAGGCTGCTCGACCACGCACACGACCTGGCGGTTGCGACGAGAGTCGCGACAGATCGCACACAACTCCTCCTCGGTCAAATTGAAACAGACCGCACAGAACCGGATCGACTCCTTCACCTGACGGATCGCGTCCGCGAGACCGGTCACCTCCTCGGCGGGCCTCGAGAGCACGTGGTGAGCCAACCGCTCGGCACTCTTGCGGCCAATCCCGGGCAGCTTGGCGAACTCGTTGATCAACGACCCCACCGATTCGCCGTAGGGATGATCGGTGGTCTCAAAATCCTTGCGAGCCATTGTCAGGTATCTCGTGTCACGCCCCGACCACTCAGGCCGTTGGCGGATTGTCATCGGTGAATTGGGAGAGAGCATCCGAGAGTCCCGGCATGTCCAGGCCGCCGGTCAATTCGGTCATCTCTGCTGCCGCCGCCTCGCGGGCCTTGTCCATCGCCTGGTTCGTCGCCGCCACCACAAGGTCCTCGAGCATCTCGCGGTCACCGGTCGCCGCCAGACGCTCAGAAATCGTGCACGAAAGCACCTTCTGGTGACCGGACACCTCCACCTCAACCATCCCGCCCCCGGCCGAACCCGTCACGCGGACACGGCCCAGCTTCTCCTGCATCTCGCCAACCATGCCCTTCATCTGAGAAGCTTGCTTCATCAATGACGCCAGGTCGCCCAGCCCCTTGAACATCTCTTGACCTCTCCTTCAACTCATCCAGACGCACAACTCGAAAACAACACCAACTGCCGACCCGCCGTTCACCCCGCGTCCATCAGGACTCAGGCAGTGCCATCCGGTCAATCGTCGGATGTCGGGCGATTGATCGGAACGACTCGCTGAACGCTGGCCCCGAAGATGCTCTGAGCCTCCTCGACCATCGGATCGATCGCCACCGGCTTCTCCTCAATTGCCGCCGACTCCTCCGACACAGCCTCCGCCTTCGGTTCCTCCACTAACAGCCTCACCTGGACCACGCCACCGGTCACATCCCGCAGCAACTGCTCCAGACGCCGCATCTCCTCGGGTCGCTCGCAGAAGCGACGGTGGAAATCATATTCCGCAGCAAAGACGAGATCCAGACGATTTGGCCCGGAAATTGCTACTCGATCCACCCGCTCCGCGTGTTCCCGCAGCAGACCACTGATCCGACCGGTCACCTCGTCCCAGATCACAGCCTCGCGGCCAGACTCAAACGGAGTCGACTCCGCCGCTGCCTCAACAGCCACATCCTCCGCCTTCGACTCCTCCGCCTCCTCGGTAACCGACTCCGCCTCCTCGATAACCGACTCCGCCTCCTCGGTAACCGACTCCGCCTGCTCCGGGTCCAAGTCCTCCGCGGCCGCCGCCTCGGTGTCTGATGTCTGCGGTTGCGGCTCGGGAGTCGTGGTTTCGGCTGCAACGGCAGGCGAGGTGTCCTGGGTGGTCATTTCAGCCGTTTTTTTTTGAGTGATCCCGGTCGAGGGAACCGCGGCGGCGGACCCTTCGGCGAGTTGCTGCAGCCAGCCACTCACCTCGGTCAGCCGCTGGAGCGTCGCGATCCGGACCAGGGCCAGGTCGGCCAGTGCCCGCGACTGTCGAGTCCAGCGGGCGCGGCTGACGGTTTCGGCCAGTACCTGCATCGCGGCGATCGCGGTTTCGACTCCCCAGGTCTCGGCCCACTCGGCCAGGCGAACGCCTGCATCGGGCCCCACGCTGCGGAACGTCGAGCTTTCAGCTCCGCTGGCTGCGACCATCAGGTCGCGACTGCACTCGATCAACTGGCCGAGCAGCTCATCCTGCTGGGCCCCGGCGGCCAAGGCCACTTCGAAGGCCTTGATCGCCTCGGCCGGACGTTGCTCGACCAGGGGCTCCACGATCGCCAGCAGCAATTCGTCGGGTGCCGTGCCCAGCAACTGATGCACGTCGCCGACATCGACCTGGCCGCGTCCCAAGGCCAGCAGCTGATCGAACATCGACTGGCTGTCCCGCATCGACCCCCCGGCCCGGCGTGCCACCAGCTCCACCGCCTCGTCACTGACCGCCACACCCTCGGCCTCGGAAATCGTCTTCAAACGCGCCGCGATCAGGTCCAGCCCGATCAGTCCAAAGTCGAACCGCTGGCATCGAGACACGATCGTCTCGGGCAACGCATTCGGCTCGGTCGTGCAGAAGATGAACTTGACGTTTTCAGGAGGCTCCTCGAGCGTCTTCAACAGGGCGTTGAAGGCCTCGGTCGTCAGCTGGTGCACCTCGTCGATGATGTAGATCTTGAACCGCGATCTCATGCTCTTGACGCCAACGTTTCGTCTGAGGTCTCGGATGTCGTCGATCCGTCGGTTCGATGCCCCGTCGATCTCCAGCACATCGACGTCCTGCCCCGCCGCGATACTCTGACAGGTATCGCATTCGTGACAGGGTTGCCCCTCAACGGGTGTGGGGCAGTTGAGCGTCTTGGCGAGGATTCTCGCCATCGACGTCTTGCCCACCCCGCGGGCGCCTGTGAAGAGGTAGGCGTGAGCGACCCGGCCGGTGTTGATGGCGTTCTGCAGTCCGCCGGCAACATGCTCCTGCCCGATCACCTCGTCGAAGGATTGAGGCCGGAAGCGGCGAGCCAGGACGGTGTAGTGAGTCGACTGCGGGTCCATCGGGTCCATAAGGCTCGGAGCATCCTGCACGAGCGAATTGATCGGTTGGGTCGAGTGGCGAGCCGGCCGGAAAGGCGCGAAAGGCTATCTCCGCGTGCACCTGAGAGCCAAAATGCTTAGGGCTGCTTCGGTTAAGATCTGACCCGGTTCACACGGCCTCACCGCAGTTGGAGATAGCCTCTCGGGCCTCGCCGTCGGCCGCCCGAGAACGCCAGCCACCACGCCCCGATTATCCTCCCACCGACCCCAGCGTCAAGACTCCGCCTAGACCTCAGTCCGCAACCAACCCCCACGTCGGTACCGCCACACGAGCAACACCGAGCGGACCACCACGTCGGCGCTCATCGCGATCCACGCTCCCAACAACCCCCCACCCAGTACCACGCCCGCCCACCAGGCCACCGGCAACCGCACCACGTAGATGCCGACCACGTGAGCCACCAGCGGGAACTTCGTATCACCGGCTCCGCGTAACGCCGAGGTGTAGATGATCGACAGCGCCAGGGGCAGCTGGAACATCGCATTCACACGAAACGGCACAGTCCCCTCCTCCACAACAGCACCTGAAGTGTGCATCAGGCCAAACAGCCAGGGCGCAGCGACCAGGAAGATCACCCCGATCACGAGCGAGAGCAGACCGCACTGCTTGGCGGTCTCGTGGCCGGCGGCCATCGCCCGTTCGGGCCGACCCGCCCCCAGCGACTGCCCGATCAGTGTCGCCGCCGCGGCACCCCAGGCCACCGCAGGCAGATAGGTGATTCCCTCGAGACGGACACCCACGATGTGAGCCGCAAACACCGCGCTGCCCCGACCCGCGTCGTCCAGCCGGGCGATGATCATCAGGAACAGAAACTGCCCCCCCCAGGTGATCGCTCCGTCGATCGCGGCGGGGCCGCCGATCCTGAGGATCCGGCGAGCCGACTTGCCAACGACTCGCAACTGGCGCACCTCGATCTTCAGACCTGAAACACCTCGAGCCAGTACCAACACGATCAGCAGGCCCCCGGCAAATCGAGCCACCAGCGTGCCGGCCACGATCCCGTCGATTCCCCACGGCTCGATCCCCAGGCCCCCTCCCTGACCCCAACCGAACACCAGCACGGTGGAGACAATCACATTCAGGATGCCGACCAGGCCGAGCACCTTCATCGGGGTCCGCATGTTGCCGCTGCCCCGCAACGCCGCGGCCGCCGCCAGGGTGACCCCGGTGGCCACATGCCCCACCCCGTCGACTCGCAGGTAATGCACCACGATCCGACCCTCCTCGCCAGTCATCTCCAGCAAGCGGGCCATCAGCGGTGCGGCCAGGTAGATCAGCGCGTAGACCGCACCTCCCGCCACACCCGCCAGCGCCAGCGACCGGTTCATGATCCGGTTGGCCTCGGCCGACTCCCCCGCACCCCGATGACGGGCCACCAGAGCCGTGGTGCCGGTGGCGACCAGGCCGAACAGCATCGAGGCCAGCCAGCCGACGTAGGCCGCCAGCCCCACCGCTCCGGTGGCCACCTCGCTGATCCCCTCGATCCGACCACTCAACCAGGTGTCGTACAGCCCCACCAGGAAACCCAGCACCTGTTCGCACAACACAGGCCAAGCCAGCACCAGCACCGTCTGCCTCAATGGACCAGACAGCAGCGGATTCCCGGAAGCCTCAACCCCGCCCGAATCCCCGCCACTCATGCGGCCGAAATCAGCCCGTCGGCACTCAGCAGATCGATCGCCGTGGCGAAGCCTGACAGGGTGGCCTCAATGTCGGCGTCGGTGTGTGCCGAGGAGGTCGACCCGGCCCAGCCCATCCAGTCGACTCCGCCCAGCAGCAAGGCACAACGGAAGGAGTGGCCCAGCGAGTCGTCGTACGACACGTCCAATCGCCGGTAATCACCCTCATACGGAACCCAGTCGTCGCCCTCGGGAGCCGGTCCCTGGTAACCGGGAATGAGCTTGATGGCCGAGAAGTCACCGTAGGCCACCCACGGCACACCCTTCTCGGCAAACAGGGCGTTGAGACCCTGACGCAAACGAGCAGCCTGCCGGTTGGCCACGCGAGATGGCTCGCCGGTGGCCACCACGTCCAGGGCCGCACAGCCGGCGGCCGCCGAAAGGGGATTGGCATTAAACGTGCCCGGGTGCTTCATCTTCTTACCCAGGGAATTGCCGAACGCCAACACGTCGAGCAGGTCCGCTCGACCGGCCAGGCATCCGCCGGGCAAGCCCCCGGCCAGGACCTTCGCCATCGTGGTCATATCGGGGACGATCTCGCAGACCGACTGGAAGCCCCCTTCGTGCACGCGGAATCCGGTGATCACTTCGTCGAGAATCAGGATCGTGTCCGATTCGGCGGTGACCTGTCGCAACCCCTGCAGGAACTCGGCCCGCACGGGCACAGCACCCCAGCGGCTGCCGTTGCCCTCGTGGATCACGCACGCCGGCTGGTGCTCGGCAATCGCCGCGGCAGCCGCCTCGAGATCATTCGGAGGGACGATCACCAGGTCACCGAAAACCCCCTCTGTGATCCCCGGCATGCTATAGCCGGACTCGGCGTCGTGAGGAGGCGATGCGGCGGGGATCAGTTGATCGTGCCAGCCATGAAAGTGACCGGCAAACTTCAACACCTTCGTCCGGCCGCTGACGATGCGGGCCACCCGCACGGCCATCAATGTCGCCTCGGTCCCGCTGTTGGTGAAGCGGATCCGCTCGGCCGAAGGCACCAGCCGCTGCACCCGCTCGCCCCACTCCAGCTCCAACTCG
>CAUZJR010000025.1:0-21143 GCA_963580005.1 Planctomycetota bacterium
GGTCGAGAACCGGGGCCAGAGCGTGGCCGACCAGCAGGAGGTGCTCTACGAGATGGCTCGCGAGGTGGTCCCCGCGGGGATCACGAAGTCTCCGGCTCCGGGGCTCAGGAGATACGGGGACCTCGAGTGGATGCCGTTTCAGCTGTTCGTCAACGCCCTCGAATACCTCCTGGCCCGCGACAGCGAGCCGATTGCAATCCGGCTGAAGGCCGCGGTGCGGTTTGTCGACCTGGTCTCCGAGGCCCGGGTGGGCCATTTCGAAAATGACCAGTTGGCGGACTTTGTCGAGATTATCCGCGAGGCGGCGTTGGCCGAGACCGAGGCGGCTGCCGGGGATCTCGAACAGCCCTCGGCCACCGGTCGATTGCTGTTTCGCATGCTGGCCGCCCAGTACGCCCGGAACGACTCGTTGTCGAACTGGCGAACCGGGTGGCTGGGCCGAATGAGGCTGCTTCGCGTCGGCACGAGATTTGCGATCGGCCGTGGAACGGTACCGCCGATGCAGGACATCGATCAACCGGTCCGGTTTGACCGGCTCGAGGAGCCCTTTGGCGGGCTGACCGACGCGGCCGAGGAGATGTTCACCCGCTACTTTCGGGTCAAGATCCGCGGTCTGCAGTTTTGTGGTCGTGCGTTTCTCGGTTTCGGGCTGATCGAGGGCTTCCGGTCCCTGGCCCTGGTGTTCCCATCGATGATGTGGCTGGCGCGTCTGATGGTGGCCGCCGACGGTCGGGATCGCCTCGAGACGGCCGACGTGGCCAAGGCGATCGAGTTGGCCGACCACTACCACGGCTACACGCCGATGTTCAACCGGCGGCAGTACCGCTGGCAGATCGGGATGATGTCTCGCACCGGAGACATCCCTCGAGCGATCGACTGGTACGCGACCTAGTCGGTCTGAGGTGAGCGACTAGAACGCCACCTGGTACTGCACGCGGAACAGCGTGCCGACCTGTCCCAGTTCGTAATTCGGGCTGGAACTGCCGGCGGGAACGCCGTTGAGGTCGGCCACGTCGAAAGTCAGCTTGTGCCTGTGGGTTCCGTTGATGAACCAGTTGATCCCGGCGGCGTATTCCCAGGTGTCGCCGAAGGCCGAGTGGACCGCGTCGATCCGGCCCATCAGCTCGATCGATTTCTCGACCAGCATCACGCCGACATCGACGACAAATCCGCGGGTATCGATGTCGGCGGTTACCGGGCCGCCGGCGGTGTCGAAGTTGTTCAGCCAACGGTAGTAGAACTCGGAGTTGACGCTCATGCCCCGGTACTTGGCGACCAGGAAGGCGGTGTAGAGGTAGTAGTCGAAGCCGTTGACGGTCACCCCGGCTGCCAGTGACCCCGGATCGGTCAGCCGTGTGCCGTTGCCCAGCCGCACCCACCGCGCTTCGTCGAGCACGCCGCCCTGGCCCGCTTCATTCTGGTTGGCGAGTCGCTGTTCGAGATCTTCCAGGATCGAGGTTTCGGCGGCGGCCGATTCTACGGTCGCTTCGCTGCCGGACACGTCTTCGGCCGGGGCCCTGGAGGCGGACAGACCCAGCACGAGGGCGACGGTTGCCTGTTTCAGCAACCGAACAAGTGATAGCGAGACGCCCTGTACGCTTTGGTCGATTCGTGAGATTTCGATGAGAGTCGAGCCACCACTTGTGGCTGTTTGCACTGGCGACTGTTTGGGCCGGCCAGCGTGTGCTCGAGAGTTCCTGGGGGGTCGACTGGTGTGGGGGGCTGCTCTAGAAGTCAATCATGAAACGCGTGCCGATGACTTCGTAGTCACCGCCAGCAAAGCCACCGAAGTCCCGGTCGGTGATTCTCCCGTTGATGTAGTTGAACTGCATCCGCGCGTTGGGGTTCCAGTGCCAGTTCAAGCCAAGGGTCAGGGATTCGCCCACACCTCCGGTGATGTCCTCGTCGGTAAAATCGGCATACGACCATCTCAACGCCACCTGCCAGGCACCCCACCCGCCGGCATCGCCGTCGGAGGCGAGGTAGAAGTTCTGGTCGGGTATCACTCGGCCCACCGTGCCCGATTTCCGTGACCAGGCCATGTTCTCGCCGGTCAGGAAGTACGACACGTAGGCGTAGCCGCCGTTGAGGTAGACGGTGTTCCCGAATCCCGTGTCGCGGTCGAGCCACATGTTCTGGTACTCGCCACACAACTGCAGCGGGCCGAAGTTCCACAGCGACTCGAAGCCGATCATCGTGTACCAGTCGGCTCCGGCGATCGGACCGGTATCGAGCCAGCGATTCACGCTGCGGGCCTCGGGGCGATGACGGAAGCGGGCCTCGTTGTCGAGATTGATGCTCCCGGCACTGACTGCGGAGCCATCGGGATGAGCCAGCGTGCCGTTGATGGCCCAATGGCCGTGGGTCCGCCCGTCGTCTTCCCACATGAATGTGTTGGCCAGTCGCCCCGCGATTTCAGCCTGCAGGTGATCGTTGATGTGCTGACCCTCGTCCTGCATCAGCCGCTGGTTGTAGACACCCAGTCGCCAGTTCCAGTCCTGTTCCTCGGAAACGCCATACGAGGCGATTCCGAGCCGGCGGGCGTCCTGGTTGAACGACTCGATCACGAACGGTCGTTCGATGAAGACGTTGTATCGGCTGCTGTTGAGGTGATCCAAACCGTAGGGCCGCTTCTGGTTGCCGATCAGGACCGTTTGTAGGACGCCCATGTCCCTGAAGCCGAGCCAGGCGTCGCGAAACTCCGACTCGTTCCCCCCGGCCATCTCCAGCTCGATCCGGTATTCCATGTTCGGAGCCACCTCGCCTCGTACACCGAGCCGCATGCGGCGGAAGCCAACTCGATCCTGAGGTGTGTGGGCCGCGTCTCCGGTCTCGATGAAGTTGATGCCGGGGTCGGAACTGGGAAAGCCCCAGTAGTCGATGTGGACACGGCCGACGACACTCATCGTCGATGCCGACGTTCCCGCCTGGGCGGCTCCCGAGACCCTCTCTTTCAAACCCGAGAGCAGGTCTCTGATCGGGATTCCGTCGTCGTCGGATGTCGCTCGGTCCTGAGCGGTGAATGAGACCGGTGTGAGATGGGCCTGCCGTCTCAGAGCGTCGATTTCTTTCTGCTGAGCATCCAGCCGTTGCTGCAGGACTTCCCAGGCCATCGGTTCAATGGCCTGCACGCTCGTCGCAAGGGCCAGGCAGGCCATTCCTGCCAGGCTCAAAACCCCTGCCGTCCAGTGTCGAAAAAAAACGGCTACAAGTCGCACGGTGTTATTGCTCTGCTGTCCAAGCCAGTTTTTTGGCGAGGCGTCCACCGGTGGCAGTCATGGTCGGCTACCCGCACCTCGTTGTCTGGCACTTGGTCGTTGGCAGTCGACACAGTCCCTACCGGTTGAAATCGTCGTACCGGCTGAATCGACTTGACCGGTCCTGGCGATTCGGCAGGATTTTTCGCGTATCCCGATCAGAGGGAATACAGCGATTTTGCGGGTTGTGGCTCAAGGTCTGTGCGGTGATCAGGGGCAGTTGGAGTGAATCGACACAACGCATTCTTTGACAGTGAGTTACGACCACCACCAATATTCAACCGCTTCGCGGTTCTTGGGTATCGGGCCGCTCTTGGGGTGTTGTTCAAACGGTCGCGGGCGGGCTAGCGGTCGTTGAGGATCTTGACGGCGACCGGTGCGACGGCTTCGACGAGCCGCTGCTGGCCGAGCTTCGTCAGGTGGCAGACATCACTGAAGTTCTTTCCCGTCGAAGCGATCAACTGCTCCAAGTCCACCAACTCCACGATCGGCTGGCGGCCGGCCACTTCTCGTGTCCGCTGGTTGTGAGCGGCAATCCCGGCCAGGACCTGGCGCGGGTCTCCCCACAACTCGGCCGCGTACTTCGCGTCGCCGGTTCCGTAGTCGAGTTCTCCGCCTTCAAAGGCCTCGCGGGTGTAGCCTGTGGGGAGGTAGGAGGCCATCGTCAGGAAGAGGACCCGGTCATCTCGAGCCGCAGCCTCGGAAGCCAACTCCGACAAGTGGCTCTCGAAGGCAGGCGGTGTCTTGAGTGAGTCTCCAAGCGGGAAGTCGGATCGGGCCGGCGGGCCGAGTCCTTCCTGCGTGGCGAACTGCAGGACACGATCCCAAAGCGTCAGTCGACCGAGTTGCACGTCGCGGGCGAGGTCCGCGTACCAGGGGCAATGCGTGTAGTCGTTCTTGAACAGCGACGTCGGCCAGTAGTTCATCCGGACGTCGTTGATGCCGTGGCAGAGGATCACGAGGTCGAACTTCCGCCCGGCCAACTGCTGGTATTTCTGGAGGCTGTCGCGCGAGGTGTGGGCTGTGGTCGAGAGGTGGTAGCAGCGAACTCGGTCTCCCAACTCTTCTCGCAGTCGCGACTCGAGCTCCGACTCGACCTGCAGCAGGACCGAGCCGCCGAGCGTGAGCACATCGATCGTGTCGTCGTCGCGGGAGACGGGGGCAGAGGTGGCCCCCGAAGCTCTCAACTCGGGGTAATAGTAGTCCCAGACATCCGCTTCGACCGTCACCAGACGCAGCACGGCCGCGACGGCCACCACCAGGAAGGCCGCGTAGGTCGCGATGAACCAGCGGCGGCGACGGGGGCGTGGGGGGCGTGGGGGAGGCGAGGTCGATTCGGTCATGGCGCGAGGGACATTATAGCCGGGGGAGTGGTGCGGTGTGCTATTGTGGTTCGGTCAGTCGACCGAGGAGCCCGGCGGAGTGAGTGAGTCCAGCCAACAGGGGTCAGCCGGTCCGCTGAGCCGATGGGTGCTGATGGCCTGGTCGTTCCTCTCGGCCCTCGCACTGCTGGCTCACATGGTCCCCACCTACATCGGCTGGTCGCGGCCCCAGGTGCGGGTCGAACGCACGGTGGGTGACCTGGCCGGAGTCGTCGAGCAGATCCTCGAGCGGGTTCCTCCCGATTCAGCCATCCTGGTCGATACCTGGCAGTCACCTCTGACCCCCGCCAACCAGTTCCTGGAACGGGAGTTGGCCTACTGGGTCTTCCCCCGCGAGGTTCATTCGGCGGCGGCGATCCGGGGTTCGAGGAGATCGCTCGAGGAGTTCGTGCGGAGCCGGGGGATCAGGTGGGGTGTCCGCGGCAGGAGCCTGATACAAGTCGATCCGTCGACGATCGAGGCAGACTTCGCGGCCGGATCGTTGCTCGAACCCCACGGCGAACCGATCTCCCGGTCCGGTTCAAAGAGGCTGTTTGGTCCTCTGCGGCGGCCCGGTTGGGCGGGATGGCTGCTGGTGGTCGTGGCCGTTGCGATCGGGTTGGCAGGTGGCCGCGGCGCGTTACGGCTGCTGGGTGTCGACGACCAGATGCCGTATGGGTCCGAGCGTTGGGGCTGGTCGTGGCTGCTTGGCTTCTCGATCACGGCGATCTCGGCCCTGCTGCTGTTCTTCTCGGGACGACCCGTATCGCCCTGGCTGCCGCTGGTCCCCTCGCTGTTGCTCGGACTGGCCGGGGCAACCGTCGGGCTGGCCCGTCGGGCTCCGGAGGACCGGGTGACCGATGAGGGCGGGGTGGGCGTGTCGTCGAGAGTGCGGTTGCTGGTGGGTGTGCTGGTCGGTTCGATGTTGCTGATCGCGGTGGCACGTGGCATCGACGGGTTCGACCAGAGGATGCAGTGGGCGTACAAGGCGAGGTTGATGCAGACTGAGGCGGGTCCGTGGGGCGAGTCGGTGTTCCAGGATCCCGACCACGTCCACTTTCATCCGCGGTACCCTCTGCTGGTCCCCGCGGCCGAGGCGGTGTGGGGCGGTGTGGGGATGCCGAGTGAAGGGGGGGCTGGTGTTGGAGGATTCAGCGAGTCGTCTGCTGTACTCGTCTTCCCTCTGACCTGGGTCGCGTTGGCGGGAATCGTGGTCGGGGCACTGGGTCGTCTGGGCAGCGACGATCCGGTTCGTGGAGGCCTGTTGCTGCTGGTGTTGCCGGTTTACAGCGGGCTGGGTTCGTTCCAGAACAACCTGGCTGCCTACAACGGGTGTCCCGAGTTGGTGGTCGGAGCCGCAGTGCTGGCCGCGGTGCTGGCCGCACTGGCGGCTCAGGAGCGAGGCGGTGGCTGGTGGGTGCTGGTCGGCCTGTGCCTGCTGGTGGCGGGGTTGGCCAAGTCCGAGGGTCCTGTGGCCGTGGCCGTGGTGGTCGGCATCGCCCTGGCCAGTGCGGTGGCACACCGCGATCATCGGGCGATTCGGCAGGTCGTGGCGGTTGGGCTGGTGGTCGGTGCCGTGCTGATCGCTCACGAGATCTTTTTCACCCGAGGCGTGGTGCGAGGGATCCTGCCGGATGATTATCGCGAGTTGCTGGGGGTGCGGGCCGCATGGGAGGGCATCGGGCGGTTGCCGCGTGTGGGGCTGAGAATTCTGCTGGAGGTGAGCGTGGCGCCGTGGTTCGGAGCGATTGGCCTGCTGCTGCTGATTGCCATCCGAAGTAGCCGGGGCGGCTGGGCGTGCCCGGCGGCAGGCTGGCCCCTGGCCATCTGCGGCGTGATGCTGGCAGCCTACTGCGTGCCGTTCCTGGTGATTCCCCGCTACCTCGACAATCTCAACTGGGCCGCCGGTCGGCTGGTGGTTCAGGTCGTCCCGCTGGCCACCTGGGCACTGATCGTCATCCTCGACCGCAGCCACGACCCCCTCAGCCACTCAATGGACTCTCTGCCCGGGGACGGCACCGGAGTCGGGTGCGAGTAGGAAGATGTCCTGTCCGCCGGGTCCGGCGGCCAGCACCATTCCCTCGCTGGTGCCGAATCTCATTTTTCGCGGCGCGAGGTTGGCGCAGCAGATGACCAGTCGGTCGACGAGGTCTTCGGGCTGATAGGTCCCCTTGATGCCGGCCAACACCGTCTTCCGGACATCACCTCCGAGGTCGAGCACCAGTTGCAGCAGCTTGTCGGCTCCTTCGACATGGGACGCCTGGGCGACGCGGGCCACTCGCATGTCGACTTTCATGAAGTCGTCGAAGCTGCAGTGTTCGGTTGTCAGAGGTTCCTGTTGGTGAGCGTCACAGGTAGCCACGGGCTCGTCGGCCGCGTCACTTTCTTCTGAAGTGGCTGCGGCCGAAGCGTCCTGGTCGGCGGTTTGGTCGGCAGTCTCATCCGCTTCCGGCTCGGGTGGCTGATCGGGAGTCTCCTCTGCGGGTTCGCTGTTCAACTGGGGAGCTTCCTTGCTGTCATCGATCATGGCTTGTACCTGCTTGGGGTCGACTCGTTGCATCATGTGCTGGAACTCACCGACGGGGGTCCCGGCCAGTGGGGCCTGTGCCTGGTCCCAGTCGGTGATCGGGTGATTGAGCAGTTCGCCGGTCTGTACTGCCAACCGGGGCAGGACGGGTGCGAGGTAGATGGCCAGTTGTCGGAAGAGGTTCAGTGCGATGCTGCAGACGTCCAGGAGTTCGGCCTGTCGCTGGGGGTCTTTGCTGAGCACCCAGGGTGCGGAGTCTTCGACGAACTTGTTGGCCGCATCGGCCAGCGCCATCACTTCTCTCATCGCCGAATTGAAATCACACGCCTCGTAATTCGCGGCGATCCGGTCTCCCGCGGCGGCGGCGTTTACGAATAGCCCGCCGTCGTCGGGGTAGGCCACGGCGGTTTCCTGCCCGGCGATGAACTTGGCGGTTCGGCTGGCCAGGTTGACCACCTTGCCGACCAGGTCCGAGTTCACCTTGGTGGCGAATTCGTTGAGGTTGAGGTCGAGGTCATCGAGTCGGGGTCCGAGCTTGGCCGCGTAGTAGTACCTCAGCCAGTCGGGGTTGAGGTGTTCGAGGTAGGTCGAGGCCTGGACGAAGGTGCCTTCGGACTTGGACATCTTGCGTCCGTCGACGGTCAGGAATCCGTGGATGTGGACCTTGGTCGGCAGGTTGAATCCGGCGGTCTTGAGCATCGCGGGCCAGAACAGCGTGTGGAAGTAGGTGATGTCCTTTCCGATGAAGTGGTGCACCTCGGTCGTGGCATCGCGCCACCACGTGTCGAAGTCCTCGCCGTGAGCCTGGCACCATTGGCGGGTCGAGGCCATGTAGCCGATCGGGGCATCGAACCAGACGTACCAGAAGTGGCCGGGTGCGTCGGGGATCTCGAAGCCGAAGTACGGCTCGGGTCTCGAGACGTCCCAGTCTCGGAGCTCATCGCACAGGAAGTGACCCTTGAGGTAATTGGCGACCTCGGGTTGCAGGTGCTCGCCCGACTGGGTCCATTCCTCGAGAAATTCGTGGTGCTCTTCGATGCGGACGAAGAGGTGATCGGCGGTGCGGATTTCGGGGGTGGCTCCCGAGAGCGTACTGCGTGGGTCGATCAGGTCGGTGGGGCTGAAGTTGGCCAGGCACTTCTCGCAGCTGTCGCCGAACTGCTCGGGCGCCGCACACTTCGGGCAGGTGCCTCGGACAAACCGGTCGGCCAGGAAGGTGCCTTCGACCGGGTCGAACAGTTGGGTGACCTGTTGCTGGTGAACGAGGTCGGCGTCGCGAAGTGCCTGCCAGATCTCGGCACACTGCGAGCGATTTTCGTCGCTGTTGGTGCTGCCGTAGTTGTCGAACTCGATGTCAAAGCCCGAGAAGTCACGGACATGGGCCAGTTGCATCTCGCCGATCACTTCACTTTCGCTGCGACCCTCCTGGCGGGCTCGGATCATGATCGCCGTACCGTGGGTGTCGTCGGCACACAGGTAGATGCAGCGGTGTCCTCGCAGCTTCTGAAAGCGGACCCAGATGTCGGTCTGGATGTACTCGACCAGGTGACCGATATGGATGTGCCCGTTGGCGTAGGGCAACGCCGCGGTCACCAGGATCCGACGCCCGCTCATGGTCTGTGCCCCCGCCTGCTGCCCGCCTGAAGATCAGGCCCGCATTGTATTGATTCAGCAGCAGTCGACCAGAGCACCCGGGACTGGCTCCGCAGCACCGCCCTGTGGCGGGGCGCAGGTGCCTGTCCCCTGACACTAGGGGCCTTATCAGATTGGGGCAGGGTTGGTGGGAGCTTGGGACAGGCACCTGCGCCGCCGGGGGCGACTGCGGAGCCAGTCCCTGTTGTTTAGTCGGGGGGACCCTTGGGGAATGTCATTCTGACTGTGACGTCTCGCCCTGATCGTCGGAGTACGACCGGGATGGTGTCGCCCCATTTGCGGTTGAGCGTCGGATGGGCATGCAACTGCTTGATGTTCATGTCGCGGGTCTGGCCGTCGAGACCCACGATGACATCTCCCACCCGGATCCCGGCCTTGCGGGTATGAGGCCCCCAGATGTAGGTCACCTTCAGCGCGAGCTTGTCGGGCTTGAGCTTCAGGCGTCGTCGTTCGTTGACGTTGAGCTTGCGGCCCCAGAGTCCGCAGTTGGGTCCGACCATGTGCAGCGACTCGCGCCAGCTCGGATCCTTCGATTGTCTCCAGCCATTGGCCAACTCGAGTCGCAGCGGGATGACCTGTCGGTTGCGTTGCACCTGCAGAGCCAATCGCCCGGCGGCCGGGGTCGTTTCCAGCACTCTCGACAGGTCGCCGAAGGTCAGTACCCGGTGATCTTCGGCCTTGACGATCCGGTCGCCGACCCGGATCCCCGCCCTGGCTGCCGGAGACCCCGTCTGGACCGTGCGGATCAGTGCCTGCTCGCGGGCGTCGACGGTGATCCCCAGGTTCGCTGAGGTCGGATAGGTGAAGACCATGTGCCGCTTGAGCTTGTCCTGGTTGCGGAGGTGTTTCAGTTTGGCGACTTTCACGTCGTGGCAGTGGATGCACTTGTTCTTCCGCTTGGCCATCATCCTGGCCATGGTCGGAATCTGCTCGGGTGTCCGCGGCCTGCGGCCGGTGCGGCCCGTGCTGGGGTTAGGCTCGAGCGAACTCTTGATCACGTCGTCGAGCTTGTGCAGCATCACGACCGACTTCATGGTCGCCAGCAGCGAGTCGCGATTGAGGTGAGACTCGGGGTGCGAATCGTCTCGACCGCCGTACCGCGTGTAGATGCGGTTCTCGGCGTCCATGAAGAACGACATCCAGGTCAGGTCGTACTCGAACTGGAACAGGTCCAGGTTGATGCCGTTCATCGACTGGACGCGGACACAGACAAACTGGCGGGACAGCTGTCCCACCTGGGGGTCACGACGGACAACCTGCCCGTCAAATTCATTACAAGCTTCTCAGCGTTCGCATCGAAAGACGACGAACATCGGCTTACCGGTCCGCTTGGCCAGCTGGCGGCCTTGCTCGTAGTCGTAGACCCAGCTGATCAGTCCCTCAACTTTCTGGGCTGCGGGCTTTTCGAGTGTTTCGGATTGGGCCAGTGACGGAGCGGCCGTCGTGGCCAGCATCGCAGCCGCCAGCAGTGCCGTGCGTGACATCGGTTGTCTCCGGGGGGCTTGGGGGGATCCGGGAATCGGGTCTGTGCCACGGCCATCCTGCGGTGGCGATCAATCGATTGCGAATCGGGGTGGTCTGCTGCCCGCTGCTGGGACCTGATGTCCTTGTCCACGGCGGCTATCATGGCACGGTTCGCACACCTTTCTCGAGACAGCTCATGACACACCTCCCTCGCACAGCGTTGATCGCTCTCCTGCTTTCGGTCCTCTCAACCGCGGTCACCGCCCAGGAGATCGCCTGGACCGACATTCGCACCCTGAGTGTCGAGGGACGGGGGTTCGAGAAGACCAAGTCGTTCTTTGACCGATTGCCGGCGTCGGCCGAGAAGCTTGTCCGTGCCCCGGTGTGGAACCTGAGCCAGGACTCTGCCGGCATCTGCGTTCGCTTTGTCAGCACCGCCACCACGCTGCATGCACGCTGGACTCTGCGTCGTACCCGCCTGGCGTTGCCGCACATGGCGGCGACCGGGGTCAGCGGTGTTGACCTGTACGTCCGCGACGTCAAGGGCCGCTGGCGATGGCTGGCCTGTGGCTTTCCGACCAAGACCCCGACCAACTCGGTGCGGCTGGTCACCGGGATCCCCGCCGGCAGCCGCGAGTACATGCTGTACCTGCCGCTTTACAACGGGGTGACGTCGGTCGAACTGGGAGTCGTCCAGGGCACGGCGATCGACAAGGCCCCGTCCCGTCCCAGGTCTCACGCCAGGCCGATTCTCTTCTACGGCACCTCGATCACTCACGGCGCCTGCGCCTCGCGGCCGGGTATGACTCACCCGGCCATGCTGGGCCGCCGCTACGAACGCCCGGTGATCAACCTGGGCTTTTCGGGTAACGGCCGGATGGAGATCGAGCTGGCCGAGCTGCTTTCGCAAATTGACCCGGCCGTCTACGTGCTTGACTGCCTGCCGAACATGCGGGCTGCGGAGGTGACCAGCCGAGTCGGGCCATTTGTCCGTCGGCTCAGGAAGACGCGGCCGGGGACGCCGATCCTCATGGTCGAAGACCGCAGTTATGCCGATTCGTTCTTGGTGACGAGCAAGCGAGAACGCAACGACAGCAGTCGCAAGGCCTTGTCCAAGGAGTATCAGAAGCTGCAGCGCGACGGCGTTACGGGGCTGCATTATCTGAAGGGTGCCGACCTGCTGGGCGACGACGGCGAGGGGACCGTCGACAGTTCTCACCCCAACGATCTCGGATTCATGCGCCAGGCCGCCGCGTTTGCGAAGGTACTGGGTCCGCTGTTGGAGTCGAAGTGAATCGACCGGGTGACACTTCGGCGCGGGCACCGGGTGCGAAGATCGTGCTGGGCAGCCGGTCACCTCAAAGGCTCCAGTTGCTGGCCGGGCTGATCGGCGAGGATCGGATCGAGGTCCTGCCGCCCAGTTCCGGGGACGAACCCGGTTTCGCCGACACCACCGATCTCGATTCGGTCCACGACCGCCTGCGACAGATCGCCCTGGCCAAGGCCACCGACGTGAGGCTGCAGTTGGGTGCTCAGCGGCGTGCCACCGGCATCGCCGCGGTGATCTGTGCCGACACGGTGATCGTCGTCACCGAGCCGGACGGAAGCCCGTGCGTGCTCGGCCAGCCTCGAGCAGCCGACTGGCAGCAGCAGGTCGGTGACTGGTTCAGCAGGTATTACCTCGGACAGACGCACACGGCCGCCACGGCGGTGTGCGTTGTCGATGGTTCGGGACGCGTGTTGGAGCGGCTGGTAGAATCAAGAGTGACGTTTCGGGACGTGGGGTCCGAGTGGGTCCGGCGGTACCTCTCGAGTGGCGAGCCGGTGGGCAAGGCCGGGGGGTATGCGATCCAGGGCCTGGCCGGTGAGGCCGTCGAGCGGGTCGAGGGGAGCACGAGCAACGTGGTGGGGCTGCCGGTTGAGGTGGTTGCCGAGATGCTGAGCGAACTGGGACTCGATGTCGATTGAAACGACCAACTCCGGAACTCTGAAATCGGTGCCGCCGGTGCGGCCGGTGCGGCCGGTGCGGCCGGTGAAAGATGACGACTCGACCATCGAGGTCGGTTGTCGGCGTTTGCCGTCGCGGTATTTCCTGGCTCCGTTGGCCGGGTACACTCACCTGGCCTTCCGTCGCGTGATCCGGGAACTGGGTGGTGTGGGGCTGGCGACGACCGACCTGGTCCAGGCCACGACGTTGCTGTCGGGTCGGAAGCGGTCGTTGGAGTTGATCGCGACGTCACCTGAGGACCGTCCGCTGTCGATCCAGATTTTCGGCGGTCGTGTCAGCGAACTGGCCGAGGCGGCGGTGTGGCTGGAGGATCGGGGCTACGAGGGGATCGACATCAACATGGGCTGCCCGATGGCGAAGGTGAACAGCCAGGGCGGTGGGGCTCGATTGATGTGCGATATCGACGGGGCGTGCGAGACGGTGTCACGAGTCGTCCAGTCGGTCGATGTGCCGGTGACGGTCAAGATGCGGCTGGGTTGGGACCGCGATCAGCTCACGGCTCCGGCACTGGCCCGGGCCTTCGAGCAGGAAGGTGCCGCGGCGATTACTGTTCACGGTCGGACCCGCGCGCAGGGGTTCGGTGGCGAGGTGGATCACGAGGGGATCCGGCGGACGGTGGAGGCGGTCGAGTCGATCCCGGTGGTGGGAAACGGGGACGTGCGTTCGGCGGACGACGCGTTTGCCATGCGACGCCTGACCGGCTGTGCCGCGGTGGCGATCGGCCGGGGTGCGATGCTGGACCCGTGGCTGTTTGTTCGCATCGGCCGGGCGCTGGCTGGTGAGGAGGCGAGGTGGAAGCCGTCTTCGGAGGACCAGATTGCGTTCCTGGTGCGTCACTTCGGGCTGATGGTCGAGCAGCACCAGGAGTACAGCTGCCTGCTGTTCCGCAAGTTTGCTGCCTGGTACGGGGTCCGGCTGGGGATCCCCGAGGACCTTGAGGATCGGCTGCGGCGGTTCGAGTCGCTGGAGGAGTTCGACGAGATTGTCGAGCAGATCAGGGAACGGCATGGGACGCGGCAGGGCGAGGTCGCCACGGCGTTGGTCAAGGTCCCCAACGGTCCGGTCGAGCGTTGGTGAGCGGCTTGCATTCGGTTGATGAAAGACCGACAGTGCGGCGGCTTCGTGTTTCACTCCGGCAGGTCTGCAGATGGCGATTGCCCCGTCCGAGCCGCTCTCGGATGCCTCGAGCGAAAAACCGACCCGTGTTCGCTGGCTGATGTTCTCGCTGGCCTGCGGCACGTCGTGGTTCCTGTACCTGCACCGCTACACCTGGAACGTGATTGGTCCGTACCTGGCCGAGGACTACGGTCTCTCGAAGACCGAACTCGGAATGGTCTACAGTTTTTTCACTCCGACCTACGGCATCGGCCAGATCCCCAGCGGAATTCTCTGCGACTGGGTCGGTCCTCACCTGTTCCTGGGCGTGATCATCGTGCTCTGGTCACTGGTGATGCCTTTTTTTGGAGTCACCGGTAGCCGCGGCGGGTTGATTGCTCTGAGGCTGGCATTCGGTGCGGCCCAGGCGGGCACCTACCCGGCGCTCTCGAAAGTCACCGCGACGTGGTTCCCGGTCAAGACGCGGACGATCGTGCAGGGATGGGTGGCGACGTTTTTCGGACGCAGTGGCGGTGCGATGTCGTCGATCATCCTGGCGACAGTGCTGATCGGTTACTTCGAGATGAGCTGGCAGTGGGCCCTGGTAGTGATGGGGGCTGCGGGAGTCGTATTCGGGATCGTATTCCTGGTCTTGTTCCGCAATTCCCCCAACGACGATCCTCGTGTCAACGACGCCGAGCGGGCGTTGATTGCCGAGGGGTCACCGCCTCCGGATCCGTCGGCACCGCCGGTGCTGCCGCTGCGGGTGGCGATCAAGAACCGCAGCATGCTGTTCTTTGTGATCCAGCAGATCACCAGCGCCGGCGCCGATGGTGTCTACGTGCTGTTCATGGGCGATTACTTCCTGAATGCCAAGGGCTTCGACATCACGCAGGCGGGGCTGCTGATCAGCCTGCCGCTGTGGGGCGGAGCGATTGGCGGGATGCTGGGCGGGTTCTTCAACGACCTGATGATCCAGTGGACCGGCAGCCGCCGGATCGGTCGCAGCGCGGTCGGGTTCACCGGCAAGTTCATCGCCTGCATCCTGATGTTCGTGGCAATCTCGCAGACCGACGGAGTTGCGGCCGCGTGGGCCCTGTTTGCCGTCAAGTTCTTCACCGACTGGAGCCAGCCGACCGTCTGGGGTACCTGCACCGACATCGGAGGCCGCTACTCGGCGACGGTCTTCGGAGTGATCAACACGTCCGGCTCGATCGGAGGGCTGATCTCACCGATCTTCTTTGGCGGCATTCTCGACTGGAACACCAGCAAGGTGCTCGTCGATGGAATCGAGAAGTCGGTCACGAACTACAACCCGCTGTTTGTCACCGTGGCGGTGATGTACGTCATCAGTGCGTTCTGCTGGATCCTGATCGACTGCACCGACTCGCTGGAATCACGTTTGGCTCCGGGAGGCGACCTGGCCGGTGACGTGCCGGAAGAAGTGCCGGAAGAAGTGCCGGAAGAAGAGTCGGAAGAAGAGTCGGAAGAAGAGCCCGACGCCGCGGCGGACGAATCTCCTGACGATCCTCCGGATGATCAGGAGCTCCCCTGGTGAGCACGGATCGTCCGACCCGAGTCCGCTACATGGTATTCGTGCTGGGTTTTGGCACCAGCTGGATGCTGTACCTGCATCGCTACTCGTTTGCGTTGATCAAGCCGTTCCTGAAGGAGGAGCTGGATGTCAGCAACACCGAGTTGGGGATGATGGACACGGTGTTCTCGATAACCTACGCCGGCCTGCAGTTCCCCACCGGTCTGCTGGGCGACATGGCGGGGGTGCACTGGCTGCTGGGCGGTCTGATCCTACTGTGGTCGATCGCGTTGGCCGGTCACGCCTGGGCTCCGACCAAGGGGCTGCTGTATGTCTTTCGTGCGCTGTTTGGTGCCGGGCAGGCGGGCGTGTTTTCGCTGGTGGGTCGCCTGACCCGTTGCTGGTTTCCCGCCAGGGTCCGCACGACGGTGCAGGGTTGGGTGGGGGTATTTGCCGGCCGCTTCGGAGGTCTCTCGGCCAACATCCTGGTGATGACCGTGATGATCGGCATCTACGGATTCCACTGGCGAGTCGCTCTCTACATCCTCGCCGCCGTCGGCATCGTGCACGGCATCATTTTTCTGGTCACGTTCCGCGATTCGCCGCGGAACCACCCTCGGTCGAACGAGGCGGAGGCCGAGTTGGTCGAGGGTGAGGAGGGAGCTGCGGCGAACGAGCCGTTGAAGTTCCGCGAACTGCTCGGGCAGATGGACCGCCGCTCGATTCTCAACCTCGCCTGCATCAACGTCTCATCAATACTCAGCTCGATCGCCGACCAGATCTACTCGCTGTGGATCCCGCTGTTTCTCTTCGAGCAGTACAGCCTGAAGTTCAAGGAGATGGGGATCTACTCGGCGTTGCCGCTGTTGGGTGGTGCCTGCGGCGGGATGCTGGGCGGGTTCATCAGCGACCGGTTGATCCGTGTGACCGGTAGCCGACGCTGGGTCCGCAGCCTGGTCGGGTTTTTCGGCAAGGCGATGGCGGCCGCCACCCTGGCGATTGCCGTCTTGTTCTTCTTCGAGGATCCCTACGTCTTCTGCGGCATGCTGTTCGTGGTCAAGCTGTTCGCCGACATCAGTCTGACCTCGCGGTGGGGCACGGTCACCGACGTGGGTGGCAAGGCGACCGCCACGGTTTTTGCCTTCAATAACTCCGTCGCCAGTTTCGTCGCGATGTTCTTCCCGGCCATCTACGGCTGGGTCTCGGAGAACTACGACTGGAAGATGGTCTTCTGGATGGCGTGTGCGAGCTACGTCGGGTGTGCCATCGCCTGGCTGTCGGTCAACTGCACGGTGACGGTGCTGGTCAGCGATCGGCCGAAGTCCTAGGACTGAGGCCTTTGATTCCAGCCACCCCTGCGTTCTAGGCCAGCACGTCTCTAACCAGCGCCTCGTCTACCTCGTCGACCAGTTCGACGTGGCCCATCCGCGTGGGCAGCACGAATCTCAGCCTTCCCCCGGTGGTCTTCTTGTCGAGCATCATGCGGTCGATGATCTCGTCGGTCGTCGGGCCCTCGGGCGCAGTCACCGGCAATCCGACCGCTTCGAGCAACGTCACTTGACGCCGTGTCGTTTCGGCATCGATCCGGCCGAGCGTCTCGGCCAGACGGCTGGCCTGCACCATTCCGATCGCCACCGCTTCGCCGTGTAGCAACTCGCCGTAGCCGGCCAATGCTTCGTGTGCGTGAGCGAAGGTGTGTCCGTAGTTGAGCACCGCTCGCACGCCGGTCGTCTCTCGCTCGTCCTGCTCGACCACCTTGGCCTTCAATTCGCAGCAGCGGGCGATCACCTGGCCCAGCAGATCGCGGTCGCGGCCGTTGAGGCCCGCGACGTTCTCTTCGAGGAAGTCGAAGAACTCTTCATCGAGGATCACTCCGTACTTGATCACCTCGGCCAGCCCGCTGCGGTAGTCTCGTTCGGGCAGCGATTCGAGCGTGCTGGTGTCGATCAGAACTCCCGACGGCTGGTGGAAGGCTCCGATCAGGTTCTTGGCTTTCGGGTGATTGACCGCGACCTTGCCACCGACCGAGCTGTCGACCTGGGCCAGCAGCGTGGTGGGGACTCCGACCAGCCGGATGCCTCGCGCATAGGTCGCCGCGACGAAACCCGCCGCATCACCCACCACTCCGCCTCCTACAGCCACCACCAGCGTGCCCCGATCCGCCGGCAGTTCGACCAGCGAGTCGTACATGCCTCGAGCCGCCTCGAGAGACTTCGAGGGTTCTCCGGGCTCGAGCACGTGCTGTCGGACCAGCCAGCCGTCGGATTCGAACCCGTCGGCGACGGTGGCGGCGTGGGAATCGGCGAGATTGCTGTCGGTCACAACCAGGGCCGACCCGGGCGCATCGAGTCCGCACCAGTCGCGGCATCGGGCCGAGGTCTGGGCCAGGATGCCGTGACCGATGGCGATGTCGTAGCTGCGGTGAGCCAGCGAGACGTGGACGTTGGGCATGAGCGGACTCAGTCGATCTCGTGACGCTGGTTCCAGGGAATCGGCATCGAGGGTTCGGGGTTCTGTTCGCGGTGCCGCGTGTCGCGGGGCCGGTCACGGAAGTAATCGACGAAGCGGCACAATTGCCCGACCGCTTCTTCCCAGGCCCTGCGTCCCTTCTCGACCGTCCCCTTTTCGGCGTCGCCCAGGACTCCGGTTTCGGAGTAACTGCTGGTCCAGGAGATCAGCGGGGCGGGGCCGGCGGCGAAGAGGTCGACCCAGTTGAAGTCGTTGTGTTCGTCGTTCATCTTGATCGTGCCGTTTTGGACCTTGTCCTTGCGGACGTCGTCTTCTGCGAGGTAGAGGTACATCGAAGTCTCGAGTTCTCCGGCGTGAGCACACCCGCCGGGAAATTCACTCTCACGCCACCCCGGCAGGAACTCCTTGTCGACGGTCAGCAGGTTCCACCACGCCACCAGGATGCACTCGGCGTCAGTCTCCAGGTTCGTTCGCCTCGCGGCGAGGTCGAGATTGGGCATGTTCGACCCGTGCCCGTTGAGCAGGATGATCTTCTTGAACCCGTGATAGGCCAGCGAGCGTGTGACGTCGGTGACGCCCCGGATGAACGTCTCGTAGTGCGTGTTGATGGTGCCGGGGAAGTCCATCACGTGTCCGGTGTATCCGTAGGCGATGGTCGGCAGCACCAGCACCTTCTCGGGCATCGCCTCACCGCAGCCGCGGGCGACTCCACCGGGGCAGACCAAATCGACATCCAGCGGTAGGTGGTGCCCGTGCTGTTCGACCGCGCCGCAGGGCAGGATGCAGACCTGCCGCGCCTCGACCGCGTCGTTGATCTCTGGCCAGGTCAACTTCTCGTATCGGTACTCACTCTCGGCTCGGCTGCCCATCGCGTTCTTCTCCCCTCGCGGCTCTTGCGGCCGGATTGTCCATCTTCGAGAATCGGGGGACGCATTCAGCCGCATCTCGACTCCGTCCGCCTCCCTTTTCATTCTGGCTGGCCCACGCCATGTCCGCCAGCGACCTCACACCCGCCGACCCGGCCAGCCCGTCCACTTCGACCAGGCACATCCTGATCGGCACTGCGGGGCACATCGACCACGGCAAGACTCGCCTGGTCGGTCGGATGACCGGCGTGGACACCGACCGGTTGCCCGAGGAGAAGGCACGAGGCATCTCGATCGATCTCGGGTTTGCTCACTGGGAGGCCGACGGTTTTCAGTTTGGGCTGATCGACGTGCCCGGTCACGAGAAGTTCGTCAAGAACATGGTGGCCGGTGCGACCGGGGTCAACGTGGCCCTGCTGGTGATCGCCGCCGACGACGGCGTGATGCCTCAGACTCGCGAGCACCTCGAGATCATGGACCTGCTGCAGATCACCACCGGCGTGGTGGCGATCACCAAGATCGACCTGGTCGAGCCGGACTTTGTCGAGCTGGTGGAGGCGGAAATCGAGGAGACGGTCGCGGGCACGTTCCTCGAAGGAGCCCCGATGGTGCCGGTCTCTTCGGAGACCGGCGAGGGCATCGAGACGCTCAAGGAGACCTTGCTCGAGGCGGCTGGGGGCGTGAAGTTGCCCGAGAGCGAGCCGGTGTTCCGGATGCCTGTTGACCGGGCCATCTCGCTGCCGGGCCACGGCACGATTGTCACCGGCAGCGTGATCAGCGGGCAGGTGCGGGCCGGAGACACGCTGGAGTTGTGGCCCGAGGGCTGCGAGGTGCGGGTTCGCAGCGTGCAGAACCACGGTGCCGATTCCGACGACGCGGGTGTCAGGCAGCGGACCGCGATCAACCTGGCCGGTGTGAAGCACAACGAGGTGTCTCGAGGGGTCGAGCTGGCCACCTCGGGGCTGTTGCAACCCACCCGCCGACTGCTGGTCGATCTCAAGCTGCTCTCGAGTTCGCCGCTCTTGCTGAAGGACCGGATGGAACTGAACCTGCACCTGGGCACTCGCGAGGTCCCTGCCCGGGTGATGCTCAAGGGACAGCAACTGAAGCCCGGCGAGCGGGGTTACGCCGAGTTGCGGCTCTCCGAGGACATAGTCGCGGCGCACGCTCAGCGGTTCATACTCCGCCGGGTGTCCCCCGCGTTGACCGTTGCCGGTGGCCGGGTACTTGACCCCTTTGTGCCGGTGGGTAAGCGGATCCGAGACCTCCAGTTGGCCGGAGCGGCTCTGGACCAGGACGACGAACGAGCGAGGCTCTCGGGGCTGGTCGCCAACCTCGACGACATCCCCGAGACGCCTCTGGCGGCGCTGTGGCGAGCGGGGGTGGGCAGCCGGCGGTACGCGGAGTTGGTCGAGGAGCTGACGGCGGAGGGGACGATCGTGCAGGTCGGCGAGCCGGGACGCACCGTCCCGATTCACACTCAGCGTCTCGAGTCACTGGCCGGTACGGTGGTCAAGACGATCCGCGAGGAACTCCAGAAGCGGCAGCCTCGCCGGACCCTGCCTCGAGCCACGATCGTATCGGCCTGCCGCGAGATCATGAGGCCGGCGCTGCTGGAGGCTGTGCTGGCTCACCTGGTGTCCTGCGGTGAACTGGTCACGACCGGCGGCAACCTGGGCCCGGCCGACGCCCAGGCCCAGCTGACCAAGGCCCAGCGGGCCGCTCGAGACTCGTTGCTGGAACAGGTCCAGGCCGCCGGACTGACGCCTCCCACCTTCAAACAGCTCGGCGAATCACTCGGCCAATCCCGCGACGGGCTCTCCGCGTTGCTGGCGTTGTGTGCCGAGGACGGCCTGGTCGTGGCCGTCTCCGACGATCTGCACTTTGCTCCCGCCGCGATCGAGCAGGGACGCGTGGTGTGCCAGGACGTGTTCGCCGAGGAGAGCGAGGTGACGATGTCTCAACTGCGCGAGGCGTGGGGGATCAGCCGCAAGTTTGCCGTGCCGTTGTGCGAGTATTTTGACGAGGTCGAGATCACAGTCCGGCAGGGCGACGTGCGCGTGCCGGGGCCCAGGCTGGCTGAGGCCTTGGGTTGAGTCCATCGCAGGCCGACCGGTCCGGTCATAAGGAATCCCGTTCGTGAATACCTCGCACCAGGAACTACTGCGGACACTGCCGAGTGTCACCGAGTTGATCGAGGACGAGCGGCTGGCCGGAATGATCGACGCATCGGGCCGCGACGCGGTGCTCGAGTGGATCCGCGTATCGTTGGAGGAGGTGCGGGCCTGGCTGCTGTCGCAGGATGAGCCACCTGAGGATGTGACCCGCGAGACCCTGGGCGAGAGGGTGATTGCGGGAGTGCTGGGCGAGTGCCGGTTGGCGGGGTTGCGTCGTTTTGACCGCGTGATCAACGCCACGGGGGTGGTGTTGCACACCGGCCTGGGTCGTTCACCGCTCTCTGTTGCCGCCCGGGAGGCACTCGATGAACTGGGGGGAGCCGGCAATGTCGAGGTCGACCTGGAGACTGGCGAGCGTCGGTACCGGGGTCACCAGTTGCAGGCGGCCTGGGCGGCGCTGTGCGGGGCCGAGGACTCGGTGGTGGTCAACAACAACGCCGCGGCGACCTTGCTGACGCTGCAGGCATTGTGTGCCGGCCGCGAGGTGGTCATTTCGCGGGGTCAGTTGATCGAAATCGGAGGTTCGTTCCGGTTGCCCGAGATCTTCAAGCTCTCGGGTGCGGTGCTGTGCGAGGTCGGCACAACCAATCGCACCAGCGTGGCCGACTACGCCGAAGCGATCGGTCCCCAGACTGCGGCGATCATGCACGTGCACACTTCCAACTACAAGGTCATCGGTTTCACCGATGCACCGGGCATCGAGCAGTTGGCGCCCCTGGCTCACGAACACGA
>CAUZJR010000026.1:0-21069 GCA_963580005.1 Planctomycetota bacterium
TCGTGCCGTCGCCACCAATCTGCTCGGCAAACCGCCGCGGGATTCGGTAGATCAACCGCATCGTCTGCTCGTTGTACTCGCTTTCGGTCATCCGGCCGTGCTCGTTGAGAAATGCCAGCAGGCGACCGTTGCCGATGTCGGTGGTGATCTCCGCCTCCACCTCACCCTCGCCCAGCAACTCGCAGACCGCCGCCGTCAGCCGGTCCAGGCCCAGGTCGTCGGTGGCACTGGTGACCACGCAGTGGTCGGTGCGGGCCCGCAGGATGTCGATGTCGGTCCGATCCTCGACCGTGTCGACCTTGTTGAGAACCAGCAGTTGAGGGAGCTGGTCGGCGCCCAGGTCGGCCAGCACCGTGTTGACCGTTTCGATCTGGTCGGTCACGTGAGGATGACCGGCGTCGGCGACGTGCAGCAACAGGTCGGCCTGGCGGGTTTCTTCGAGTGTCGAGCGGAATGAGGCGACGAGGTGGTGGGGCAGGTTGCGGACGAAACCGACCGTGTCGCTCAGCAGCACGTTCCCCCAACCGGGGATCTCCCAGCGGCGGGTCCGAGTGTCGACGGTCGCAAACAGCTTGTCGGCAGCCAACACGTCGGCTCCTGAGAGGACCTGCATCAGGGTGCTCTTGCCCGAGTTGGTGTAGCCGACCAGTGATACGGTCACTTGGTCCGATCGACGAGCCACCTCGCGGCGACGTCGACTCTCGACATCCTTCAACCTCCGCCGCAATTCAGAGACCCGCCTGTCGATCAGTCGCCGGTCCGTCTCGATCTGACGCTCACCCGGGCCCCGGCCCGTGCCGATACCCCCCTCGATCCGCTCGAGGTGAGTCCACAGCTTCTTCAGGCGGGGTCGGAAGTAGAGCAATTGAGCCAACTCGACCTGCAGCTTCGCTTCGTAGGTCTGGGCACGAGTGGCGAAGATGTCGAGGATCACTTCGCTGCGATCCACGATGATCGTCTGCAAGGCCTCCTCGAGATTGCGGCTCTGGGCTGGCGTCAGGTTGTTGTCGAAGACGACCAGCTGAGCCTCATGGGCCTCGACCAACTCGGCCAACTCCTCGATCTTGCCGCTGCCCAGGCAGGTGGCCGGATGAGGCCGCGGGCGGACCTGGATGACCTCGTGGACGACCTCAACGCCCGCCGTCGTGGCCAATCCGCGGATCTCGTCCAACGCCTCCTCGCGGTCGCTTCGTTGGCTTCGATCCAGGACGCGGACCAGGATGCCACGCTTCGACTTGACGTTGAGTTCTTCTCGTTGCGGTTCTGCCAACTGCAATCTGCCATCGGGTGGCGGGGGTCGCTGGAGCACAGTCTAGAGTCGAGGGGTGGGCAGAGCCAACCGGTGGAGCTGTTTTGGAGGCCGGGAGGAGGCTGGGGACTGGCTCCGAAGGTGCCTGTCC
Source organism: Planctomycetota bacterium (assembly GCA_963580005.1). GTDB lineage: Bacteria > Planctomycetota > Planctomycetia > Planctomycetales > Planctomycetaceae > UBA8437. The sequence continues at coordinate 1,401 of CAUZJR010000026.1, forward strand.
CGTTCACCGGCGCAGAGGTAATCGCAAACAAGCGCCTGTTTAAAAGAACAAACCGAAAGGACGTTTCTCACGCGTCCCTTCGGCCCGTCCAGGTGTGATGTGGTGATGTGATATTGAGGTGGGAAGATGGCCCCTCTCCAAGGGCCGGTGGGAGCCGGCGTCTCACAGCCGGCGTCTCTCTCACTCGACTCAACTTACTTGCAGTACCCGTGCCATTGGTGCCTCGAGTTGTTTCATCGTCCCGTTAAAAATGCACCTAAACTCTTTGAAATACTAGACTTGCAGTTGTTGTTCAGTAATTATATCGGTTCTTAACCACTCGGTCCTCGGGGCACGTCGTTGTATTTTTTACACCTCAGGTTGAGCCGGATTTGTAGAAAGGGTCCGTTGTTTGGTCAATTTATTTCGGCAGGACCGGTTTGGGATCGGTCCTGGGTCGGATTCACGTGCTAGGTTTCTGATGAACCGCCACACAGGGCGAATCGAGGTGCCAAGCAGGGCGATCGATTACGAGTTCCTTTCTTGTCCGGGTCGGCCCATGGTCGTCTCGGCCTGCCAGGGAGCAGGGACCGATGGACTTCCTGAAGAAATTCATGTCTGCCAAGACCCGGGAATCAGCTCCAGAGCGCCCGGCGAGCAGTTTTTCCGAGCTCTCCAACGACCAATTGGAGACTCATTTGAAGATTGCCCGTTATGGCAATTTCGTGCTGACCGAGGCGGTTCGTCCGTCCTACGATCTGCAGGTTGTGCCTCGGACCGGCTACCGTCACGACACCTACAGTGACGGCGAGACGGGGATTGCGATTCCGGTGCTGATGGCATCGGCCTCGCGTGAGCAGATCATCGACTTGTTCGTCGACCTGCTGGACCCATTGGGTGCCGATGTCGACGTGGTGCTGGAGACGAGTCATCACACGCAGGGTGAGGGTCACGAGGACTATTACCGCGAGAGCATCGAGTTACCGATTCTCAAGAGCGTGTTGTACGACTTCGAGGACATGCTGATCGACGACGGCTGCACGGGTGTGGCGGTATTGAACCCGCGGATCCCGATGGAAGTGCAGTTCGACGAGCACAAGATCTTCACTCTCTATGGCCAGGACCTGGACATGTTCGAGCGTGTCTTTGACGGTCACGGTGTGATGTGCAGCGAGGACATCAAGTTCATCACCGAGGCCGAACACGTACACAGTTCGACGGATACGTTTGCCGAGCAGTTCGAGCAGATTCGTTATCGGCTGGGGATCGAGGACTGAGCGTTCCGGGGGGATTCCCCGGCGTCGGCTCAGCCTTCGTCACGGGCTTCGATGGTGGCGAGAGCTTCCTGGACCAGCACCAGTGCGTCGCGGCTTTCGAGGATATTCTTTCTGAAGACTCCTGGCCGCGTGACCGCTTCCATCCTCAGCAGTTCCTGTCCCGAGTCGCCCAGCAGCACGACATCGGCCGACTGGTAGAACTCCTGTCCGTCCTGGTAGGGAGCCACGGCCACCTCGGCGATGCTCTCGAGCGGGACTTCCTCAAACAGCTTGCGGCTCAGCGATCCCTGGATCAGCACTCTCTTGCTGGTGACCGTATAGCGTCGGCCTCTGAGCTTGGCATCGATGTAGAGCAACGCGGCCATGGGTGCCAACAGCAGCGAGGGCATCAGGGCGAGGTTGAACTTCAGCAGCGGCATTCTCATCTCGGGCGCCCCCTCGATCAGGGCACCGATCATCCGTCCGGCGCGCGTTGCGGCGATCGAGGGCCAGACTGCGATCACGATCCGTTCGACCTGCGTTTCGGCGCCGGGAATCGCCTGCGGTTGGGATCGGAGTGTGGCGGTGCTCATGGAGAGTTCTTCCGGATTCCGCGTGGGCGGTCACGGCGAGCAGCGCAGGATAGCAGACCCTCGTCGGGCGTGCCAGTTATCGTTCGAGGTCCCCTGAGCCGTCTCCGACTCGACCCAATGCCCGCTCGAGGCACTCGTCGAAGCGTCCCGAATCGGTCAGTGAGCGGGCCAGGCTGGGGTGTGCAAACAGTCGGACGCGTTTGACGTATTCGTCGAACTGGGTCCGGGCCAGTGCATCGATCACAGGCGAGGCGTCTCGAAGCGACCGATACGAGTCGGTTTTGGCCGAGTAGATTTCGACATCAAATTCCACTTCGCGGTGCGGCGGCGGCGCATCGACGAGCAGTTGAGTGGGCTCGATCGAAGTCCCCAGCACCTTCCCGGCCTCCTCGGCCAGCACCTCTCCAAAGGCAACCAGCCAGTCGTAGGGTTTGCGTGCCAGCCGCTGGTAGAGTTCCGGGGCCTCGGTGAAGCTGAACTCGGCGACTCGTTTGTAGAGTGCTCGATGGGTTCCGAAGACGCCTTCGAGCAGGTCTCCGCACGGCCCATCTCCTCCGCGCCGCCGCAGCTCGTCGATCGTCTCGGTTTCGCTCTTGCGAAAGAACGTCTCGAGATCCAGTTCCTCGTGCAGGTGGAAGAAGGCCCTGGCGAACATGCTGGTGGCACTGCGGACCGCGTGGTGCCAGTAGACCTCGCTGAACATCACGTACCGGGCAAAGACCATCAGCTCGGCCGCGGTGCGGCCCTTGGTCGAGATCGCCAGTCCGTCGCCGGCGGCGTTGGTGACCAGGGAACTCATCAGGCGGTTGCGGTCGAAGTGTCGGCCGTAGGGTACGCCACAGTGCAGGCTGTCGCGGCCCAGGTAGTCCATCTTGTCGATGTCGATGGGTCCCGAGAGGATCGAGCGGACCAGTCGCAGGGCGGGACTGTCGGTGCGAGTGACCAGCACGTCGAGCACCTCGTCGGGCTCGATGCCCCAGTCCCGTTGCAGCACGTCGGCCAGAGGACTCCCCGGGGCAAGAAACTCGGCCGCGAACGCTTCGTGAGGCGGCAGGCCGGGCAGTTTCATGTCCTCGATCGGGTGGCAGTACGGCCAGTGACCCAGGTCGTGCAACAAGGCCGAGGCGAGCAGGACTTCGGCGGTGTGTCGATCGACGATCTCGCAGAACCTCGCATCGCGTCCCAGCTGCCAGACATACCGCAGCGCGTTGTGAAAGACCCCGAGTGCGTGTTCGAACCGGGTATGAGTGGCACCGGGGTAGACCCGGGAGACGAGTCCCAGCTGAGAGATCTGCCTGAGCCTCTGGAACTCGGGCGTATCGACCAGGGCCCTGACGCGAGGAGTAAACGGCACGTCCTGTTCGACGGGGATCCTGACGATGCCGCGACCGGCCTCGAGGTTGGTCAGTTCGGGGATGTCGCCATAGGGATGCTGCATCGGCCGGATTATAGCCGGAATCGCTCCCTCGGACCCCGTCTCATCAACCACCTCGACCCCGCCGGTCGTAAGATCAGCAGGGCCCAATTCGCATGGCCGCACCGGCCCGGACCCCCTAATATCCGCCCGCCCCCCTGCCCTTCTCCCGCCCGTCTCTCTCCTCTCAACTCACCCCTTTCGCTTCCTCCCATGCCAACATCGTCCTTCAGGCGCAGCGTGTTGTCGTCGTGGCCGCTGGCCTGGCTGGTGCTGACCATCGGCGTGGCGGTGCAGGCGATGTTCCTGCAGTCGGTCCTGGTTGACCGCACGCTGGCCTCGCAGTGGTTCAGCACGGTCACGTGGAGCGAGGCGGCCGGTCACCTGGGCGGCCTGGTGGACGCCGAATCAGGAGTCGTACGGCGTGAGGTGGGTTACCTGCCTCTGCTTGTCATCCTGGCATCGGTTTCGGTGCTGTCGCTTTCGATCGGTTCGCTGGTGGTTTCACGGAGGACGGGTCGAGGCGTCCTGGTCGAAGCACGTGGTTGGGCGTTGCGGGGTTGGGCCTGGTGGTTGTTGCCGGGTGCCTGGGAGTTGCTGCGTGTGGCCGAGGTCCTGACGGGCCTGGAGTGGTTTGGTGAGTTGGCGATCCGTACGGTTTCGCTGTTTGAGGCGGCGGCGTGTGCCGGCTGGCTCTCGGCCTGGCTGGTGACATTCCGTCCTCTCCCCGGCGGGTCACTCGAATCGAACACCTCCCCAAGCCGCAAGACCTGGTGGCTGGCCCTGTCTGCCGTGGCTTTCTACACGGTGTGTGCCACGGCGATCAACTGGGCCCGTTACAACAACCTGCTAGTTCCTCACGGCGACTCGGCGATGTACGAGGAGCACCTGTGGAACACCTGGCACGGCAAGGGCTTTCGCAGTTACCTGGACGACGGCCGCCTGTTCCTGGGCGAGCATTTCCAGGTGGTGCATCTGCTGCTGACTCCGCTGCACTGGATCTGGCCGTCTCATCGGATGCTCGAGTTGTGCGAGTCGGCGGGGTTGGCGGCCGGGGCGTTGGCGGTGCTGCGACTGGCTCGCAGGGAGACCCGATCCGACGGTTTGGCCCTGGCGTTGTCGGTGTCCTACCTGCTGGCTTTCCCGGTGCACTTCCTGGACATCGCGATCGACGGCAAGACATTTCGACCGATCAGCCTGGGTGTGCCGTTGTTGTTGTGGGCCATCGAGCGGTTCGAGTCGGGACGTCACCGGACGGCCATCGTGCTGTTGCTGGTGGTGCTGTTGGCCAAGGAGGATTATTGCCTGGTGGTCGCACCACTGGCGTTCTTCTGGGCCCTTGCCGCGTGGCGGAAGCGGGGTCGGGGATCGTCGCCGGCCCGCACCCAGTTGGCCTGTGCGATCGGCATCGGCGTGGGCAGCGTGGCCTGGCTGGGCCTGGTCCTGCTGCTGGTGATCCCGGCCTTCCGCGGCGACGTCCCTCACTACGCTCAGTACTTCGGCGAGCTGGGCGGGACCCCCGGCGAGATTCTTGGCACATCGATCGACCGCCCGGGCCTGTTGCTGCAGAAGTGGTTCAGCCCGCGGACGGTGTTTTACGCCCTGGCGTTGTTGTTGCCGTTGGGCCTGTTGCCGCTGGCCGCGGTCGGGAGATTGCTGGTGGGTCTGCCGGTGTTCGCGATGTTGTGCCTGCTGGAGTTCTCAGCCGGCGAGTCATCTGGCCAGGCGGTTGTTCCCTTCCATCACTTCCACGCTCCGCTGGTACCCATCCTGTACTGGTCGGCGGCCGGAGGATTGGGTCGCCTGGTCGAGCGTGGTGGTGCGTGGTCAACTCGAGGTGGCTGGTTTGTGCTGTCGACAGCGACCGCCTGCGGGATCTTCTTCAGTGCCGGTCCGCTGGGCCTGGCCTTCTGGGATGCTCATTCTGATCACTATGGCCCGACCCTGTTGAGGTCGACTCGTCGGGCCGAGTTATTTGCCGAGGTCGAGTCGCTGGTCCCGACTTCGGCACGAGTCTTCTCGACCGACTTCGTCCACCCCCGGTTCACTCACCACGCACGCTCCTACGACTACAGCGACTACCCTCGCAAGAGCGACAAGGAGTTGACCGATCCGGTCGCCGGCCAGGACTACTACATCGTGATCGATGTCCAGCACCCCTACACCGCGATCAGGTCGGTGGATGACGTGTTCGAGTTGAAGGAGGATGCCGGGTTGTGGGAGGTGCTTCGCCTGGTCACCGACGACGACGGAACGCTTTATTACATCGTGCTTCGCCGCCGAGCCACACCATGAGCCATATCATGAGCCAACCCAGCGAAGATGCTGGTCGCGTTGTCTGCAGCCTGCGGGGCAAGATCCCGGCCGGCAGCTTTCAGACGTGCCGATTGACCTATACGGCCGGCACGGCCGGCATCGACGACACCGGCAGCCTGAAGGTGGTGATGAGGTTCGCCACCGACTGCGGTACGCCTCAATTCGACGACCCCACCGCGGCAAACTACACCACCGCGGTGGCGTCCAACGGAGCCCACCTGGCTCTGCGATGGGACGTGAAGGACAACGTGCGGCCCTGGGGCAAGACGCTGTACCTGAAGGTGCTGCAGGGATACCTGCGGCAGGGTGATACGATCACGATCACGCTGGGAGACATCTCGGGGGGCGGACCCGGCTGGCGGGTTCAGACTTTTTCCGAGAAGAGTCACGAGTTGAGGGTGCTGGTCGACCGGTACGCGACCTACGTGTACCAGGCCCTGGATCAGCAACCGGTGTTTCGAATTGTGGCCGGCGAGCCGGTTCGCCTGGTCGCCGTGGCCCCATCGCAGGTTGGCCTCCGTCGGCGGTTCGCCATCCGTTGGCGGCTCGAGGACTGCTGGGGCAACCCGGTCGGCCGTTCGAGGCGGATCGACCACCCCGGCTTTTCCGAACCGGGCTGCTTCGCGGTCGATGTGCGGGACGAGAAGACGGGTCTTGAGTCAGAGACGAACCCGGTGGTGGTTGGTGCCGGGGATCGGTTCGGCCGCTACTGGGCGGACCTGCATGGTCAGAGCGAGGAGACGATTGGGACCGGGAGCATCGAGGAGTACTTCCGGTTCGCTCGTGATCGAGCCTTCATCGACATCGCCTCGCACCAGGGCAACGACTTTCAGATCACCGACGAGTTCTGGCAGCACCTGCAGCGGACGACCTCGGCGATGAACCAGCCGGGTCGTTTCGTGACGTTTCCCGGCTGGGAATGGAGTGGCAACACGGGGCTGGGTGGTGACCGCAACGTGGTCTTCTGCGAGGAAGGCGGGTCGATCTTCCGCAGCAGCCGGGCGTTGGTGGAGTCGGGTGAATCGCGAGAGCCGACGGCTGGGTCGGTCGAGGAGCTGTTTGACCGGCTCGAGGGGACACGGCCTGATCCGATGCTGATCGCTCATGTCGGAGGCCGCTACGCCGATCTTGGGCGGCATCGCGAGGGGCTCGAGCGGGCCGTCGAGGTGCACTCGGCGTGGGGCACTTTCGAGTGGATGCTCGAGGACGCCTTCGAGTTGGGTTACCGCGTGGCGATCGTCGCCAATTCCGACGGACACAAGGGTCGCCCCGGAGCGAGCTGGCCGGGCGCGAGCACATTTGGCAGCTACGGCGGGTTGACCTGCGTGTTGGCCGAGAGGCTGGATCGCGAGAGTGTCTGGGAGGCCTATCGCCAGCGGCGTGTCTACGGCACCACCGGCGCCCGCATCGTGCTCGACGTGAAGACCGACGACGGGATTCGGATGGGATCGGTGATCGAAGCGGACGCCGAGGGTGACGTGCCGACGTTCCTGGTCGACGTACACGGGACAGCGCCGATCGAGCGGATCGAGTTCCGCAACGGGACCGAGGTGATCGGGGTTCAGCGGCCCTATGGAACCGACGACCTGGGCGATCGTGTCAAGCTGCTGTGGCAGGGGGCGACCGTCCGCGGCCGCGGGCGGCAGGTGACCTGGGACGGCGGCGTGGCGGTGCCCCGCAATCTCATCACCGACTTTGACACGATCAACTTTCACAACATCGAGAAGAGCTGTCAGCGGATGGGGAAGAACGAGCTGGCCTGGGAGTCGATCACGACCGGTGGCGTGGCGGGTGTGATCACGACGCTGGCCCATCCACGCAGGGGCCGGATGACGATCCAGACTCCTCATGGTCGCTTTCGCGTCGACCTGGCCGTGCTGGGTCCTCGTGGACGACACTGGAACCTGGGCGGGCTGGGTCAGCGGTTGAGTGTTTCTCGGCTGCCGTCTGGCGGAGGTCCCCGCAAGATGTCGTTCTCGCTGCGGCCCGGTGCCGATCAACTCCATCCCGGCGACAATCCCCTGTACGTGCACGTGGTGCAGGAGGACGGCCAGATGGCGTGGTCGAGTCCGATCTACCTGGTCCGTTAGCGTGTCTCATTGCGTTCTGTGTCAGGAAATTTCGATTCCGATGGCGGTGTCCCGATCCCAGTGACCGACGTTCCTGAATCTCGACCGACTGTGACACCGGCCCTTTGTGCCGGGCCGGTGACGCTGCGCAGCTGGTTGCTGGCCTGGGCGGTTGCGGTGGGACTGTCGCTGATCTTCTGGTGGCCGCTTTACAACGGCGGCGGCCTGGTGGGTGGCGACATCTACACCTACTTCTTTCCTCAGAAGGCGTACTTGGCCGAGCACCTCGAGCGGGGCGAGTTGCCTTTATGGAACAACCGGGTCGGTCACGGATACCCGGTTGTGGGCGAGAGCCAGACGGGCCTGTTCTATCCGTTCCACCTGCTGTACGGGGTGCTGGGAGTCAGCGTGGCATACACCTCGGTGCAGCTGCTGCATTACGTGCTGGCCTTCCTGTTCACGTGGCGATACGCCAGGCAGTTGGGCCTGGGAGACGTGTCGGGTCTACTGGTGGGCCTGGTGTATGTCTACGGCTGGTTCCCTCCCCGGATCGTGCTCGAGTGGGCGATCCTGGGCGGCACGTGGTTGCCGGCGGCGTTGTGGGTTTCGGAACGATTCGTATCGCGGCCACGCTGCCTGGACCTGTTGCTGCTGTCGCTGATCCTGGCGTTGCAGATGCTGGCCGGTCATTTCCATCTCGCCTTTGTGACTCAGCTGGTCCTTCTCGCCTACATCCCATCGCGTCTGTTCTGGGCCGATCGCGGTTTGCCGAACCGTCGGGCGTCGGTGAACAGGCGTCTGCTGGTATCGGCTGCGGCGAGCCTGGTGCTGGCGTTCGGTTTGGCGGCGGTGCAGTTGTTGCCGACGTGGGAGTTGAAGCAGAGCAGCCAGCGAGAGGACGTGGTGGGCCGAAAGTACGAGCCGGGATACGGTCACATGCCGTTTGCGTACTGGAGCCAGGTGGTGATGCCCTGGCGTTGGTACGAGGCGGGGGTGGACCGGGTGTCTCAGTACGAGGCGGGTCCTGCGGATACGAACCAGGTCGAGGCGCACCTGTATTTCGGTTTGCCGACGGTCGGCTTGCTGGTGTTGGGCCTGGTGGGCTGGTGCATCGGTCGCCGGAGTGATCCACGCCTGGTGCTGTGGCTGGTGCTGGGATCGGCGGCCTTGCTGTACACGCCGGCATGGCACCTTTCGGTCACGCGTCACCTGCCGGGCTTCGGATTCTTCACCGGTCCGGGCCGATACGGCATCGTCACCGCACTGTCGGCGGCGGTCCTGGCCGGGGTGAGCTGGCAGTGGCTGGTGACTCGTCCGCTGCTGCTTTGCCGTGGCGGCCTGGTCGTGTTGCTGGCGACGGTGTTCTTTCCGCTGTTGACTTGGGACCTGTGGGAGGTGTCACGCAAGCAGACCTACGCCTCGTTTCTCGAGACTCCACTGATCGATCGACTCGAGCACAGCCCTGTGGCGGGCCGGCTGCAGCGGCTGCAGGGCCCCGGTGGGCGGCCGGTGCGGCTGTTCTGCGATTACCAGAACCTGCCCACCCTGCTGCGAGTCGCCTCGACCCCCGTCTACCTCGGGCTGGGACCCGCCGAGTACTTCGACGGGGCGCTGATGATGCCGGGAGAGTTGTCCCTGCTGGGCCGGCCGACTGGCGAACAGGTCGCCTGGTTGAAGCGGGCCGGGGTGACTCACCTCCTGACCCGCCGACCGCTTGATGTCTCGGTCTGGCCCGTGCGGCAGATCGAACGGTACACCGCTGACCCGTTTCTGCAGGTGGCCTATGACGGAGGAGACAGGCGGATGGACTTCTTCCTGTACAGCATGACTGACTCGCGGGGTCGACTGAGCTGGCTGCCTGGCAGCGAGACCTCCACGGCGGAGATCACCGAATACACGGCCAACCGGGTGACGGCGACGGTCGAGTCGACCGAGGGGGGACGGGTGGTGTTGACCGACCTGGACTATCCCGGCTGGGAAGTCAGCGTGGATGGCCAGGCGGCCGAAACGGTGCGGGTCGAGGGAATGTACCGCGGTGTGGACGTGCCGGCGGGGTCGCACCAGGTGGCCTGGGTCTATCGGCCGATGTCGCTGATCTGGGGCGCCGCTCTCAGCGGCGTGTCGCTGCTGTTGTGCCTCGGAGTGTGTCTTGTCGGTCGGCGGCGGTTCGAGCTAGCTTGGGACGAGACCGACGTCTGAAGGTGTTTTGTATCATGAGCGTGATGGGTGTGACCTGGTGTTAGATTCGATCCTGTTCCTGCCCGACGGGTACTTCTACGGCATGCTGGCCTGGCTGGCGGCCGTGTTGGTGGCCGTGGTGGTGCTGGTGAAGCTGCGACGACGTGTTTCGGCGGGACGCAGGAAGAAGTGGATCCACGCGGGCCTGTCGCTTTGGATGGTGCTGGTCGGGTTGACGGGTGTCGAGTTGTACTTCGCGCTGGTCTACGACACGACCGACAGCTTCAGCATGACCAACGTCTCGAAGAAGTGGTTCGCGATGCACGTGGAGCCTGACGAGCGGCCGCTGAGGCTGGGAGGCGGGCTGGGGATCCTGTACCGCGACGATCACGACCTGCCGAGCAGCCGCGTGGGCGAGGATCACGAGCACGTGGTCGTGGTGGGAGACAGCTTCACATTCGGTCACGGCGTGAAGCGGATCGGCGATCGGTTCAGCAACCTGTTGGCCGGGTCGCTCGAAGCCGATCATCCCGGCCGTTACAGCGTCACCAACCTCTCGAATGCCGGCGTCGACCTGCACTGGGTTGAGAAGCTGCTCGAGGAGATGTTTGCCGCCAGGCTGCCGGTGGACCGGGTCGTTTACGTGGTGTGCCTGAACGACATCGAGACGTTTCATCCGCGGCACAAGACCTACTACGTCGATCTGCAGCAGCACGCACCACGCTTCTTTCTCTGGAAGCACACCTACTTCTTCAACCTGATGTACTTCCGTCTGCGTCAGTTCACCGTGTCGGATTTCCGCGACTACTACCAGTTTGTCCGCGAGTACTACGACGGCGAGCCGTGGCAGGATATGCAGCGGAAGCTCGACCAGGTCAACGGCCTGTGCCGGGCTCATGGAGCGAAGCTCGACGTGGTGGTCTTCCCGTTTCTGCACAACCTCGGTCCGGACTACCCGTTCCGCGACGTGCATGTGCGGTGGTCAGAGTGGGGCAGCCAGAGCGGGGTGGATGTACTGGACCTGCTCGAGACGCTCGAGGCTCACGTCTCGGAAGGCCTGACCGTCAACCGTTACGACGCTCACCCCAACGAACGAGCCCACTCGCTGGCCGCCGACGCGTTGGGAGCCGGGCTATTCGAGAAGTGACATCGAGCGTTGAGAAGCGAACTCGAGGCGGAGTGGCGATCTAGTCGACCAGCGGCAGGTTGACCGGTTGATTCGAATCGGCGCTGCGAGTGACCGCTTCGGTGAATTCCATGTACTTCACTCCGGTGCTGAAGTCGGTCAGTCGGATCGATTCGGTGCCCCGGATTGCTCCGATGAACTCGTCCTCGACCCGCCAGTCCCCCTGCTCTTCCTCGGGGATCTGTGGTTCGTCGAGCGTCTCGTCACCGACCCGGCCGATCATCAGGGTCCCCTTGCCGAGGTCGACTCGGATCGTGCCGTCGCTGCCGTAGAGGTGCAGGTGGTAGCCGGGTCCGAAGAGGTTGATTCCGCTGAGGTGATACAGTCCGCGGGCCCCGCCTTCGATTTCGGTCATCACCTGCACGCTGTCGGGGATCGTGGCGGGTCCGTCGGGGCGGTCGGGGCCGAATGTTGTCATCTGGGCAAACACCCGGCTCGCGTCCGGCGTCCATCTCATGGCCGCCTCGTGCAGGATCCCCATCGCCAGGACATTGAACCCGCTGATCTCGCGGTCCTGCCGCCAGTGCAGTGGGGCCTGGGTGTCCTGGAACCCATCGTCGGCTCCGATCACCACCAGTTCACGCAACTCGCCCAGGAACCCGTCATCGATCAGGCGGCGGACGTAGTCGGTGCAGAAGAAGCCGAAGGGGCTGGGCACGATCTGTGTGACCAGGTCGGGGTGTGCCTGCGAGCAGGCGAGCATCTGGCGGGCTTCGTCGGCACTGCAGGCCATGCGGGCTTCGGTCATCACGTGCTTGCCCGCTTCGAGTGCCGCACAGGTCACCTCGCAGTGCATATTCGGCCAGGTGCCGATCATCACCGCGTCGATCTCGTCGTCGGCGACCAGTTCCTGCCAGCTGTCAAAGACTCGAGGAATCTCGAACTCGGCCGCAGCCCGCTCGGACGACTCACGCGACCGATTGACCACACCGACCAACTCGACCCCCTCGTTGGCCCGGAACCCGGGGACGTGCCGCAGCCGCGTGTTGGCTCCGGCTCCGACAATGCCGATGCGGATTGTGTCGGTGGACATGTCTGAGGCTCCTGGTGTGCTGTGGTCGGTGCGAGGAGCGAGTCTAGCTGCCGGTGGACAGCGAGACCAACTCCCAAGGAGGGGGTCTGACGCGCCGCCTTTTTGCGGGGGGCCTGAACCCGGGCTTCAGTTTGTTTTTCAACCCACCGCCGGCGAGCTAGGCAGCCTGGGTCAATCGGCGAGTCGGCAGCCGATCGAGAATCGCCTCGGCCGTGCGGCCGCTGGCTCCGGCAGCTCCGATCGAAGAGTACAGACTCTCCATCCGCTCGGTCATCGAAACGATCGAAGCGGGGTTCGAGAGCCAGTCATCGAGCGTGTTGACGATCGGGTCGATCCACGGTTCGACCGGTCCCGAGAATGGGAACTCGGGTAACAGCTCGTCATCAACCAGCAGGTTGGGCAGCGTCATGTACTGGCACGAGACCAGCCGGCGAGTCAGAAATTCCATCAGGCGTGTGGCTCGGTAGACCACCGCCGAGGGGGTTCGTCGGGCGAGGACTTCGAGGCTGACCGAGCCGGAGACCATCAGGCAGCAGTCGGCGGCTTCGATGATTTCGGAGGTTCGTCCCAGGTGGAATTCGACCCGCCCGCTTCCTTCGGCCAGGTGCCGGGCCTCGCAGTGCCGCCTGTGTGAGGGCCTGTAGTTGGCGACGAGGAATCGGGTGGTGGGGTGTTTTTTGTCGAGTTGAGAGATGACTTTCTGCATCACCGGCCAGTTGAACGAGACCTCATGGGTCCGCGAACCCGGCAGCAGTGCCACCACCGGTCCCGGTGTACTGCGGCACGACGCCACGAATTCGCTATCCAGGCTCCTCTGGGCCACCTCGTCGAAGAACGGGTGTCCGACGTATTCGGCCGACACGCCCCGGCTGGTGTACCAGTCGTATTCGAACGGCAGTCCGCACAGGACGTGGTCGACAAAGCGGCGGACCTTCTTGATCCGCCACGGAGCCCAGGCCCACAGTTGGGGGGGCAGGTAGTAGAAGACCGGGATGCCCTGGGCGTGGGCCTTGCGGGCGATCCACCAGTTGAATCCGGGGAAGTCGACCAGCACGACCGCGTCGGGCGGATTGCTGCTGAAGATCGCCTCGGCCTGCTTGACCAGTCGGTAGAAGCTGCCGAGCATCGGCACGACCCTGGTGAACCCCATCACCGCCAGTTCGGTCAGCGGGTGCACCAGTTCGCCTCCGGATGCTTCCATCAGCGGCCGCATTTTCGGGCCCCCGAACCCAGTCGCCACCAGTTCCGGGCACCTCGAGCGCAGCTCCCCGATCAACGCAGCGGCATGCTCGTCGCCACTGGGTTCACCGACTGAAAAGAACACCCTCATCCGTCGCGTCCCTGCGGGAGATGGCATCGGGGAGTCCTGGCCCCGACGGCGAGCACCTTAGGCGGGCCGGGCCGACAGCGTCAAGACGGACCCCGGTGGTGTGTCCCCGTAGAGAATTGCGGTAGAGAGTGTCCTGTTCGGTCAGCCGGATCAGCCGGATCAGCCGGATCAGCCGGATCAGCCGGATCAGCCGGATCAGCCGGATCAGCCGGATCAGCCGGATCAGCCGGATCAGCGAGATCTCCAGAACGACGGCACGAAGAGCACGAGGATGGCGAAGAGTTCGAGTCGACCGAGCAGCATCAGGACCGAGAGCAGGATTTTCGACTGGGGTGTCAGGAAGGCGTAGTTGTGTGTTGGCCCGAAGACTCCCAGTCCGGGGCCGATGTTATTGAGCGTAGCGGCGACGGCGCTGGCGGTGTCGATCAGCCGATCCGATTCGTGGCCCTGCCAGGCAGCCTCGGGCTGGATCACCAGCAGCAGCATCCAGCTGACCAGGAAGATCAGCAGCACCAGGCAGAAGTAGACGACCACCTGGTGCCGCTGGGCCTTGTCGATTGCCACTCCAGCGAGTCTCAGCGGCCGCACGACGTTGGGCCGAAACGCCTGCTCGATTTCCAGGCGAACGATCTTGGCAAATAGGATGAAGCGGACAACTTTCAGTCCACCGCCGGTCGATCCGGCACAGCCGCCGATGAACATCAGCATCAGCAGCAGTCCCTTGGATGCGTCGCTCCACTGGTCGAAGTCGGCGGTGGCGAAGCCAGTGGTGGTCATGATCGCGGTGGCCTGGAAGGCGGCCGCGCGCAGCGATCCATACAGCGAACCGTTGTCGGTGTTTGAGTAAATCGATGCGGTCAACAGGAGAGTTGCGGAGCACAACAGTGCGAGGTAGACGCGAAACTCGGTGTCTCGGCGGAAGGTTCGCCAGAGTTGATGTCGGGAGAGTGCGAGGTGGTAGAGCGAGAAGTTGGTGCCGGCCAGGACCATGAACAGGATGATGGTCCAGTCGATCCAGCCGCTGGCAAAGGCACCCACGCTGGCGTTTCGGGTGCTGAAGCCACCGGTGGCCATTGTGCCGAAGGTGTGGCACAGTGCATCAAAGACGCTCATGCCCTCGACGGTCAGCACCACCGCCAACAGCACGCTGATCGCGACGTAGATGGCCCACATGACCATCGCCGCCTGCTGAACCCGCGGCCGGACGGTCTCGGACATCGGGCCGGGCACCTCGCCCCTCAGCAACGCCTTGCCGCCGCCTCCGAGTCGACGCAGGATTGCGACGAACAGCACGATGATGCCCATGCCGCCGAGCCAGTGAGTGAAGCTGCGCCAGAACAGGATGCAACGGGGGACATCGGGAGTGGTCGGGTCACCGTCGGCTTCGAGGTGAGTCAGCACGCTGGCCCCGGTGGTGGTGAATCCCGAGATCGATTCGAACAGCGAGTCGGAGAGGCCGACGGGGACCACGATGGCAGTGTCACCCGGACCCGGGGTGGTGGTCTCGGTGCCGGAGAACAGGAACGGGAGTGCTCCGAGGATCCCGGCGAGCAGCCAGCCCAGCCCGACGATGGCCAGGGCTTCCTTGCGAAGCATCGAGGCATCCCGGGCGCTGCGGCCGATCGTGTACAGCGTGATGCCGATGGTCAGGCTGCAGCCGATCGAGGCCAGCAGCCCGTAGAAACCGTCGCTTTCAAACGTCGACGTCTCGCCACAGGCCGGGAACGCCCACGGCAGGCTGAAGATCATCGAACCTCCGACCAGGACGCCCAGCAGGCCGAGCATTCGACACAGCAGCAACCAGTTCATGCGAATTGACCGCGGGGGGATCCGGAAGCAAAACGGCGCGAATCTCAGTTGGTGATTCTATCGGGCCGATGGCGAACGACTCAATTGTCGCCCCCCGCTCATCTCAAACTGTAGCCCCACAGCAGGCGGCCTAGGCAGCCTGCGTGGCGGCGGGAACGGCAAACGCGTCCCACTCGCTCGGGGCTCTTGCCAGGGACGAGATGGTCAGGGTCGCCAGCGTGCGGCCATCGGACCGGTAGCGGCGGCAGGTGCCGGGAAACGACAAGAGCACATCGGGTCGAGGCGGATCGATCAGCAGCAGCGTGCCGCCCGGACACAGCCGACTCAGCCACAACGCGGTTGCTCGAGACAACTCAAGTGACGATCGGTCCTCGGCACAGGCGATCACCAGCCGGGGTCGGATCGACGGGTGCGTCCCGCGAGCCTCGTTGCACTCCTGGACATTCATACCCAGGAATTCAAGAACCTCGGTGAATCCACCGTCGGCGGTGGCATCCAGGACTCGGTCGCCGGGGGCCAGGCGATGTCCCAGCAGAATCTGTCGCAGCGTAGCGTGTGACAGCAGGCAATCGGGGACCATGCGGGATGTTCCGGTCAAGACGTCTCGGACCTTTGAAAGGAGCCAGGCCAAGAGGGGTTCTCCGGGAATCCGGATCGAGCGAACGCTCGAGGCGCGTAATCTATGCGCGGTCCCCGAAGGCGTCAACAGGGGTTTGGAGGCTTCCGCGAGAGGCGGATCACCTGGCGGTGACTGCCTGGGGCTTGGGCGAACGGTCGACCAGCCAGATGTTGCGGAAGCGGACCGGGTTGCCGTGATTCTGGAACTTGGTCGGCAACGCCAGGACCCCCTCGGGTTTGCCGGCACCCGTCTTGCGTTCGACCTCGACATCGTCGTGAACCAGGACGCCGTTGTGTCGCACGGTCAGGCGGGCGTTGCGAGTCTTCTTGCCCGCGGTGTCAAAAGCCGCGGCGGTCAACTCGATGTCGTACGTCTGCCAGCTCAACGGAGGCAGGCACATGTTGGTGGACGGCTCGACGTAGTGGTACAGGCCGCCGCACTCGTTGTTCTTGCCGGCCAGCCCGAACGAATCCAGGATCTGAACCTCGTAACGACTCTGCAGGTAGACCCCGCTGTTGGCTCGTCCCTGGCCTCGAGCGTACGGCATGAACGGCAATCGGAACTCGAGGTGCAATCCGAAGCTGGTGTAGGCATCGCGTGTCTCGGTGCCTTCCATCATCAAACCCGACTCGGTCACCTTCGCCGACTTGAACAACTCGGTCGCCTTGCCGTTGAACAGCGAGATGGCCCCCTCGGGAGGTTGCGACCCCATTGTCGTGCTGACCCGGTGGACCCGGTCTAACTCGGCGATCACACCGTCATAGGACTTCAGGAAGAACACCGCCTTGTCGTTGGCGACGTCGATCTGCAGCGGGCCGTGCAGGAACCGGGCCGAGTTGCCTCGACGGGCTCCGGCGACCCGAAACCTCGCCTTGCCCTTGGCCCCGGCACCCGGCAGACCTCCGGAGTATTCGACCGCCTCGAACTTCCCGCCACCCAAGGCCATCACCTGCAGGCCGATCGGACGGAAGTCCTGCGACCCGGTCAGCACCCAGCCGACGTATTCGCCCTGCAGCCTGAAGTCGGGGCCTGCCGACTTGGCGTCGACAAAGGCCTGCTTGGCGTCCTGTGCGAGAGCCGGGGCATCGGGAACCACTGAATCGGCCGCGACCAATGCCATCACGGTGCACAGTACGGTTGGCCAGAATGACGTGCCTTTGGCTGGGGGTGTCATGTCCATCGATTCCCGTCACTTGGTGTCAATCAGTACAGTTTGCCAGAAGTCGCCAGTGTGACGCCCATCCCCTGTTGCTGGCAAGTCGGCCATGCGGGTCGCGATTCAGTGGGACTCGAACCGCCATCGCCCTCGGTGGATGTCGGACCCTTTTCGGCGTCCTTTTCGCTCGTAGCTGGTCAGGTAATCCATGTCGTGTTGTGGTGAGGCGAGTTCGGGCAGTTCCTGTTCGTGGAACGATCCGTGGTGTTCGACGAGTGAGCGGATGGTCTGAAAGTACTCTCCGACGTCGGAGGCCGAGTAGAGTTCTCCGCCTTCGACGAGCACGTTGGCGAGCAGTTCGAGGAAGGAATCGGTGAAGATGCGTCGTCGTCGGTGTTTGCGTTTCCACCAGGGGTCAGGGAAGTAGACATGTACGGCGGAAACCGAGTTGTGAGGGATGAGTTTTTCGAGTGCCAGGCGTGCGTCGCCACCGAGGACACGTGCGTTGTCCATGCTCCGTTTCTTCAGTCGTCGCGCCGTCCGCCGCCCCTCGCGGTAGTCGATCTCCAGCCCGCAGTAGTTCTTGCGGGGGTGTGCCACGGCGGAGTTGAACAGGAACAGGCCTCGACCGCAGCCGACATCGAGTTCAACGGGTTGCGAGTTCCCGAAGAAGTCGGACCAATCGAGTGCATCGCCGAGGTCCTCGAGTGTGAGGAACCAGGGAGTGAGGTCTTGTGTCGGAGCCGGTCTCATCGGGACTCCTGCCTCGAGTCTCACGGCTTCAGCCACCGGGGTTCAGTCGATCTTCTGGTCGCGGCTGATTGGGACACCGAACATGCAGCCACAAAAGACCATCCGGTCTCCGACGAATCCCTGGAAGTCGAACTCGGCTCGGCGTTGCGGCCGGACCTTGGTCACCGTGGCCATCAGAACCAGTCGATCACCGGGGAAGACGGGGTATCGAAACTTCACGTCGTTCATTCCACCGAACCCCACGTAGTCGCCTCCCAGGATGTCGTACTTCCGGGCATAGAACCCGGCCAGTTGAGCGGCACACTCGCACATCACCACTCCGGGCATCAGCGGGAAGCCTGGCATGTGCCCGGTGATCCAGAACTCGTCCTCGCCGATGTCCTTGTAGCCGACCAGTCCGTGTGCGTCCTGGTCGACCTGCAGCACGGCGGTCAGTTGTTCCATCTCGTGCCGCTGCGGATTCACCTTGCGGATCTCGTCGAGATCGAATTCGGGGTGATCGAAGTCGAGCGAGTCGAGTGGGAAGAGTGAGGGAGGGGGCATGGTGTGTGCGGTGGGGAGTAGGGAGCGGACTAGTCGATGCCGAGCACATTGAGGACCTGGGTGAGTTCGGTCAGCAGTCGATCGGGCCGCAGTTCGGGGTCCCGGATGTCATCCTTGCTCGCCTCGAAACTCGAACTGTCCCCGGCATACAGAGCGGTCTTCATTCCGAGTCGCTTGGCGACGGCGAGGTCATTTCGCAGCCGGCTGCCGACATGCAGCACCTCGGACGGCTCGATTCCATTCTCGGCCAACCGGTCCAGGCAGCCGCGGTAGAGTGAGGGGGAGGGCTTGCGGAGTCCGACCTGGCACGAGAGTGTGATGGCGTCGGAGTCGAGCAATTCCCCGAGAGGCGGTAGTGTAGCGTCGCGACTGAGGGCTCGCAACAACTGCACCAGCGTGAAGGGTTGAGCGTCGGCCAGCAGGGTCTGGCGGCAATGGGACCCTCCGATTTCCGTCAGCACCCGTGCCGCATCGGCGGCCGGTTCCACCCCCTGCAGTGCCTGGTGAAAGAACAACGCCACCTTCAGGGCAAACTGCCCGGCGTCCCCGTAAAAGGCCTCGTCAATCTCGTACTCGTTCTGCACCAGTCTCTCGATCAGAACCTGCCAGAGTTCGGGGGCGCTGACCTGGATCAGGTCACCGGTGCGGCCGGTGCCGGCCATCTGCTTGATCGCCAGGCAGTCACGGTACTGGTCGTAGAGGTATTCCCAGGGCGCTCCCGACTTGCGGCTCATGCTCTGCCACATGTTGAAGGCCTTGATCGTCTTCTCCAGGGCCACCTGCATCCTGAACTGCTGGGGATGGTCCAGGTGCAGGCAGCCGTCGCTGATCCGCAGCACCGTCCCGTAGACGCTCCAGGTCACCGCCGCGATCCCGTCGATCGGCTTGGCAAACGGAGTGGCCTGCACAGGTTTGACCGGGGGAGGCACCGGCCAGGTGTGGTCCTGTCCGTCGAGCCACTCGGCGAATTCGGTCAACGACTGGGGCATGCTCTGGGGCCTGGCCGAGGTCGGGCGGGTTATTGAGCCGGGGTGCTGTCGGATCCGAGCCAGTCATCGAGCGACAGCAGGGCCTGTCCGCTGGCGAGAGGTTCGCGGGACCATTGCGAGGACATCAGTGTCAGGCAGTCGAGGGCGGCATCCTGCCAGCGGTCCTCACCCGTCAAACGAGACAGCTTCAACAGCGCCGTGGCCGCCATCCCGTTTCCTGACGGTGTGGCGTTGTCGCGAGTGTGCTTGTAGCGGGCAATCAACTGCTCGCCGTCGTCGGGGGTAAAGAAGAACCCACCAGGGACCTCGTCCGAATCAGTCTCGATGCCCCCAAAATGCTCGAGCAACTGCTCGGCAAGCTCGACCGCCCACCCGAGGAATTCGTCTGCCCGGTCGTCTGCCCGGTCGTCTGCCCGGTCGTCTGCCTGGTCGTCTGCCTGGTCGTC
>CAUZJR010000027.1:0-20990 GCA_963580005.1 Planctomycetota bacterium
GGGTTTTCCTGGAGAGCTTGCCCGGGACCAGCAGGCGGTAGGTCTGGTCGGTCGAAGTGTATCCCGCGGTCCACTCGGCCGGTGGCCGGGCGGGGCTCTGGTTCGAGAGTGCAAAGATCCAGTCGAGTCGCGTGGGGGCGGCGACCGGGACCCGGTCGTGGGTGCCTGCGGCGAGGGGTTCCGCCGAGAGAGCCCGGGGGGCCAGGAGGAGGAGGAGGAGGAGGAGGAGGAGCAGCAGCAGTCGGCTCATCATGTGTCGCGTCTCGACGTGTCCCGAAGAGGTTGTTCACAGCATCCGATCCAGAGTAACCGCGGAGCTGACTCGCGTCGCCGCAAACTCGCGGGGATTCGCCTGCTGGTCAAGAGGCGCAGAGTCGGGGACCCGGTGTGCGGCGTGGTGGGCGTGGGGGGCGTGGGGACAGGCGCTCTCGCTGAGGTCCGCCCACGGCGAAGCCGGTTGACGTTATCCGGGGTGGTCCCGAGAATTGCCGGTTGGCCTGGTGTTTCTTCTTGTCCGCCCCGGCAGGCTCATGTCTTCCTCTACGCCACCCCGCCGTGCTCGCTTTCGACCCGACGTCGAGGGTTTGGCCGGTTATGTTCCCGGCGAGCAGCCTCGTGACGAGGGCTGGGTGAAGTTGAACACCAACGAGAACCCTTATCCTGCGTCCCCGAGGGTTCTGGAGGCGATTGGTCGTGCGGCCGAGGGCCGCCTGAATCTCTATCCCGATCCGTTGGGACTCGAGTTTTGCGAGTCGGCGTCGAAGCTGTTTGACGTCGATCCCGAGTGGATCATCGTGGGCAACGGGAGCGACGAGATCCTGACGATCCTGTTACGGACGTTCGTCGACCCGGGCGAGAAGATCGCGTACCCGTATCCCAGTTACGTCTTGTACGAGACGTTGGGGGAGATCCAGGGTGCGGCGGTCGAGCGGATCGCGTTGCGTGAGGACTGGTCGTGGCCTCTGGATGAGGCTCGTCGTCAGCTTGCCGACTGCCGTGTGCTGTTTGTGCCCAACCCGAATTCGCCCTCGGGCAACCGCTTCCCCGACGCGGACCTGCTGCAGTTGGTGCCCGAGGAGGGTGTGCTGGTGCTGGACGAGGCCTACGGGGATTTCTGCGACGAGCCTCACGGAGGGGAGTTGTTGAGAGGTGGCGAGTCGGCTGCTCGGATGGTGGTGACGCGGAGCCTGAGCAAGTCGTACAGCCTGGCGGGTCTGCGGCTGGGGTTTGCCGTGGCGCATCCGGACGTGGTGGCGGGAATGAGGAAGGTCAAGGACAGCTACAACTGTGACACGCTGTCGCTGGCCGCGGGGGTGGCGGCCCTGGAGGACGGTGACTGGATGCGTGAGAACGCCGGCCGGATTCGCAGCACCCGGGCTCGGCTGGTCGACGAACTGGAATCGCGTGGCTTCGAGGTGGTGCCCAGCCAGGCCAACTTCGTCTGGGCCACTCATCCCGACGGCGGACATCGGCGTCGCTTCGAGGCTCTGAAGGCCCAGCGGGTGCTGGTGCGGTACATGGTCTTCGCCGCGTGTGATCCGATCCGCGAGGGACTGCGGATCACGGTGGGGACCGACGAGGAGATCGATCGGTTCCTCGAGGCGCTCGACGGCGTCGGGTCGTAGCGGTTGTGCGGGCCAGGAGACCGTGCCCGAGTCGCCCGCCCGGTTCAGCTCGACGAGAGTGATTGTCGAGGGTGGGGGTGACCCTATGATGGAGGGGACCTCGAGAGGAAAGCAGGCGATGGGCCGAAGCAGCGAGATTTCACGAAAGACGCACGAGACCGACATCCGGCTGTCGCTGGAGTTGGATGGCAGTGGCAGCTCGACGGTCGAGACCGGGATCGGGTTCTTCGATCACATGCTGACTCTGCTGGCTCGTCACGGACTGTTCGATCTCGACGTGCACGCCGACGGAGACCTGCAGGTCGATGGTCACCACACGGTCGAGGACGTCGGGATCTGCCTGGGCCAGGCGCTGGCCGATGCGTTGGGTGAGAAGGAAGGGATCCGGCGTTACGGCAGCGTGGCGTTGCCGATGGAAGAGACTCTCGTGACCGTCGCCGTGGACCTCTCGGGCCGAGCATGGTTCGTGCAGAGCGTGTCGTACCCGACCGAGAAGATCGGTGAGTTTGACACTCAGTTGGTCGAGGTCTTCTGGCAGGCGGTCGCGGCCAACTCGAGGATCAACCTGCACCAGTTGCTGCACCACGGCGACAACTCGCACCACATCGCCGAGGCGTTGTTCAAGGGAACGGCTCGAGCGTTGCGAGAGGCGGTGTCGCTGGACCCTCGGCAGCAGGGGATCCCCTCGTCCAAGGGCAGCCTCTGAAGCTCGCACCCGTGGCCTCTCTTGGCAGCGGACGTTCGTCGCGCGACGAATTTTCGGACCGATGAGAATATCGGGTTGGGGTCGGTTGAAATTCCGGCACAAGGGAGTAGGGTGTGGCAATTCCCGTTTGGGTCGTGGTCGTTTTGACCGGTTCGCCAGCCCCGTGACGGACTCGGATCTCCGGTTTTGGAGAACTCCCTGGTCGGTCGCAGGCGGATCCCAGGCGGGTGCGGGGACAACCTCGGACCGTCGGCCACACCATCCGACACATCCGGATTCACACCAGCCGTAGCCAACACGGAGGGCCACCCCGGTCGCCTGACCCCGCCGCATGCTTCGGCATCGGCGACAGCATACTGGGGCCGGTACGGAGATTGGCGGCTGGTGGTTCCGGATGCCGGGGGGTTGCCCCGCTCTTGAATCGCCGAGAGAGCGCAGCGGCCGGCATGGCCCTCGGTTTGCCTGGGGTGGTTGGTCTGGTCGCTTGGGCTGGGCGTTGATGCCGCGAGCCGGGTTCGCTACGCTGGGACCTTTCCCCACCCGCGTGCGCCGAAAACGGCCTGCCCGGCTGGTCTCACTCCCGCTTCAGACTCAACTCCATCGAGGGCATTACCGTGGCCCCGGTTTCGATTGGTCCCGCCCGTTCGACGATGGCTCGAAACGAGACGGTCACCCACAGCTGGTTTGTCGTTGACGCCGGAGGCCACATCGTCGGCCGACTGGCGACTCAGATCGCCACCGTGCTGATGGGTAAGCACCGGCCCGATTACACGCCTCACGTCGATACCGGCGACTACGTGATCGTGCTCAACGCACACCTGGTCCGCTTCAGCGGACAGAGCCTGGCTCACGATACTCACCCTCAATTCACCAAGAAGTTTCACTGGAAGAAGTACCAGAGGTACTCGGGGTATCCGAGTGGTCGGAAGCTGACTTCGGCTGCCGAAATGCTTGAGAAGGCTCCCGAGAGGATCGTGCACGAGGCGGTGCGGCGGATGCTGCCCAAGAACAAGCTCGGTCGCCAGATGCTCAAGAAACTCAAGATCTTCTGCGGCGACGAACATACGCACCAGGCACAGAGCCCGCAGCCGTTCCCCGAACACCTGCTGCCCAAGACCTAGTACCAGGTCACACCAGCACCATATTTCCTGTTCCCCTCCCGGTGATTGGCCGGGACGCGAGAGACTCAACGATGATCTTCGACGACGACGCTCCCGAATCTGCCGAGACTCCCGAGCCTTCCGAAGAGGCTACGGAAGAAGAGGCTGCCGAGGAGACCACCGAAGAAACCGTGGACGAGGCGGAAGCTTCAGAGGATGAGGCGGGTGAAGAGCCTGCAGCGGAGGAGGCTGCTGAGGAGTCAGGCGAAGAGACTGCTGAGGAGTCAGGCGAGGAGTCTGCTGAGGAATCGTCCGAGGAGACTGCTGAGGAATCGTCCGAGGAGACTGCTGAGGACTCAGGCGAGGAGACTGCTGAGGAATCGTCCGAGGAGACTGCTGAGGAGTCAGGCGAGGAGACTGCTGAGGAATCGTCCGAGGAGACTGCTGAGGAGTCAGGCGAGGAGTCTGCTGAGGAATCGTCCGAGGAGACTGCTGAGGAGGGTTCGGAGTTGACTCTGGGTGAGTCTGCACCGGAAGAGGAAGAGCCTCGTCGTCCTCGCCAACCCGTCTTGATCCGCGGCAAGATTGATCGTCATGGGGTGGCGATTGGAACGGGTCGTCGGAAGACGTCGGTGGCTCGAGTTCGGATCATTGACGGCGACGGAGCGATGACGATCAACGGGCGTGTGCTGGACGATTATTTCCAGATCGAACGCGATCGTCTGCTGATCGAGGCGCCATTGAAGGCGACCGAGATGTACGGTTCGGTCGATGTGTGGGTGCGGGTCAACGGTGGCGGTTTGACCGGCCAGGCCGGTGCGATCGTGCTGGGGATTGCTCGAGCCCTGCAAGCCAAGAATCCGGATCTGCACGAGGCACTCAGTGACGGTGGCTACCTGACTCGTGACGGCCGCATGGTCGAACGCAAGAAGTACGGTTACAAGAAGGCGCGTAAGAGCTTCCAGTTCTCCAAGCGCTAATCGTCACTGCCACTGCTGCGAGTCCGGACGATCATCCAAGCACCGGGTTCGCCCCTCAGCCGTCTCGAGCTGACGGGGGGATCGACAGGGGATCGACAGGGGGTCGACAGTGGGTCGACAGTGGGGTCGACGATGTACAACCGCCTGCTGCTGTTGCCCGATCTGCGGGAACTGCTCGATGCCGGCGACGCCAGCGGCGTGGCCGGGTTCTGCGAGGCCTTGCACCCCGCGGCGGTTGCCGAGGTCCTCGAGGGTCTCGAGGCGGACGAGAGCTGGCAGGTACTTTCCAGCTGCACTCCCGAGCGGCAGGCCGAGGTCTTCAGCTTCTTCGACCTGCCCGATCAGCTCGAACTCGTCGAGACGGTTCCTCGCGAGTCGTTTTCGCGGTTGATCGAGGAGATGGCCCCCGACGACCGGGTCGATCTGCTCGAACGGCTTGATCCGGAGCGGGTGGAGAACCTGTTGCCGATGGTGGCCCAGGCCGAGCGTCGGGACATCCAGAAACTGCTCTCGTTCCCCGACGACAGTGCCGGGTCGATCATGACGACCGAGTACGCGTCGTTGCCGGCCGAAGCGACCGCGGCCGAGGCCATCGAGCAACTCAGGCAGCAGGCTCCGGATCGGGAGACCATCTACTACGTCTACGTGATCGACGAGGGTCGTCGGTTGCGAGGTTTTGTCTCTCTGCGTGAACTGATCCTCGCTCGGCCCGACACCCGGGTCGAGTCGATCATGGAGCGGGACGTGATTTCGGTCCGGGTCGATGACGACCAGGAGGAGGTTGCCCAGAGACTGGCTCGATTCGATTTTCTGGCGATCCCCGTCGTGGATGCTCACAACCAGCTGGTCGGCATCGTGACTCACGACGACGCGATGGACGTGGCCCAGGAGGAGGCTGATGAGGACGCCTACCGATCGGGAGCGGTGGTGCCCCTGCAGGACGATTATCTCTCGACATCGCTGCTCACCCTGGCCTGGAAGCGGGGCGGTTGGCTGGTCGTGTTGCTGTTCGCCGCGGTGCTGACCGCCCTGGCCCTGCAGTCACTTTCTGAAGACCTCGAATCGCTGTCGTGGATGGTGTTGTTCATCCCGCTGGTGCTGGCCAGCGGAGGCAATGCGGGTTCGCAATCGGCGACATTGATCGTGCGGGCGTTGGCGCTCAGCCAGATCGAGCGTCGTGAGACAATCCAGATATTGCTCAGAGAACTGGTGCTGGGCGGGCTGTTGGGCGGCGGGCTGGCGATCCTGAGCTTTGCCTCGGCGATGGGGTTTGTTGACTCGATGGCCAAGGCGGGCGTCGTAGCCATCACCGTGTTCCTGGTCGTCGCCATGGGAACGGTCACCGGGGCGATGCTGCCGCTGGGATTCAAGCGGATGGGACTCGATCCGGCACTGATGTCCAACCCGCTGATCGCGGCGGTGGTCGACGTGGTGGGAGTCATCATCTATTACAACGTGGCCCGGATCATGGTCGTCGGCGGGTAGGCCCATTCGCAGGGACTGGCTCGGACCGAGGCGCAGCCGAGGGAGGTGCCTGTCCCGGATTGTGATGTGGGTTTGGAAATGTGGGGCAGACTTCGGGACAGGCACCGGCGCCCCTGGCGGGGCTCTGGAGCCAGTCCCTGTGGGATCCTTTGATGAAGTGGTTGTTTCAGAAACCGACGAATCGACGGGACTGGTCTCCCGACCAAGTGGTGTTGCCCTCGGCGGAATTCGACGGTGACACGGTGAGCGTCACCAAAATCCGCGACTGCCAGTACCGCTCGACCTCCGACTTCACCGTCGCTCATCTCGACGACCGCTTCGATCTCAACCGACTCCAACGGCTCGACTTCTTCGTCGAACCGTTCACCGGCTGGCGCGGGTTGGCTCACACGTTTCTCTCGTTCGGGTTCGACGACGGTCGACAGCTGGGGATTTCGATCGAGGTCCGGCGTCAGCGGGGCGAGGAGTTCAACGTGCTGGGTGGCCTGACCCGGCAGTTCGAGTTGATGTACGTGGTGGCGACTGAGCGGGACCTGGTCGGCCTGCGGACCGTACATCGACGCAACCCGGTTTACCTGTACCCGATCCGTGCCGAGCCAGCCCGGATCCGACAGATGATGGTCTCGATGCTCGAGCGGGTCAATTCGCTTGGAGAGCGGCCCGAGTTCTACAACGCGGTGTGCAACACCTGTACGACGAACATCGTCAGGCATCTCAACGAGGTGTCAGATCGTCGAGTGCCGTGGTGGAACCTGAGGGTCCTGTTTCCGGGCTACTCGGATCGTCTGGCCCACGGGCTGGGCCTGATCGACAGTCATCGGTCGATCGAGGCCGAGCGGGACTCGTTCGAGATCGGCGAGGTGGCTCGGGCGGCGATCGACGATCCGGAGTTTTCCCGGCGGATCCGCGGGAGCTGATGCAGGGACGGGCAGCGTCGGGGAGCGCGGGGACTGGCTCGGAGTGAGGCGCCTGTCCCGGGCTGGGATGTGGGCTGGGCTTTGGGACAGGCACCGGCGCCCCTGGCGGGGCTCTGGAGCCAGTCTCTGGGGGCAGGGGAGGTTAGTAGCGGTAGTAGTCGGGCTTGTAGGGTCCCTCGGTGGGGATGCCGAGGTAGTCGGCTTGTTCCTCGGAGAGCGACTCGAGCCTCACACCGAGCTTGGCGAGGTGCAGTCGAGCAACCTCCTCGTCCAGCTTTTTGGGCAGCATGTGGACTCCCAGCGGAAAGTCGTCCTCACCAAATCCCAACTCTGCGGGTTTCCACAGTGCGATCTGTCCGATGACCTGGTTGGAAAAGCTGTTGGACATCACGAAGCTGGGGTGTCCGGTGGCGCAGCCGAGGTTGACCAGGCGTCCTTCGGCGAGCACGATCACGGCGTGTCCGTCGGGGAAGACAAACTTGTCGACCTGCGGCTTGACGGTGACTCGTTCGATGTCGTTGCCTTCGACCAGGAAGGCGATATCGATCTCGGAATCGAAGTGTCCAATATTGCAGACGATCACCTCGTTCTTCATCTGCTGCATGTGTGCTCCGGTGATGACTCCACAGCAGCCGGTCGCGGTGACAAAGATATCTCCACGCGAGGCCGCGTCGTCCATCGTCGTCACCTCGTAGCCCTCCATCGCCGCCTGCAGTGCACAGATCGGGTCGATTTCGGTGACGATGACGCGTGCTCCGAGGCTCTTCATGGCGTGGGCACAGCCCTTGCCGACGTCGCCGTAGCCGCAGACCACCACCACCTTGCCGGCGATCATGATATCGGTGGCCCGCTTGATACCGTCCGAGAGTGATTCTCGGCATCCGTAGAGGTTGTCGAACTTGCTCTTGGTGACCGAGTCGTTGACGTTGATCGCCGGCACGCCCAGCCGACCCTCCTCGTGCATCTGGTGCAGCCGATGCACCCCCGTGGTGGTCTCCTCGGTCAGACCTGTGATCTCCTCGAGCAGCTCGGGGGTCTTGTCGTGGACCATCGCGGTCAGGTCACCGCCATCATCGAGGATCATGTTCAGCGGAGTCCCGTCGTCCCACCTCAGGGTCTGCTCGATGCACCAGTCGAACTCCTCTTCACTCATCCCCTTCCACGCAAAGACCGGCACCCCGGTGGCGGCGATCGCGGCGGCGGCGTGGTCCTGGGTCGAAAAGATGTTGCAGCTGGACCACCGCACCTGGGCACCCAGTGCCGTCAATGTCTCGATCAGCACGGCCGTCTGGATCGTCATGTGCAGGCAGCCTGCGATCCTCGCGCCGGCCAAGGGCTGGCTGGCTCCGTACTTCTCACGCAGCGACATCAGCCCCGGCATCTCGGTTTCGGCCAGCTCGATCTCGCGTCGACCCCATTCGGCCAGCGACATGTCGGCAACCTTGCAGGGCAGCCGGGACGATTCGGCAGCAGACTCGGAAGAGGCCTGGGGTGAAGTGGTGGACATGCCGATTCTCTCCTCGTTTGGTCTCGAACCGTCACGTTAGGCAATCGCCCCGGTCCGGGCAAGGACTTCGCAGCACGCGGACAGCGGGGAACCAGGCCCCTGCCACTTTGCAGGCATTGACTCCGGCTCCTCGAAAACCTAATTGGGGGGACTCGAATTCACCGGGTCGCTTTCATGCGGCTCGAGCGTATTGAGGAGTACGGGCTGAGCGATGTTGACGTTGCGAGAGATCTACGGCGATCGGTCGGTCGCCGCACCGCCGGCAATCTCCGTGGAGATCTTCCCGCCCAAGACTCCAGGCGGCGACGCGGCACTCATGGAAACGCTCGCCCGCCTCGCCACCTACCGCCTGGCATTCATCTCGTGCACCTACGGCGCAGGCGGATCGACTCGAGACCGGACGCTGGAATTGTGTCGGGAGATCGAGTCGAGATACGACACGGCGGCGACGGCTCACCTGACCTGCGTCGGCTCGACCCGCGACGAGTTGACCGATTGGATTGCCCGGGTGCGGGCCGCAGGCATCGGCAATATCATGGCGTTGCGTGGCGATCCGCCTCGAGGTGAAAACGCGTTCACCGCCGTGCCGGGTGGCCTCGAGCACGCCAACGAGCTGGTCGAGTTGATTCGCGCCGAGAGCGACGAGCTGGGGGTGGGGGTGGCGGCGTACCCGGAGGTGCATCCCGAGGCTCCCGACGCCGCCAGCGACCTCGACAATCTCAAGCGTAAGATCGAAGCCGGAGCCGATGCCGCATTCACTCAGCTGTTCTACATCAACGAGAACTTCCTGAGGTTTCGTGACCGGTGCCGCCAGGCGGGCATCGAGGTGCCGCTGGTCCCGGGCATCATGCCGATCACCGAGTTTTCCCGGATCCAGCGTATCGCTGCGCTGTGTGGTGCCGAGTTTCCCTCGGACCTGGCCCGACGTCTGGAAGCGGTACAGGACGATCGCGATGCTCAACTGGACGTCGGTGTCGAATACGCACTCGAGCAGTGTCGCGAGTTGATTGCCGAGGGTGTGCCGGGGATCCACTTCTACGCACTCAACCGGTCCCAGGCCTGTGCCCGCATTCTCGAACAGCTCGGCTGTGGCGGGTCTTCGGAGGCGTCCGGTGAGTGATGCGGGGCCACGTCTGGAGCTGGAACGGGCACTCAGCGACAGGATCCTGGTGCTCGACGGCGCGATGGGGACGATGATCCAGGCCCTGTCGCTGGACGAGTCGGGGTTTCGGGGCGAGCAGTTTGCCGATCATGGCAGCCCGCTGGAGGGCTGCAACGACCTGTTGTGCCTGACTCAGCCTGCGGCGGTCGAGAAGATCCACGACGAGTTCCTTCTGGCCGGAGCCGACATCCTCGAGACCAACACGTTCAACTCGACATCGATCTCCCTGGCGGACTATGGACTCGAGGACCGCGTCTTCGACATCAACCTGGCCGCCGCGCAGCTGGCTCGCAGCTCAGCCGACCGTGCCAGCGATCGCACTCCCCAGAGACCTCGCTTCGTCGCCGGCAGTCTGGGACCGACCAACCGCACGGCATCGATGTCTCCGGACGTGAACAACCCGGGTTTCCGAGCGGTCAGTTATGACGAGCTGGTCGCCACCTACCTCGAACAGATCGCCGGGCTGGTCGAGGGGGGCGTGGACCTGTTGCTGCCCGAGACCAGCTTCGACACTCTGAATCTGAAGGCCTGCCTGTTTGCGATCGAGGACTACTTCGAACGTCATGCGGTTCGGCTGCCGGTCTCCGTTTCGGTCACGATCACCGACAACTCCGGCCGCACACTCTCGGGCCAGACTCTCGAGGCCTTCTGGCACTCGATCGCTCACGCGGACCTGGTTTCAGTGGGCATCAACTGTGCCCTGGGCCCCACCCAGATGCGTCCTCATGTCGAGGAACTCTCACGAATTGCCGGCATATTCACCAGTTGCCATCCCAACGCGGGGCTGCCCAACGAGTTTGGTGGATACGACGAGACGCCCGAGGATTTGACCCGGACCCTGAGCGAGTTTGCATCCTCGGGCTGGTTGAACATCGTGGGCGGATGTTGCGGTACGACTCCGGAGCACATCCGGCAGTTGGCCGATGCGGTCGCCCGGCTTGCTCCTCGGGTGCCGCCGATCGAGTCGACCGAGCCGACCTTCAGTGGCCTCGAGCCGCTGATTATCCGCGACGACAGCAACCTGATCATGATTGGCGAGCGGACCAACGTTTCTGGCAGCCGCCGTTTTGCCAGGCTGGTTCGCGAGGGCGATCTGGATGCGGCGGTGGCGGTGGCCCAGCACCAGGTCGACGGCGGGGCCAACGTGATCGACGTGAACATGGACGAGGCGTTGCTGGACGGGCCGGCGGCGATGACGACGTTTCTGAACCTGATCGCCGCCGAGCCCGATGTGGCCCGGGTGCCGGTCATGATCGACAGCTCGAACTGGGACGTGATCGAGGCGGGCCTGAAATGTGTGCAGGGCAAGCCGATCGTCAACTCGATCAGTCTCAAGGAGGGTGAAGAGGCGTTCCTGGAACAGGCTCGACTGGTGCGGCGCTACGGAGCCGCGGTGGTCGTGATGGGGTTCGACGAGTCCGGCCAGGCCACCGACGCACAGCGGAAGCTGGAAATCGCCCGCCGTTCGTTCGGGTTGTTGACCGAGGAAGTCGGGTTCCCGGCTCGGGACATCATCTTCGACCCCAACATCCTGACGGTGGGGACCGGGATCGACGAACACAACGATTACGCCACGGCCTTCTTCGAAGCCACCCGTCGCATCCGCGCGGCCTGTCCCGGGGCCCTGGTCTCGGGCGGGGTCAGCAACGTCTCGTTTGCTTTCCGAGGCAACGAACAGGTCCGCCGGGCCATGAACTCGGCGTTCCTTTACCACGCCGTCGAAGCCGGCATGGGGCTGGGGATCGTCAACCCGACGCAGTTGACCATCTACGACGAAATCCCCGAGGCCCTGCTCGAGCACGTCGAGGATGTGCTGCTGAACCGCCGCGAGGATGCGACCGAGCGGCTGCTGGACTTGGCCGAGACGCTGCGATCGGATGTCGACAGCGACGACCGGGAGGTGGCCGGTTGGCGGGAGCTGTCGATCGAGGAGCGACTGTCTCATGCCCTGGTCAAGGGCATCAACGAGTTCATCGTCGCCGACGCCGAGGAGGCTCGGCAGAAGTTCGACCGTCCGCTGGAAGTGATCCAGGGTCCGTTGATGGACGGGATGAACACCGTCGGGGAACTGTTCGGGTCGGGCCGCATGTTCCTGCCTCAGGTGGTCAAGAGTGCCCGCGTGATGAAGCAGGCGGTCGCCTACCTGACTCCGTACATGGAGGAAGAACAGCTGGCGGCGGGCACGGTCAGCGAGAGCCGCGGGCGAATTGTCACCGCCACGGTCAAGGGCGACGTGCACGACATCGGCAAGAATATCGTCGGCGTGGTGCTGCGGTGCAACAACTTCGATGTGATCGACCTGGGTGTGATGGTGCCGGCTGAGGTGATTCTCGAGACCGCGGTCCGCGAAGATGCCGACCTGATCGGGCTCTCGGGACTGATCACCCCGTCGCTGGACCAGATGGTCCGGGTCGCCCGTGCCCTGCAGGGGCAGGGTCCGAGTGTGCCGCTGCTGATCGGTGGAGCCACCACCAGCG
This sequence comes from Planctomycetota bacterium, assembly GCA_963580005.1. GTDB lineage: Bacteria > Planctomycetota > Planctomycetia > Planctomycetales > Planctomycetaceae > UBA8437. The sequence goes on from CAUZJR010000027.1 coordinate 11,960, forward strand.
CGCGGCACACCGCCGTGAAGATCGCACCCGAATTCGAACAGCCCGTCATCCACGTGCTCGATGCCTCCCGCGCCGTCGGAGTCGTCGAATCGCTGATGAGCGAGACGACTCGGGAGGCGTTCGTGGAGACGAACCGGGCGGGGCAGGATCGCGATCGGCAGGCGTTTGCCGAACGACAGCAGAAAACACTCAGCTCCTTCGAACACGCCTGCCAACACCACTTCGCCACCGATTGGTCGGTCTCCCCAATCGACTCACCCGAGTTCATCGGCTGCCGGACCATCGATGACCAGTCGCTGGATGAGCTGGTCGAGTTCATTGACTGGTCTCCGTTCTTTGCGACGTGGGAATTGCGAGGTAAGTACCCGAGGATCCTCGACGACCCGACACTCGGTCCCCAGGCCCGGGAACTCTTCGACGACGCCCGCGAGCTGCTCGATGAGATCATCAGCGGCGGTTTGCTGCGGGCTCGAGCCGTCTATGGTTTCTGGCCGGCGGTTGCCGAGGGCCAGGACATCGTGCTGTTTGCAGATTCAACCTGCAGCGAGGAACTGGTCCGCTTTCCGATGCTCAGGCAGCAATGGCAGCGGAAGGGCCAGGACGAGTTCCGGTCGCTGGTCGACTATGTGGCGCCGGTAGAGAGTGGTCGAGTGGATCATGTGGGGGCGTTTGCGGTGACCACCGGCGAGGGGATCGGGGCGTTGATCGAGCGATTCGAAGGCGAGCACGACGACTACCGGTCGATCATGACCAAGGCGCTGGCAGACCGGTTGGCCGAGGCTTTTGCCGAGTGCCTGCACTCGCGGGTGCGGCGTGATTGGGGTGTGCGGGAGGAGCTGGGTCACGAGGAGCTGATTGCCGAGCGGTACCGGGGCATCCGTCCAGCGTTCGGGTACCCGGCCTGTCCCGACCACGTGTTGAAGGGTCGGCTGTTCGGGTTGCTCGAGGCCGAGTCGCGAGCGGGGATCAGCCTGACGGAGAGTTACGCTATGCTGCCGGCCGCCTCGGTCAGCGGTCTCTACCTGCACCACCCCGAGGCTCGTTACTTCTCGGTCGACCGCATCACGCGGGGCCAGGTCGAAGACTACGCCGCTCGGCTGGGAGTGCCGTTTCCCGAAGCCGAATTGTGGCTGGCACCGAACCTGGGCTATGACCCCGAGTGACGGAGCCAGTCCCCTATTCGCGAGACCCTGTTCTGCCGTCGTACCACAGGTGTACGGCGATCGTCTTGCCGTCGTCGACGATCGGTAGTGCTGAGGTCACCCGGGTATCGGGGTTGCCTCGCTGCCACTCTTCCACCGTTCGGCTGACGAAGATCGCAACTTGGTCAGGGATGGCATCGAGATGATCGATGGCGATGACCACGTAGCCGGGCCTGATGTCGGTGGCGGTGATCGTCGTCTTGGATTCGCCGGTGCCTGTCCCTGAGAGCTAGGCTTGTGGTTCGGTCATTCTCATTGGGTCGAGTGCTTCGGCGAGTGTGTCTTCGGGGAGGATGTCCTGTTCGAGGCACAATTCTCGGATCGTCTTGCCGCTCTTGAAGGCCTCCTTGGCTAATGCGGCGGCGTTTTCGTAGCCGATCAGGGGGTTGAGGCTGGTGCACATCGAGAGGCTCTTTTCGACGGAGGCCTCGCAGGCTTCGGTGTTGGCCTGCATGTCGTCAGAGCAGAACTCGACAAACGCGTTGGTGACACCCTCGAGCAGAGCGATACTCTCGAGAGTCGTCTGCCCCATCACGGGCATCATGATATTGAGCTGAAACTGTCCGCCGGTGGCACCACTGAAGGTGATCACCGAGTCGTTGCCCATCACCCGTGCCGCCACCTGCATCATGCTCTCGCACATCACCGGGTTGACCTTGCCGGGCATGATCGAGCTCCCCGGCTGCCGGTCGGGCAGCTTGATCTCGTAGAAGCCGCAGCGGGGCCCGGCTCCCAGCCAGCGGATGTTGTTCGAGACATTGAACAGCGTGCTGGCGATCGCTTTCAGCTGGCCATGGCATTCGACCAGCCCGTCTCTCTGGGCGTTGGCTTCGAAGTGGTCGGCCGCTTCGACGAAGCCGATGTCGGTCTGCGAGGCCAGGTCTGCGGCGACTCGTGCTCCGAATTCGGGGTGAGTGTTGATGCCGCTGCCGACGGCGGTACCGCCGGCGGGCAGTTCGAGCACCGCTTCGGCCGCGCGTTCGGCTCGTTCGACCGACAGGTCAAGCTGCCTGGCCAGCCCTCCGACTTCCTGCCCCAGCCGCAACGGCGTGGCGTCGGCCAGGTGAGTCCGACCAATCTTGATCACCTGGTCCCACTCCTGGGCCTTCCGCCGCAGCGATTCGGCGAAGAGTTTGAGTGCCGGGACCAGCCGGCGGCGGATGCCCTCGCCCACCGCGACATGGATCGCCGTGGGGAACATGTCATTGGTGCTCTGTCCCATGTTGACGTGGTCGTTGGGATGGATCGGCTTTTCGGCGACAAACCGATCACCGTCGATCAACTCGATCGCCCGGTTGGCAATCACCTCGTTGACGTTCATGTTGCTCGAGGTCCCCGAGCCGGTCTGGAAGACGTCGATGGGGAATTCGTCATCGAGTTTCCCATCGATCACCTCCTGGCAGGCCGCCATCAGGGCATCGACCTGGGTCTGTTCGAGAGGGTTCTTGCCGCTGCCTGTGAGCTTGCCGAGGTCGCGGTTGGCGACAGCCGCGGCCAGCTTGACGCGACCCAGAGCGTGGACCAGCTCGGCCGGTAGTCTCCAACCACTGATCGGAAAGTTGTCGACGGCCCGCTGTGTCTGGGCTCCGTAGTAGGCCTGGGCGGGGACCTGGACGTCGCCCATCGAGTCGTGTTCGGTGCGGAAGTCGGTCATGGGAGCCAATCTGGTTATTTGTGGACAGAGAGGGGGATGAAGTCTTTGAGTATTGGTGAAAGAGCGCAGAGGATTGCTGGGGCGGTCGATGATAGCGTGGCCGACAGGCTGGCTGTAGCGTGGCGGGGACTGGCTCCAGAGCCCCGCCTTTTTTGGGCGGGGCGCCGGTGCCTGTCCCGATTATCGCGGGGGCGCTGGGGAGACTTGGGACGTTGGGGACAGGCACCTTCCTCGGCTGGCGCCTCGGACGCAGCCAGTCCCTGGGGCAGTCCCGTCCCTATAGGCCGGAGGCTTTTTTTCGGCAGGCTGTGACGAGTCGCCTGAGATTCTCGTCGTCGGGCTGCTGGCGTGTGGACCACTCGAGGTGTTCCAGGGCGTCGCCGAAGCGGTTCTGCGAATAGAGCCAGCGGCCGAAAGCGAGCCGGGCGGTCAGCGACGAGGGGTTCTCTGCCAGGGCTTGCTCGTAGCACGCCTGGACCTGGGCGGTCTGGTCGAGTTGCCGGTAGGCTCCGGCGGCCTGCAACCAGCTGGTGACTGCGTCGGTTCCGTCCTGGCCATCGGCGCGGTCGTAGGCCGCCTTGGCGTAATCGGCCAGCACCACATGGTACTCGGCCTCGGGCAGCGCCTGCTGATAGAGCTGTTTCATGTAGACCAGAGATTCCCAATCCGGATCAAACTCGCTGATGATGACCTGGGCCGGCAGCCCCGCGGCGGCTAGCCTCTTGAGGATCCTGCGCTGAACGGAACGATCCAGGCCGAAAGCCCGTTTCCAGTGATGCAAACCCGTCTCCTGGTCACCGGCCAACCACGCCTCGACACCGGCTGACTCGTGGATGCGGGCCTGGTGAGGCCGAACGACGAGTGCCTGGGCGATCAGTTGAGAGCTGTCACCTGAGTCATCTCCTTCGAGGTATCCCAGTTGAGCCATCTGAATGTAGCCCATGCCCTGCAGCGGGCAGAGTGTCAGCGAGCGGCGTGCGTGGGCGAGAGCCTTGTCGAGGTAGCGTCGCTGGGTGCCCAGGACGCCGGGTCGTGAGAGCCACTCGTTTCGCTCTTCAGCCGATGTGAACGACGAGCCGAGTGCCGCCTGGCGGATCTGGCCCAGGGGCATGTGAGGGTTCAGGCCGCCGCTGCGGAGATCTTCGACCCACGCCACGTAATGTGCCGCCAGTCTCAGGTGAGCCCGAGCGTGGTTCGGGTTGGCCGTGATTGTCTTGCCCAGAGCCAGTATCCGCTGACGGTGCTTGAGTCGGGCGGCGGCCTTGTGCTGGGCGGGTGTCATTGAGGCCTGTTGCTGCGGGTCAGTGTCGGTCTTGGCAAACCTCAGTCTCAGGTAACTGTCCCAGTGAACGTCACCGGCGATTTGCCGAGCGGTCTGCACGCCGCTGAAACCGGTTGCCAGTACGAGGACAACCGCGGCCATCGCCCAGCCGATTTGACCCTGCCAGGCGATGCGAGCGGGAGTGGCAACGAGAGGAGTCTCGGTGGTGTTGGTGGCGGTGTTTGCTGCGGTGTTTGCTGCGGTGTTTGCTGCGGTGGCGAGTGATCGGGCGCAGGCGGCCAGTAGAGCGACGACGACCATGCAGCCGGGTACATACCAGATGAAGTCGAAGAGGCAGTGAACGAGGTGAGCGACGAGTGAGGCGGTGACGGCAGCTGCGGCAGCTGCGATTCTCGAGTCGACTCCGCGGCGCAATCCGACACGGCACCAGCCCAGGCATCCGAGGATGGCGGCGAGGCAGATCAGCAGTCCGGGCAGCCCGGTTTCGGAGGCGATTTGCAGCGGGCTGTTTTCGGCGTGAGTGAATTCTCGTTCCAGGAACGGTTCGGAGAGGAATGTGGGGTGTGCTTCGGCGTGAGTTCCGAGTCCGGTCCCGGTCCAGGGGAATTCGGAGGCGACCTGCAGGTTGGCGTCCCAGACAATGAGTCTCACGCCGGGGTCCCATTCTTCGAGTCTCTGGGAGACGTCACGGAACCCGTAGATTCCCAGGCAGGCGGCGACGAGCAGCGAGGAGGCGGCCAATCCGGCCAGCAGTCTGCCCGAGACTTTCTGGTGTCGATACATCATGGCGGCACAGGTCACCGCGGCGGCGGCCAGTGCGAGTGCTCCGCCACGTGAGAGTGCCAGCAGTCCGGCGAAGGCGACCAGTCCCAGCCCGCACATCAGGATGCCGGGCACGAGGTCACCGCTGCCGGCCTTTTGTGTGAAGCTGGTGAAGTCGCGGCTGGAGCCGGGCTTCTTGCCCACGCGTTGGACGAGCCACCAGGCCAGCGGGGCCAGTCCCAGGGCCATGAACTGCGAGAAGTGGTTCTTGTTGGTGAAGGCACCCTTGACCCGGTGCAGGGTCGAGGTGAAGGGGTGTTCATAGAACCAGAAGAAGCGTCCTTCGGAGGTGGCGAACTGGACCAGTGCGAAGGCGGCCATTCCCGCCACGGCCAGGCCGATCGCCTTGAGCATGGTTTCGACATCGTCGATCGTCCGCAGTCTCTGGCAGGCCACGACGAACAGCAGTCCGACGCCCAGCACACTGACGGTGGCCAGCGTGGTGGCGGCCGGGTACAGCGAGAGCGTGGACCAGGTGCCCAGCCCCGTGCCGGTCCAGGCCGGCAGCCAGTGGGCGTGGTTGGGCGAGAGTGCATTCAGCAGCATCGAGGGCAGCGGGACGACCTGCAGCAGTAGCCAGAGAGTCCCGATCAGCAGGACCGGCTCGGCCCAGCTCCAGCGGTAGCCTTCGAGGCGTCCGGTGATGCGACCTGCGATCCAGGCCAGCGAGGCACCCGCGGCACAGACGATCAGCAGCATCTGCCCCCAGCCCCCTCGGCCTCCCAGGCACAGCGGGACTCCCAGCAGGGCCAGGTACAGGAACAGGTCGACAGCCCGCAGCCAGCGGGTTGGCGTGGAGGCGTGTGTCATCGCGAGGTCCTTCTCGCGGGAACGGTTGCACTCGAGTCGAACCGGCGGTCTAGGCCGCCTGCTGCAGATCCTCGGTCGACTCGACCGCCGCCTCCCCGCCGTCGTACTGATATCCGTACCCGTATCCGTAGTAGTCCTCACCGGTCTCGGCGGTGACGTGGTTGATCACGGCGCCCATCACGTTGGCACCGACACTCCCCAGCGATTCGGTTGCTCTCACCACCATCCGTCTCCGGTTCTTGTCGGGTCTGACCACCAGCAGGGCCCCGTCCACCTGCCGGCTGATGATTGCGGCGTCGGCGACGGCGAGTGCCGGGGGTGCGTCGATCAGGATCTGGTCGTAGACCGATTCGGCCCAGGCGAGCAGTTCCGAGAACCGTGTTCCGTGCAGCAATTCGGCGGGATTCACCGGGCGTGGTCCCGAGGGGATGACATCGAGAGTGTCGAGTTGAGTCGTGAACACATTGCCGGCGGTGGTGGAGTTGAGCGGGAGTTCGCTGCGGAGGATGGTCGAGAGTCCCTGCTGTCCCTTGAGGTCCATCAGCGAGGTCAGCCCCGGACGTCTCATGTCCGCGTCGATCAACAGCGTCCGTTTGCCGCTTTGGGCAAACGCCACCGCGAGGTTGGCCAGCACGGTGGTCTTGCCGTCACCCGGTTCGGTGCTGGTGACTACCAGTCGGGTGGTCGGTTCGCCGGAAAATGCCAACGCGGTTCTCAGGGTCCGAAACGCTTCGCTTTCGGAGCCGTTGGGTTCTTCGAAGGTCCGCACCGATTCCAGGCCGGCCGATTCGGAGTCGTGGGGCAGTTCGCCCACGATCGCCAGCACCGGCAGCCCGGCCTGCACCTGCAGTTCTTCGGGAGACCGGAAGCGGTCGTCGAAGTAATCGAGCACATAGATCATGGCCAGGCCGGTGCCGAGTCCTGTGGCGAGAGCGAACAGTGCCACGACCAGCAGCCTGGGGGTGACCGGTGCCTTGGCGACCTTCGGCTGGCTGACGATCTTGGTTCTCAGGCCTCCACGCTCCTTGCCGAGGTCGGTCCGAGAGATCCGGGTGGCCAGGGCGATGGCCAGTTCCCGCTTACGGGCCAGGTCGAAGTTCAGCAGCCGGATCCGGCCCATCAACGCCTCGAAGCTCGACACCACCTGGCTCTCGCGGTTGAACTCGTCTCGCAGGGCCTGTTCTCTGAGTTCGGCGTAGCGGAGTTTCTGTGCGGACATGGCGAGCAGCGTGGGTGTCAGCCGGGTCTTGGCGAGTGTGATCATCTGGGCGCTGATGTTGGCGGGTCGTTCGGAGAGCCATTTTTTCCGTTCCTGGATCCGTGCGGCGAGCATCTGCATACGAGGGTGATTGGGACCGAGTTCGGCCGAGTCGTTCCGGTAGGCGACCTGGTCGTTGATCAGCTGCTGTCGGGTGCGTCCGTCGAGCCACGAGTCCTGGGGGTTGAGCCCCATCTGTCTCATGAAGACTTCCTTACCGACGACCTCGATCTGTTGCAGTGCGAACTGGTGGATGTCCTCGCCTCTGGCGGCCGCTTCGTGGATCGCCTGCATCGTGGAGCGGGCTTCGCGGGTACGGTTCATCGCGTCGATCAGGTGCTTGTTGAGTTCCTGCAGTCGTTCGGCGGCCGGGTTGATGGTCTGGTTATCGGGTCCGGAGATGATTTGCATCTGGCGTTTGAGCACGATCAGTTCTGAGTTGATCGCCCGGGTTTCCTCGTCGAGTTTTTCTCGTTTCCGGGTCAGGAACTCGACATCCTCGCTGGCCGAGGACTTGTGGATTTCTCGCATCAGTTTCAGGTAGCTGTCGACGACGTGGTTGACGATGGCGGCGGCGGCCTGGGGATCGCGAGATCGGTAGCGGACGTCGATCAGGTTGGTTCGTCGCGGTGCTGAGACTCCGAGGTGTTCGCGGAGTGCGGCGATCCACTTGGCTCGAGGTACGTCCTTGAGATCGACTCGGTGCTTGGCAGGCAGTTTTTGCAGCACCTCCTCGAGCACCAGGTCACTGGTGAGCACACCCTGGTAGTTGGCCATGTTCTCGCGGACGCCCCCCTGGTTCTCGATCGCTTCCTCGAGCACGTTGGAGCCCATCTGCAGCACGTAGAGTCTCGAGCTGGACTCGTACAGCCTGGGCGCGGTGGCGTAGTAGAGTCCGGCGAGCAGTACGGCGACGAACAGCGAGGTGAAGAGCAGTCCCTTGCGGACCCGGACCACGTGCAGGAAGCGGACGATCCGCGTCAGCGTGGCCGTCTGGGGGGCCTCGTCGAGCGAGCGTGTCGGCTGTTGCAGTTCGGACGACATCGTGCGTGGCCGGGTGGGCGGGGAGTCTTAGAAGAGTGGAGTGAGGCTGGCGCCGACTCCGAAGCGGACGATCTTGACCAGTTCGAGAATCATGGTGGCGGGAGTGTGTTCGATGGTGACGAGGTCACGAGGTCCGAGCCGGATATTCTGGCTGGCGTCTCGTTTGGCCTCGCTCAGCGAGACTTCGATCACCGCCGTCTGGCCCTCGCCATCGGGCAGTGGCCTGATGACGTAGACCTTGTCGGCGACGGTAGACGTGAGTCCACCGGCGAGTGCGATGGCATCGAGCACCCGGACCTCGCGGTCGTAGGGGAAGTCGTAGCGGTTGGGTTTCTTGACAAGTCCCATCACGTGAATGGGTTCCGGATCGCGTTTCTCGATCATCACGGTCGCCCCGTCGGGCACGTAGTACCCGGCCGACCCGGTCTGAGCGGCTTGGATGAGGTTGATTTTCAGGATCTGGTCGGCGCCGCCGTTGGCCATGGGCAGGCTGTAGCCGGCGGTCTTGATCCCGGTTCCGCCGGGCTCACCGAGCGTGCTGTCTCTAGCCGTCGACTTGATCTCGATGTTGCTTCCCGCGTCGCTCGAGAGTCCTCCGGCGGCATAGACGGCTGCCAGCAGGCTGCTGCGATCTCGCGGCAGGTCGTAGACTCCCGGTTCCTTGACGCCTCCGAGCACCATCACCCGGTTCTTGAACTGCTGTTTCATGGTCACGGTGACATTGGGTGACCAGAACAGTCCCCGGTTGACGCAGGCGGCGGTCACGGCGGCTTCGGCACCTTCGAGTGTCAGGCCGGCCAAGGGCAGCGTGCCGAGACCGGGCATCGTTGCCGAGCCGGTGTGTGCGTTGACCCGGACGGGCCAGGAGACGGTGCTGTCGCTGGTCAGTCCCGAGGCGATGGTGACTTCGAGCACGTCACCGGCGGCGATCGACTGGCTGCCGACGGCCGGCATCGCGA
>CAUZJR010000028.1:0-20636 GCA_963580005.1 Planctomycetota bacterium
GTCCGATCACGCTGGGAATGCCCTTCCTTTATGGAAACTCGATCATCAACGACCAACTGCCACCCGGGGTGACCATGTCGGCCTCGAGCAAGGCACGCCTGACCAACAACGCGGTTGAAGGCACGGTGATCCTGGAAGCGGCCAAGGGGAAGGACGCCCCGAAGCCCCTGAAGCGATTCCCGATTGCCGTGATGGGCCGGATCTCGATGTCGTTTTCGATCAGCACGAACTACGCATCCAACCCGATCCACCTGACCATTCCCGACGCCGCCGCCAAGACAGCCGACCGCTGATCGCGAGTGCCGGGTTTGGCGGGTCCGACGCCCGGGCTTGGCCGGGGAGATGCGATGAGAGTCCTGCTGTTGTCATCGCTGCTGTTGGGGATTGCCGGGTGTGGCGACGGATCCTCGCGAAAGGTCTCTCTGCGGTCCGAGGCTGATCCGATCGCAGGATTGGAACAGCTGGGTGCCACGATCGGGCGAAATGAACAGGGCGAGGTCATCAAGGTCGGCCTCGACAGCACCGAAGTCTCCGATGCGGGCGTTTCCTGGGAACATCACCTACTCGAGACTGACAGCACAGCGGTCGCCGACGCGGGCCGCGAACACTTCGCCTGGGCACATCACGTGTTCACCACTGACGGCACAAAGGTGATCAATGCGAGCCTGAGGCGGCTGAAGGGGCTGGCCCATCTCAAGACTCTCGAACTGGGCAATACCGGCATCTCGGATTCCGGTCTCTTGCACCTCAGGGGACTGACCAGCCTCCAGACTCTTCGCCTCATGGGCTGCAACAACATGAAGGGGACGGGGCTGGTCCACTTGGGGGGGATGACCAGCCTGGAGACTCTGGATCTGGGCGGCACCCGGATCACCGATGAGGGCCTGGGGCACCTCAAGGAAATGACCCAGTTGCGGCGACTCGGCATCCGCACTGGCGAGTTCTGGGGCGGCAGGGGCCAGATTACCGATGCGGGCATGGCACACCTCAAGAAGTTGACCAACCTGCAGATGCTGTTCCTCGTGGAGTTCAACGGCAAGATCACCGATGCAGGGCTTGTGCACCTCAGCGGGATGACCCGACTGCAGTCGCTCAGCCTCCACATCACACATCTCACCGATGCCGGACTCGTGCATATCAAGGAGATGGCCAACCTGGAGATCCTCGTCCTGGACAGTCCGCAACTCACCGACGCCGCACTCGTGCACATCAACGAGATGACCAGGCTTCAGGTGCTCGTCCTCGGTCTCACCCAGCTCACCGACGCGGGCCTGGCACACCTCCAGCAGATGACCAGACTGCAGGTCCTCGTCCTGGGCGGTACCCGGATCACCGACGAGGGGCTGGTCCACCTGGGGGGAATGACCAACCTGCACCACCTCCGACTCGACGACGCACACGTCAGCGGCACCGGGCTGAGACACCTCAAGGGACTCACCAATCTGAAACACCTTCGCCTCGACGGCACCCAACTCACCGACGATGGGCTGAAACATCTCAAGGAAATGACCCAGCTGGAGACGCTTGACCTGCACGGCACCGGTATTACCGCCGCGGCTCTGGGGCCGATCAAGCAGCTGACCGCACTGCAGACGCTCATCCTGACCGACACGGAGATCACCGACGCGGGCGTCGCCGAACTGCAGCAGGCGTTGCCCAACTGCAAGATCACAAAGTAGCCCACAGCCCCACGCCGGGTGCGGGAGTGAGGTCACGGCCCCTGTGTCACTTTCGCCCGTTGTTACACGCCCAGCCTGCTGCTGATCTTTAGCAAGCAACGCCCGCGCAAGTCAGAAAGGCCCTGGGTGTCGCGTGCGCTTTATAGAAAGCTGTAAATGAGAATAGTTCGCCGACCGCAATAACTCGGCTCCGATGGAAACCAGCGGCACCGTGGCCAGCAGCATCGCCGGCACCATCACGCCAAGACGGATTCGGTTCATGGCTTTTTCACCTTGTCGTTTCGTCCCGTGAAAGAGGTGAGCACCGCATCCCAGGCCAGTCGGGTCGCCAGGTCGACAACCACGCGGGTTCCCTTGCGATCGCCGGCATCCCCCACCTCGCTGGTCGTCACCGCGTAAAGCACGTCGCCATCGATCAAAGCATGAAAGGGCTGGATGGCACGTGCCATCGACGTGTGGACCTGGCGAGAGAGCTGGCTCAGCTCCCAATCGCCGAGTTTCTGGTTGGTCACGACCACCGTCAGGGTCGTGTTCCCCCTGGGTGTCGACTCGCCGGCATTGGGAGTCGACTCGTTGTACATGCGACGCCGGCCGGTCTTCGGGTCAAGATGACCACGAACAACCTGTCCGTTCCGATCGACGATCGCACCGACGGAGTTGACCACCGTGAAGACACCAACCCGGATCGGTCCGCGTCGCCCGAAAGCCCCCCCCTGTCCGGCCAGTTCCCGCTTCACCGCCGGTTCGAGCCATTTCCCGCAACTGGCCGAGGCACCGGCACCGCGGGCGCCCAGGGAAAAGCGGCCCGGGCGGGCCGCCTCGAGAGCAGCCTGCCCGAGTTCCCGGTCGGGATGGATCGAGTTGGAGCGGACACCGAAGTCGTAGATGACCGCGCCCGAGACCAAGGCGATGCGTTCCCAGTGGGCCGAATACTCCTTCCGTTTCAGCAACCCGGTCGCGACTCCACCAACGGCCTCCAGCCCGTAGATCGACCCGCCGGTCAGGCAGATGGCATCAACCGGAGCCGCACCGCGTCGCATCGCGTCGGTCCAGAACGTTGCCGGCGAGCCGCCCCGGATATCGACCACGCCCTTGGCCCGCCCGGGGAAATGAAACACCGTGCACCCGGTCGGCCCATCGGGGTAGACGGCCGATCCGATCCGCACCCCCGGCAGGTCGAATTTCAGCACGTGATCACCCGGCAACGTGTCAATCCCTGGTCGCGAGGGAACCCCGGTTGCCTCGACGGCCGTGCCGGCGACCACCATCCCGGCTCCACCAGTCCCGGCCACCTTCAGCAGGTCACGTCGAGACATCCCTGAGAATTGCGGAGATGCGCTTGTCATCGAAAAACTCCTGCTCGTGTTCTGGCGTCGCCTGCCTGTAGCGATCGCACCAGGGTCTCCCGGGAAACCAGGCCGTGTCCTGCTCGGCCAACGGTTCCCGGCTCAGGCCAGCAGCTCGTGCACAACCCGCGCCTCAAAAACCGACGTCAGCTTCTCTTCCAACCCGTTGTGATCGAAGAACAACTCCTCGTGATGCATCCCCAACAGGTGCAGCAACGTTGCGTGGAAGTCGGTGACACTCACGCGGTCCTCCACCGCCTCGTACCCCAGTTCATCGGTCGCCCCGTACACGCTGCCGGCCTTCACTCCGCCCCCGGCCAGCCAAACGCAAAAGCCTCGTGGATTGTGATCTCGTCCGGCCGTCGAGAGATTGGTCTTGTCGGGCAACTGGGCAATTGGCATCCGCCCGAATTCTCCGCCCCACACCACCAGGGTGTCCTCGAGCAACCCTCGCTGCTTCAGGTCCTTCAACAAAGCGGCAATCGGCTGGTCGGTCCGGCCGCAGCACTTCTTCAAACCGGCCACGATGCCGCTGTGGTTGTCCCAGATCTGGCGTTCCGTGCAGACTTGGACAAACCGCACGCCCCGCTCGACCAGCCGACGTGCCATCACGCAGCGACGAGCGTAGTTGTCGGTCGTCTTGTTGCCGACGCCGTAAGACTTGAGTGTCGACTCGGATTCCTGTGCCAGGTCCAGGGCATCGGTCGCCTCGAGCTGCATCCTCGCGGCGAGGTTGTAGCTGGCGATTCGGGCATCCAGTTGCAGGTGGCCGGGTCGACGTCGCCGGTGGATGCGATCGAGCCGTTTCAGCAGGTCCCGTTCAACCGCCAGGGCAGCGTCGGGCTGAGGCACCTCGCGCGACAGATTCAGCAGCGGTGCCCCCTGGGTCCGTATCGGCGTTCCCTGGTAGACCGGTGGCAGCAGCCCGTTGTGCCAGTTCTGGGTGCCGTTGACCGGCAGGCTCCCCTCGGCAGCCAGGGCGACAAAGGCCGGCAGGTTCTGGTTCTCGGTGCCCAGGCCGTACACCACCCACGACCCCAACGAGGGCAGGCCCTGGATCAATCGGCCCGACTGGTACTTGAAAATCGCCGGCTCGTGGTTCGGATGCGTCGTGTGCATCGACCGCACCACGGCCAACTCGTCGGCAACGGTTCCCAGGTGAGGCATCAGCTCGGAAATCTCCAGGCCCGACTCACCATGCCGGCGGAATCGCCACGGGCTGCGGAACAGCTTCCCGGCCTGCTCGGGACCGGTCAGATCCGCCGCCACCTTGTCGAAGTACGACTCGCCGTGAAGCTCGGCCAGCTTCGGCTTGGGGTCCAGCAGGTCCATCTGGCTCGGACCACCCTGCATGAACAACTGGATCACCGCCTTGGCTCGAGGCGGATGGGGTGCGGTCTTGGGGGCCACGCCGTACACGCCGGGCTGCTGAGAGACTACCTCCTCGGCCAGCAGACCCGAACCGCCAAACAGGTCCCTTGCAAATAGCCAGGCCAGCGCCGTGCCGCCCAGCCCGTCGCCCACGCGGTCGAAGAACCGGCGGCGATTCACGCGGCCGGGGAGATCGGCCGAAGCAGCGGTGCCTGGGGCTGGCGTCATTGTGCGGGAGTTCCGAATCAGGCTCGTCAGTCTATATAAAGGAAGGCGGCCGAGTTGAGCAGGGCGTGGCAGTACGAGGCGAGTGCCCGCTGCGAGGCGGATGGGCCGGTGTTCTTGCGGCCCGCCTTCGACTCGGCGGCCAGGTGATCGGACCAGTGCCGCCCGAGTTGTTCCAGTGCACTGCGGCCGGCTTCCTGCTCGTCGACAACCGGCCGGCGACTGAAGGCAACCAGGTAGGCCCGCTGGATCTGTCGGTCGATCTCAGGACCCGCCTCACGCTCGATCCGCTCGGCAAACGATGCCGCCAGCTGGTCGATCGTCGCATTGTTCATCAGGAACAGTGCCTGGGTCGCCACGGTCGACTCGGGCCGCTCGATGCAGTTGGGCGTCATGCTCGGCAGGTCGAACGTCGAAAGGAATGTCGGGAACTCCTTCCGCCGCTGCCTCAGGTAGACACTCCGTCGCCACCCTCCGTTCACCAATTGAGCCGTCACCAGTCCGTCCTTGCGGACCGTCACCGGATCGGCCGGGCCGAACGGGGTGAGATTCAGGCGATCGGCCACCCACAGCGCCGTGTCGCGAACCAACTCCGCCTCCATCCGCTTCAGCGGCATTCTCGAGAACCACTCGTTGAGCGGATCGCGGCGCTGAGATGCCGTCAGGCCGCTTGGGCTGCCCGCTTCGACCGGGGCGGAGGAGGCCTGGCGGTAGGTGGTGGTGGCCATCATCAGCCTGTGCATCGCCTTGATGCTAAAGCCCCGATTTACGAACTCGACGGCCAGCCAATCGAGCAGCTGCGGATGCGAGGGGTCGTTGCCGGTCTGGCCGAAATTGCCCAGCGACTCGACCAGGCCGCGGCCGAAATGATGCTTCCAGATGCGGTTGACCATCACCCGCGACGTCAGCGGGTGATCCGGCCGAATCACCCAGCGGGCCAGCGCCAGCCGGCGTCCCGTCTGCTTCGCACCTTTCCAGGGAGGTGTGACCCTGTAGGGTGCGGCGGGATCCGAAAGCACGGCGGGCACACCCGCAGAGACCGGGGTGCCGGGGTTGTCGTGGTCGCCGCGGATCAGGATGTAGGTGGCCGACGGTGTTCCGCGGTCCCAAAGGGCCTGGATGCCCTGGTTGGGAGGCCGCTGTGATTCGAGAGCCTTGACCTGGCTCAGCAACGGATCGGCGAACGACTTGAACGACGGGTCGGTCTTCAACAGGTGGGCGATCAGCTTGGCGCGATCGAGCTTCTTCTCCTTCTCGGGAAGTGCCTTTCTCAACCGCTCCGCCTCGACGTTGACCTGGTGCTGAACCGAGTTGATCTCGATCTGCAACCGCTGGTCCTCGGCCTTCTCCTCAGCCGGCACGATACTCATCCGCCGCACACCAAACTTGTACTTCTTCTCGCTGCCCCCGACCGGCTTCAACCAGTCGTTCTCGTCGAAGGCTCCCTTGAACACCGCCACTAGCCGGTAATAGTCGCGTTGAGGGATCGGGTCGTACTTGTGGTCATGACACCTCGCGCACTTGACCGTCAGACCCAGCACCACCGTGCTGAAGACATCGAGCTGGTCGCCAATCACGTCGAGTCGATCGGAGATGAACGAGACCTCTCGCTCGCTGGTACTGTCCGGAGCCATCCTCATGAACCCCGTCGCCACCAGGTTCTCGTAGATCTCGGTGCTGATCTCCTCGGCACTCTCGTAGTCGACCAGCTCGTCGCCTGCGAGCTGTTCGAGCAGGAAGCGGTCGTAGGGCTTGTCGCTGTTGAAGGCCCGGATCACGTAGTCCCGGTACCTCCAGGCGTAGGGTCGCATGTGATCGGCTTCCAGCTTGCCCCCAAACGAATCGGCGTAGCCGACCGCGTCGAGCCAGTGACGGCCCCAGCGTTCGCCGTAGCGGGGTGAGGCCAGCAGCCGGTCGACCAGGCGGGCGAACGCGCCGGGTCGATCATCGTCCAGGAATCGCTGCAGCTCCGTCGGGGTCGGCGGCAGTCCGTGCAGATCGAAACAGGCGCGACGAGCCAGGGTGGCCCGGTCAGAGGGAGCCGAAAACCCGAGTCCCGCCTCGTGCAACCGAACCGACACGAATGCGTCGATCGGGTTCTGGTTCTGGTTCTGGTTCTGGTTCGGGCTCGGGCCGATCGGCGAACCGGGAACTGCCGTTTGCCTGGGTGACTGAAACGCCCAGTAGCTGCGGTCATCGTCATCGACCAGTGGGTCCCTGGCCGTGCCAGCCACCTCGGCCGGCAACTCGACCTCGGGAGCACCCGCCTGGATCCATCGTTCGAGGCGGCTGATGTCGCGAGGCTTCAGCGGTCGCGTGCCGGTGTTCAGCAGGTTCTCTTTGGGAGGCATCTGCCCGGCGTGGATCCGCTTGATCAACAGGCTCGAACCAGGCTGACCCAGCACGATTGCCGGTCCCGACTTACCACCCTTCAGCAGCGACTTCCGATCCAGCAGGCTCAGGCCACCCTCCTGGTGACGCCGCCCGTGACACACCGTGCAATGACGCAACAGGATCGCCTGGACATCGTGCTGAGTCACAGCAACCGCGGCGGGCCGCTGCGACCACGCCGGTGCGGCCGCCGCTGAAGCCAGCAGCAGCCAGGCCACAACGTTCAGACAAAACCGAGCTGTACGGTTCATCCCAAGCAACCGTGGGGTCAGAGCTTGAATAGTGATTCGTGAAAGTTGCCGTGGCAAATTGCACAGATTGAGTAGCCCACTATTCACTATTCAAGCTCTGACCCCAAGCCTGTTTGCCGGCTTGCACCTGCGTGAGTCGGGTGGGACCATGAGACTTCGTACTGCTACTGCTACTGCTTCTGACATTGAATCGGTTGGCCATGTCGTCTCACAACTTGCCTCTGCTGTTGGCCGTCCTGGTGGGAACTGCGGTGTCGGCCAGTGCGGCCGAGCCGGTTCCCGAGCCGGTTCCCGAGCCGGTTCCCGAGGCGGTACCGGGGACCGACTGGCGGCAGTTCCGCGGAGCGGGTGCATCGGGAGTCGGCCGCGGGTATCCGCTGCCCTCGAACTGGAATGTCGAGACCGGAGACGAGGTGGCATGGCGGACTCCGATCCCCGGCCTGGGCCACTCGGGTGTGATAGTCGCCGGCGACCGGGTCTTCGTCACGACCGCCGTCAGTGGCCGCGAGGACGCTGGGGTCAAGGTGGGGATCTACGGCAACATCGCCTCGGTCGACGACAAGACCAGCCACTCGTGGCGACTCTACTGCCTGGACCGAAACACCGGTGATGTGGCCTGGAGTCGGTGCCTGCACCAGGGCATCCCGCTCATCAAGCGACACACCAAGGCCACTCACGCCAACTCAACCCCCGTCACCGACGGTCGCCGCATCGTGGTCTCGCTCGGGTCCGAGGGCCTTTACTGCTTCGACCTCAACGGCAAACGGATCTGGAAACAGGACCTCGGGCTACTCGATTCGGGCTACTACAAGGTCCCCGCTGCCCAGTGGGGATTTGGCAGTTCCCCGATCCTGTTCCAGGACACCGTGATCCTGCAGTGCGACGTCCAGCAGGGCTCGTACCTGGCCGCCTTTTCACTCGAGGACGGTCGCCAGTTGTGGGGCATCGGTCGCGACGATGTGCCCACCTGGAGCACTCCAACTCTGTGGCGGCACGGCGAACAGGTTCAGCTGGTCGTGGCCGGTTACCGGCATTCGGGAGGCTACGATCCTGCTACCGGACGCGAGATCTGGAAACTGACCGGCGGTGGCGACATCCCCGTCTGCACTCCGATCGTCTCCGGCGACCTGGTGATTCTCAGTTCAGCACACGGACCCAGTCGGCCCCTGCGAGCGGTCCGCTTCGCAGCCACCGGTGACATCACCCCCAAGTCGACCACCGGCTCGACCGAACACATCGCCTGGAGCCTGCCTCGCGACGGCATCTACATGCAGACACCCATCCTGGTTGACGGGCTGCTGTACGCCTGCCGCATGAACGGGGTGTTGAGTTGTTACGAGCCGAAGACCGGTGAGCGGATTTACCGCGAGCGGGTTGGTGGCGGAGTCGGATTTACCGCCTCACCGGTCGCCGGTGACGGCAAGCTGTACTTTGCCAGCGAGGACGGCCAGGTCCACGTCGTGGCCACGGGCAAGACCTACAAGCACTTGGCCACCAATCCACTCGGCGAACAGTGCATGGCCACCCCTGCACTCTCGGGTGGACTGCTGCTGCTTCGCGGCCAGCACCACGTGACCGCCGTCGGCACCCCGTGCTGCCTTCCCGATTCGACCACCGCGGCCCGCTGAGCCGCTGAGCCCCATCGCAATCTTCCCGGCACACTGCCACACAGGAACCCTCCATGCTCCGCAACGGACTGGCCGCTCTGGCTGGCATGGTCGCCGCCGTGATCGTGACGACGCTCCTGCAGTTCGTTGCCCACCGCGTCAACCCATCCTCGCCGGAGCTGACCGAAGCGGTCCGGAACATCTACGGCGAAGATCCCGTCAAGATCGAGGAGGCTCGCCAGGTCTTTGCCCGCGAGCTGCCCAAGCACCCGCTGCAACTGGTCCTGGTCATCGTTTCGCACGCACTGGGCACCCTCTTCGGTGCACTGATCGCCGTGCGAGTCTCACTCGACGCCCACATCGTCCCGGCATCGATCGTGGGAGGCCTGATGCTGATGGGCGGCATCGCCAACGTGATGCTGATTCCGCATCCGACGTGGTTCAATGCCGTCGACCTGCTGGTTTACATTCCCGCCGCACTGCTGGCCTACAGGCTTGTCGCCCCAAGAGCGACCGACGATCCGGCTGGCGGCTTGTCCGAGCCCACCCAGGAGCAAGACGACGGGGGATCGACGACAGACATCACACCGGTCGCATCGTGAGCGAGGCCGTCGTTGACGCCACCGGCGACCGGTTGACAACCGCCAGGTCTCGCCTGGCGAGCTGCCACCAGGAGATCCGGCGGTTGCGTGGCATGAGGTGGCGGCGGGCCTGGACACGGGGTCGGGTCAACAGCGAACTGAAGCTGGTGCTGCCGTTGCTGAGGTTGCGTGAGCGGATTCCCGACGCGTTCTGGCGGATCTTCGTGCTGGTCATCGGCACATCGGCCTTCGTCGCCGTCGCCTTCCTGGCCACTCGCGATACCTACTACACCAGCACCGCCGTCGGCGCCGCCGCCGCCCTCGCCGCAGCAGCCTTCACGCTGCTCGTGCTGCTCCCCACCGACTCACTGCTCGATCGACGACGCCTGGTGCTCTCACAGGTTGCCTCCTCGGAAGACTACGAACACCAGAACGTCTGCTCGCAACTCCGGTTCCTCTGCCAACGCCGCGACACCGTTCGGTCACAACTGAAACTGATGCGGCAACAGGCCGAGGATGCGAAACGGGGGTGGAAAGTCCCCGACATTCCTGCTGAAGAACCCGCTGAAGAGCCTGCCGACGGATCCAGCAGCCCCGCTCCGCCCAACACACCCGCCCTGCCCACTCAACAGGAGAGTCCCACGTGAAGCGGCATTCTCACACTCGCTTCCTACTTGCCTGCTACCTGCTGCTGGCCTTTTCGGTTCCCTTTTCGGTTCCCTTTTCGGTTCCCTGTCCGGTCCACGCCGACGATACCGAGGGTCCCAGGCGGGGCACGTTGCTGATCGTTGGTGGAGGTGGCAAGCAGGCCGCGGCGATCTTCCGCAAGTTCGTCGACTTGGCCGGAGGTGCCCAGGCCCGGATTGTGATCGTCCCCACTGCCATCTCATCGGATCCCAAGTACGACTACCAGAACCCCGCAGTCGCCAAGTTCGCCCGCAACACGATGAAACTCAAACACCTCACCGTGCTGCACACTCACGACCGCAAACTGGCCAACACAAAAGAATTCGTGAGGCCGCTGAAGAAAGCCGACGGTGTCTGGTTCACCGGTGGACGGCAGTGGCGGATCGCCGACTCGTACCTGGGCACCCGCTCGGAACGGGAATTCCACCGGGTGCTGAAGCGGGGTGGAGTGATCGGCGGATCCTCGGCGGGAGCTTCGATCCAGGCCGATTTCCTGGTCCGAGGTGACTCGAAAACCAACACGATCATGATCGGGGACCACCAGCGAGGGCTGGGGTTCATCGAAAACTGTGCCATCGATCAGCACGTCATCAAGCGGGGCCGGCAGATGGGACTGGTGCGGGTGCTGGATGATCCCGATGGGAAGATGTTGAGGCGGTTCGACCGCGAGGACCTGCTGGGGATTGGTATCGATGAGGATTCCGCGATCATCGTTCGCAAGCACACGTTCGAGGTGTTCGGCAAGCCGGATGCGGCGGTCCTGGTCTACGATCCGCAGGGCTGGACGGCCGGGACACCCGATGCAAAGAAGTACATCACGCTGAAGCTGGGAGCCCGCTACAACATGAAGAAACGGCGTGTGCTGCAACCGGCGGCGAAGCCCTAGCCACAGCAGGGACTGGCTCCGCAGGTGCCTGTCCCCGCTGCCTGCTTAGAACAGCTCGGCGATCGGTTCGCCGCCGTCCTCGAGCATGAATCTCGGGCGGCCACGCGGGTCGATGTACTGAGAATCCAGCGGCACCTCCATGTGACGATAGATCGTCGCGGCGATGTCACCGGGCAGGATCGGCCGGTCCTTCAGGTGGCTGCCGTCGGTGACGGTCGAGCCAAGTGTCTGGTTGTGGTTCAGTCCACCGCCGGCCATGCACATCGACATCACCACCGGCCAGTGGTTCCGGCCGTCGGTACTGCCCTGGGTGCCCATGTTCGGTGTCCGACCGAATTCGCCCATCGCGATCACCAGCGTGTCGTCCAGCAGGTCACGCTTCTCGAGATCGGTGACCAGGGTCGTCAGCAGGTGGTCAAACAGAGGCAACAGGTCGCCCAGCCCCTTGGTGATGCCACCGTAGACACAGCCGGGGATTCCGTGAGTGTCCCATGTGCCCGAGGCGGTGTGGTAACTGAGATCAAGCGTCACGAAGCTCGAACCGGCCTCGACCAGCCGCCGGGCCAACAACGCCTGCTGGCACCACAGGTGCTTGCCATACGACTTGATCGTCGCCTGGTCTTCCAGCGTCAGGTCGAACGCGTCGCGAGCCTTTCGGCCCAGCAGCATGTCGACCGCCTTGGCACGATACGCGTCGACGGCATCAAGTGAACCACGCTGGTCGATGTCGCGACGCAGGCGATCGAATTGCTGTACCAGCTGCTGCCGATTCTTCACCCGGCCCACGTTGACCCCATCGGGGAACTGGAACAGGTCGGCGCCGGACATCTGCCCGGTGTCCTTGCCGGCTTTGTCGTAAACCGGCAGCTTGGCGGCCTGGTTGGCGATGAACGGGTCGTGCTGCTTGCCCAGCCAGCCACCGATGGCCATGTGCCACGGGTGACGCTGGAAGCCGACATAGGCCGGCATGCCCGGATCGTTGGCTCCTCGGTGCTTGGCCACGAATGACCCGATTGCCGGGTACATCCGCCCGTGCTTGTTCCGCCTCGGAGCCGCCTCGCGGTGCCCGGTCTGGAACGCCATATTCGGCTCGTGGTCACTCTTGTGAGCGTTCACCGATCGCATCATGGTGAACTTGTCGAGCATCGCGGCCTGCTTGGGCAGGCGGTCGCAGATGAAGATGCCCGGCTGGGCCGTCTGGATCACGCCAAACGGGCCACGGTTGTTGAACGGACGATCCGGCTTCGGATCCCACGTGTCGATGTGACTCGGGCCACCACACATCCACAACAGAATCACCGACTTGCGCGAACCCATCGGGCGACCCGTCTGAGCCGCGCGAGCACGCTCGGCCAATAGTGCCGGCAGGCTCAGCCCCGCCAGCCCCGCCATCGATGCCTTCATCATGCCCCGCCGGTCGAGGTGCATCAGGCCCTCGCGGAGACGTGGATTAAAACTGGTGAAGGCGTGGTCGTGAGCGTGCATAAGACCGGTCCGGGCCAAGTGCCTTACATCAACGTCTGTTTATCCTAGCAGGCTTATCGGCCATTGTTGGACAAACGGCCAAGGGGATCGAGGCCAAAACGGACGCTTCAATCGGCCTCCGTCCCGAGCAGGTAGACCGCCTGATCGCTGCGGAACAGCAGCTGGCCGCGCGACGGGACCGGCGAGGCGTTGGTCCGCGTCTTGTCGTCGGCAAAGACGTTGTGGGCCAGCATCTGGAACTTCGGGCCCGCGGCAATCACGAAGGTGCCGTTGTGCTGAGACGTGTAGTAGAGCTTGCCGTCGCCGAGGATGGGTGAGGACCAGATCCGGCCGGGTCGGGGTTCGAGTCGCTTCTGGTAGACGATCTTCCCGGTCGCCGCGTCCTGACAAAACACCGAGCCGTTGCTGTCATGAGCCCAGTACAGGTGGCCTTCGTGGTAGATGGGCGACGAGACATTCGAACCCTTGTTCAGTCTCCAGACACCATGCGACTTCGTGACGTCTCCGCGACCACCCACCTTCACCGCCAGCGACGTGTGTCCGCCGCCGATGATGTAGGCGACGCCCTTGTGAGCCACCACGCTGGGGCAGACGTAGCGATGCACTCCGTCTGCGTTCCAGAGCTTCTCGCCGCTGAGGGGATCCAGGCCCAGAACCCGGCCCGAGATGCTGACCACAAGTTCCGATCCGCCCGCGGTCGACTTTGTGATCACCGGGGTATTCCACGAGGAGGACATCCCGCCGGTCTTCCACACCTGCCGACCCGTCTTCTGGTCCAGGGCCACCATCGAACCGCTCTCGACACTGGCGTTGACGATCACCAGCCCCTGATACAGCACCGGTGACGTCCCCGAGCCCCACCCGTTTGTGCGGCCGCCCACGTCGGCATGCCACACCTGCTTGCCGTCGAGGTCCAGGCAGTACACGCCGCTTTTTCCCAGGAACAGGAACAGACTCTTGCCGTCGGTCGCCGGGGTACTGGCCGCGTATCCGTGGTAGGACCCCTCGCCAGAGTACCTGTGCTCGGGCAGCTTCGGCTCGAATCTCTTCGTCCACAATTCCTCGCCGGTCTTGCGGTCCAGGCACAGCAGGTGTCGATTGAGCTGCTTGGGGTCTCCCTGGCCCGGCTCGAGCCCGTAACCGGTGTAGCAGGTCACATAGACTCGCTCGCCCACGACCAGCGGACAGGACGTTCCCGGTCCCGGTGTCGGAGTCTTCCAAGCCACGTTCTTCCCCGTGGCCCAGGCCGTCGGCAGGCTGCCGGAGGTGACCCTGGCGTCACCATTGGGTCCTCGCCAACCGGTCCACTCGGCGGCGGACAGTGTCGAAACGGACAGGGCAATCGCGAGGAGCGATGCGAGCAGTTGGCGGGCCATGGTCGAGTCCTTTTCTGGGCGTGTCCCTCGGGCGGGCTGCACCTGCTGTGATTCTTCAGCAGCAGCAGCATTCCCCGCCCGGCACGCACAGCATGCCCTACCGGGGCGGGAAAGGCCAATCCGAGACCGCCATGCGTGCCATGAGGTTTCAGGTTGCTGTAGATTGGCTGTATGCGGATCTGGGTTTTCATCGTGATCCTGGCCTGCGGACCGGGCACACTCGTGGCCGCTCCGCCAACAGCCTCCCCCCGGGACATCGCGTTCTTCGAAACGCGGATCCGGCCGGTGCTGCTGCGCCGCTGCTTCGATTGCCATGGCCCCGATACGGAAAACGAAGCCGGCCTCAAGCTCGACTCGCTCGCCGCGATGCTCACCGGAGGACGCTCGGGACCGGCCATCAAGCCGGGCGACCCCGACAACAGCCTGCTGGTGCTCGCCGTCCGGCACGACCCGGCCATGCCCGATATGCCGCCCAAGACCAAGTTGCCGCTGCGGGAGGTGGCGGACCTGGCCGAGTGGATCAGGCGAGGTGCTCACTGGCCAGGGCAAAAGCCGACCCGCGTCCGGGCCCGACCCACCGCCGACCCCGATGCCTTTCCCTACAACAAGGCCTCGCGAGATCACTGGGCGTTTCAGCCACCCACCGCAGCCGCTCTCCCCGCAGTCAGTCTCCGAAACCGTGGCACCATCCGATCGCCAATCGATCACTTTCTGCTGTCACGGCTCGAAACGGCTCGGCTCGAGCCGGCTCCCGAAACCGACCGCCGCACCCTGGTCCGCCGTGCCACGCTCGATCTCCACGGACTGCCACCCACTCCGCGGCAGGTCCGCCGCTTCCTGGCCGATACCCGACCCGGTGCGTTCGCCCGACTCGTCGATCGATTGCTCGCGTCACCACGCTACGGCCAGCGACAGGGCCGATTGTGGCTCGACGTCGTTCGCTACGCCGACAGCAACGGCATGGACGACAACCTCTATTACGCCGACGCCTGGAGATACCGCGATTGGGTCATCGAGAGATTCAACGCCGACTGGCCATTCGACCGGTTCCTGGTCGACCAGATCGCCGGCGACCTGCTGCCCGGGGTCCCCGGCGAACCCGTCTCCGAAGCGTACGCACGGGTGATCGCCACGGGGTTCCTGACGCTGGGACCGAAGATGCTGGCCGAGGACGACCCGACCAAGCAGCAGATGGACATCGTCGACGACCAGATCGACACACTCGGCCGAGCCACCCTGGGACTCACGCTGGGATGTGCTCGGTGTCACGACCACAAGTTCGACCCGGTGCCCACCAGCGACTACTACGCTCTGGCCGGGATCTTCAAGAGCACCCAGGTGATGCTCAGTTTCCGCGTCGATTCGAAGTGGAACGCCCGGGCACTGGGCCCCGCATCACTCGAACAGAAACTCAGCCAGCTCGAAGGCACCATCGATCGGCTCGACCGGATCCTGGTCCTGGGCAACCGGCAGGACATGTCAGCCTCGCAGCGGCAGACCTACACCGAAGAACTCGAGGCCGCCCGCACCGCCTACCGTGCCATCCCCAAGGCGATGGCCGTCAATGACGGCGATGGCTCGGATCTCGAGATCTTCCTCCGGGGCAACCACCTGACCCGCGGCCCCCGGGTCCCTCGCCGGTTTCCTCGAATCGCCGCCGGCTTCGACCAGCAGCCGCTCAAAGGACCCGGCAGCGGGCGGCTGGAACTGGCTCGCTGGGTCGCATCCGACCGCAACCCGCTGGCGGCTCGAGTGCTGGTCAACCGCATCTGGCAGGCTCACTTCGGACACGGGCTGGTCCGTTCCCCCGACAACTTCGGACGACTCGGTCAGCGGCCCGACAACCAGCCCCTGCTCGACTGGCTGGCCGTCCGTTTTGTGGCCGACGGCTTCTCGATCAAACAGTTGCACCGCCGCATCATGGGTTGCCGTGCTTACCGGATGAGCACCATTGCTGCCCCCGGCACTCGGCAACGCGCAAGCCAACTCGATCCCGACAACCGCTTGCTGTGGAAAATGAACCGGCGGAGAATGCACGCCGAGGTGCTTCGCGACTCGCTGCTGGCGCTTGCCGGCCAACTCGACGAGACCATGGGCGGCCAACCGATCGACGCTCGCGCCTTCGACAATCTCTCGAGCGGCACCCCGCGATCGAAGATCGATTTCGACGTCTCCCGCCGCAGCGTCTACCTGCCGGTCCTCCGTAGTGCCGTATATGAAGTCTTCGGAGCCTTCGACTTCCCCGATCCGGCCGTCCCCAGCGGACGCCGAGACGAGACCATCGTGGCACCCCAGGCGCTGTTCCTGATGAACGGAAAACTGGTGACCGAGTCGACTCGAGCCATGGCCACCGGCCTGCAGGCTCTGCCCACCGACGCACTCCGGCTCTCACTGGCCTACCGCCAGGTCCTCGGCCGCGAGCCTCGTGACGACGAACGCACAACCTGGACCGAGTTTCTCGACGGCTTCGACGATCCTCTCTCAGCCTGGCAGAGCGTCTGCCGCGTACTGGTCTCGAGCAACGAGTTTGTTTACATCGAATAGATGATGCATGAAGTGACCGGACACCGCCGACAGTTTCTCTCCGAGCTCGGAGCCGGGTTCGGCTCGCTGGCCCTGGCCGGTTTGCTGAGTGACGAGACCGTCGCCGCCGAGCCGGGTTCAACCCGCGACGACCTGCTGTTGCCCAACGCTTCACCCCGGCCGGCTCGTGCCAAGCGGGTGATCATGCTGTTCATGTTCGGCGGACCCAGCCACATCGACAGTTTTGATCCCAAGCCGCGACTGGTCGCCGAGCATGGCCAACCGCTTCCCTTTGCCAAGCCACGCGTGCTCTCGTTCCCGCTGCGTCACGGCAACCTGGTCGGTTCTCCGTTCGGATTCCGTCGTCACGGCGAGTCGGGTGCTGCCGTCAGCGAGGTCTTCCCCGAAGTCGCCTCACGGGTCGACGACCTCTGCATCGTCAACTCGATGCACTGCACCAACCCGCGTCACGGCGGAGCTGTACTCGAATGGCACACCGGCACCGATACCTTCATCCGGCCCAGCCTGGGTTCGTGGCTGGTCTATGGGCTGGGCACCGAGAACCGCAACCTGCCCGGCTACGTGACCATCTGCCAGGCACTCTCGCAGGGCGGATCCAACAATTTCAGTTCGGCATTCTTGCCGGCGGCCTGTGGTGGCACACCGCTGGGTCGAGGCGGCACGCCGGCCTCGAGGGCGAAGTTCCCCTTCATCAAGCCCGCTGCGTCCCGAGACGTACAGCAACGGGAACTCGAGATGATCCGGCGAATGGGCCTCAAGCAGCTCGAGTTGACCGGGTCGGACCAGGCCCTGGAAGACCGCATCGCCTCGTTCGAACTCGCGTTCCGCATGCAGGCGGCAGCACCCGAGGTGCAGGCACTGGAAACCGAATCCCGGGCCACGCAGGCCCTGTACGGGATCGACGAGAAGGCGACCGAGGACTTTGGTCGACAGTGCCTACTGGCCCGCAGGTATTCCGAGCGAGGTGTGCGGTTCGTGCAGTGCAACAGCAACGGCTGGGATCACCACTCGGGACTCGAGTCCTCGATGAGGCAGATGGCACGATCGGTCGACAAGCCGATCGCCGGGCTGCTGAGTGATCTTGAATCACGAGGATTGCTCGATGAGACACTGGTGGTCTGGGGTGGAGAATTCGGCCGCACGCCGACCGCCGAGAACGGTAACGGCCGAGATCACAATCCTCATGGATTCACCATGTGGATGGCCGGTGCCGGCATCCGGCCCGGGCTCGTCTACGGCCGCACCGACGAATACGGGTACTACGCTGTCGAGGACAAGGTCCACTTTCACGACCTGCACGCCACCATCCTGCACCTGATGGGAATCGACCACACCCGGCTGACTTTCCGCTACAGTGGCCGAGACTTTCGGCTGACTGACGTCCACGGCGATGTCGTCGACGACCTGGTCGCCTGAACGCACCGGCCGCCGGTCACAGAGTCCCAAAACACGAGACCACTCGCATGATCCGCTACGCACTCTTCGCCTCGCTGTGCCTGGCCACCCTGGCACTCTGCTCACCCGCCCACTCAGCCGGCAAGGTGTTCTCGCAGAAGCCGGAGGTGGTACCGGTGGAAATCCAGGGTGCCAGGAAGCTTGCCGGGACGACCGCCAAAAAGACCCCGGCAACGAAGAAACTCGTCTTCACGGCCGGTCCCAAGGCGCAGTGGATCTGGGGCGGCAAGTCGGCCGCAGCCAACGACCGCTACTACTTCCGTCGCAGCTTCACCGCGACCACGCGGCAGGCTCGGATCATAGCCAGCTGCGACAACCACCTGGTGATGTGGATCAACGGCAAGCGGTTGCTTTCCGGCGACGAATGGAGCGCTCCGGTGGCCGCCGACATCCAGCAGCACCTGGTGCCGGGCAAGAACCTGATCGAGATCGAAGGTCGCAACTCGGGCGGCCCGGCCGCATTGGCCGTGAAACTGGTTTATCGGGATGCCGCGGGCAAGATCTCCACGATCATCAGCGACAAGACCTGGCAGGTATCCAGGACTCGCGACGCCAAGACCACTTCCGCGGCGGTCGCCCTGGGCACGATGGGCATCCGTCCCTGGGGCAACGTTTTCGCCTCGGGGGGCCAGCCCCAGGCTCGGCGCGGCCTGTTCCAGGTCCAGCCCGGTTTCCAGGTCGAACGTCTCTACACAGTCCCCAAGCCGACCCAGGGCTCGTGGGTCTGCCTGGTCAGCGACGGCCAGGGCCGGTTGCTGGCCAGCGACCAGGGCGGCCGCGGCATCTACCGGATCACACCCCCGAAGATCGGCAGCAGCGAACCGACTCGAGTCGAAAAACTCGACCTGCCCATCAGTAGCGCTCAGGGCATGCTGGTCGCCTTCGGGCATCTCTACATCTCGGCCAACGGCGGACCCGGCAGCGGACTCTATCGAGCCGTCGACTCGGACAAGGACGGCGAGTGGGACAAGATCGAGAAGCTCAAGGCGCTGGCCGGAGGTGGTGAGCATGGGCCTCACGCACTCAGGCTCTCACCCGACGGCAAGTCGATCTACCTGATCGCCGGCAACCACACCAACCCTCCCGACGGGCTGGTTGCCAACCACCTGCCGGGGAACTGGTCCGAGGACCTGTTGCTGCCACGCCAGTGGGACGCTCGGGGCCACGCCCGCGGCCGGATGGCCCCCGGCGGCTGGATCGCTCGGACCGACCCCGACGGGAAGACCTGGAGCATCGTCAGCGCCGGCTACCGCAACTCCTACGACATGGACTTCAGTGCCGAAGGTGAACTGTTCGCCTACGACGCCGACATGGAATGGGACATGGGCTCGCCCTGGTACCGACCGACCCGGCTGTGCCATGCCGTCAGTGGCAGCGAATTCGGCTGGCGGAGCGGGACCGGCAAGTGGCCCACCTGGTACGCCGACAGCCTGCCCCAGGTCGTCGACATCGGTCCCGGTTCACCCGTCGGCGTGAACTTCGGCACCGGTGCGAAGTTCCCGGCCCGGTACCAGCGAGCCGTCTACTTGTGCGACTGGACGTTCGGCACCATGTACGCGGTGCACCTGCAGCCCAGGGGCGCCAGCTATGTCGGTGTCCGAGAAGAATTCGTCGCCCGCGCTCCGCTGCCGCTGACCGACGTGGCCATCGGTGACGATGGAGCCATGTACTTCACGATCGGTGGGCGAGGAGCCCAGTCAGAGCTGTTCCGTGTCACCTACACCGGAAAGGAATCGACCGCACCGGCCGGTCCCGGCTCGGATGATTTCCTCGGACTCAGAAAACTGCGTCGATCGCTCGAGGCCTTCCACGGCCAACAGGATCCTGCCGCCGTCCAGGCCGGGCTGGCTCACCTGGGACACACCGATCGACACATCCGATACGCAGCCCGCCTGGCACTCGAATCGCAACCGGTCGCCTCGTGGCAGAACGACATCTTCAGCCGCCAGAATCCGACCGCGGTGATCAACGGCGTGATCGCCCTGGCACGTCAGGGCGACAAGCGGCTGCAGCCCAGGCTGCTTGGGGCCCTCGCCAGCCTCGGCTGGGCCAGGCTCGACACCCAGAACCGGCTGGGATTGCTGCGAGCCTACTCGCTGACGTTCATCCGCATGGGTGCCCCCAACCAGGACACCTCGGCCACTGTACTCGGACAGCTCGACAAGGCCTTCCCCACCGGCGAGCACCGTCTCGATCGCGATCTCTCGCAACTGCTGGCCTACGTCAACTCCCCCACCGTCATCGACAAGACCCTGGCCCTGATGAAGAAGCCGTCACCGGCCGTCAAGCAGGACCTCGCCGCCCTGCTGTCTCGCAACCGGGGTTACGGCGGCACCGTCGCTCGCATACTGGCCAATCATCCCGAGCTGCAGAAGATCCACTACGCCTTTGTGCTCAGGACCATGCGATACGGCTGGACGCTCGAGCAACGCCGCGAGTACTTCAAGTGGCTCGGTGATGCGGGCGGGCGCAGCGGCGGAGCCAGCTACACCGGGTTCCTGAACAACATCCGCAGCGAGGCATTGGCCAACGTGTCGCCGGCCGAGAAGAAGGCACTGGCCTCGACCGTCGTACCACCCGCCGTGAAACTCGAGACCCTGCCCAAGGCCAAGGGACCCGGCCAGTCGTGGACCGTCGACCAGGTGGTCGCCGCGGCCAGGGCTGGACTCGTCGGCCGAAACTTCGCCAACGGACGACGCAGCTACCAGGCCGCTCGATGTGGAGCCTGCCACCGGTTCGATGGAGCCGGAGG
>CAUZJR010000029.1:0-20278 GCA_963580005.1 Planctomycetota bacterium
TGGGCAGGTAACTGCAGCGGGCTCCGTCCGAGAGGACTCCGACCAGGACGGTGCGGCCGGGCACCGCAGCCTGCAGATCTGTGAGCAACTGGAAGTAGGGCTCACCCTCGACCAGGATCAGGTCGGCGTCACCCATCCTGAGATGGTCCACCCGCAGCGGGTAGGTGTCTCCGGTAGGAAGAGGCGACAGCCGTTCCCATTCGCGGCGGCATCGCTCGGCCATCGCGCGGGCGGTACCGGCACGGTCGGGCTTGTTGCTGTCGGGGTCCTGGGCCTGGAGATCCCAGTCAGCCAGTTCGCCTTCCACCACCTCCAGCTCTCGGAGGTCATCCCGGTAGGGCAAGTCGACGGTGAATTGTTCGTGGGTGAACGCCGCTGTGGGCCGCTCCCATCCCTGGAAACGCCATTCGCCGAGCGTGGCTCCCGAGAGGACCGGTCCCAGGTAGGCGAAATCGCCGGCCACGTGGTCCAGTGAATGCCAGGCGGCAAGTGCCGCATGAGCCAGTTGACGACCATTGCTGTCGGCGACCTCCACATCACCGACGAATCCGTGCCGAGGCCCGATGTCTCCGCAGGGTGCCAGCAGGAACTGGCAACAGGAACCCGTGTCGCCTTCGAAGGTCTCTCGCAGGGCTCCGATGTAGTCGGGGCTGATCAGGCTGTTTTCCCACGCCAGCGTGGTGGGATGGCATGGGTAGGTGATCAGAGTGCCCAGTTCGTGATCATCGAGCGAGCGGACTCGTAGCACGTCGACGGGCAGGTCCAGTGGCTGTGCGGGGTTGAAGCCGCAGACGTATTGACCGTCGTCGGGGTCCTCGAAGTCCCGGTGGGCGCCCATGACGCAGGTCGTGGTGGCAAACGTGGCCCGGGCGGGCACCATCCGGGTCACCGCTTCATCGACTGCCTCGAGTGTCTGTGCGAGCAGCAGTTGGAGATAGGGCGCAATCAGGTCGCCGCCGGGCTGACTCGAGCGATGGCTGTAGATGTGGCCGGCCGAGTGCGAGTGTCCAAACGAGAAGGCAACGTGGGTCGAGGCGGGCAGCGAGGCGGCCTGCAGAACCTCCTGCCTCATCCACACCATGTCATCATGCCGCAGCAGGCAGTGGTCGCTGGTGACCAGGACCCAGGTCATGCCACCCGGGTCGCTGTCTCCCATCGCCGAGGCGGTGACACGGATCGGGCGGTGGACTCCACTGGCCACGTCGTGATTGGCCGCACCCCAGAAGCGGTGAAAGATACCCACCGGCGGCGTGGCGTCGCGGTGGCTGATGCCGTAACGGAACTCTGCAGACGGACTCGGAATGCGCGGTCGATTCATCGAAGGGCTCACAGAGATTCGAGTCGGGTGGCCATGGGCATCCGCCGTCCACTGCCGAAGGCCCGGGCAGAGAGCTTGATGCCCGGTGGCATCTGGCGGCGTTTGAATTCGTTTCGGTCCAGTCGCGATGCGACCCAGGTGACCGTCTCCAGAGGAAACTCCTCGGCAACACTCTCCACGGAACGCTCCTCTTCGATCAATCCCCTCAGGATCCCGTCGAGCACGGGGTACTCGGGTAGAGTGTCCTGGTCGACCTGGTCGGGGGCAAGTTCGGCACTGGGCGGCTTCGTCAATGTGCGTTCGGGGATCGGAGGAGCCGGGGTGGCGGTGGAGTTGATGTGACGAGCCAGTCGGTAGACGTCGTTCTTGAATACGTCGCACAGCACGGCGAACCCGCCGGCCATGTCGCCGTACAGCGTGCAGTAACCGATCGCCAACTCGCTCTTGTTGCCGGTCGCCAGCGCCAGCCAGCCGTTGTGGTTGCTGCGGGTCATGACCAGTGCGCCGCGGATCCTGGCCTGGAGGTTCTGGTCGGCCAGGCCGGCGGGGTCCGACGCCAGTTCCGCTCCCACGACGTCCGATTCGGTGTAGGCGGTGTGCATGGTCTCTATCGGAACCGTCTGGTGGTCGATGCCCAGCGAGTCGGCCAACTGCCGAGCATCCTCGACACTGTGATCGCTGCTGAATCGACTGGGCATCAGCAGGGCGTGCACGTGCTCGGGGCCGATGGCCCGGGCGGCGATGCAGGCCGCTACAGCACTGTCGATGCCGCCGGAGAGACCGAGAACGCAGTCCGAGAAGCCGCACTTGCCCATGTAGTCGCGCAACCCGAGTGTCAACGCTTCGAGCAACGCGGTGTCGCGGTCCGGGCGTGGGAGAGCGGTCGACTGGGACCACTCGTCGGTGTCGATCACCGTCACAGCCTCCTCGAAGGCAGGCAGGCTGCGGGCCGGGTGCGACGCGGATTCGATGGAAAAGCTCTGTCCGTCGAAAACCAGGTCGTCGTTGCCGCCGACCTGGTTGACGAAGACCAGCGGCAGGTCGTGACGGGCGACGTGGCGTGTGGCCAGTTCGATGCGGTGATCGGGCTTGTTGATTTCAAACGGGCTGGCCGAGAGGTTAACGAGGAGATCGACGCCGGCGGTGGCCAGGACCGCAACCGGGTCGGACTGCGCGGCGGACGGGTCGTGGTAGAAGGTGTCCGGTTCGCCCCACCAGGCGTCTTCACAGATGTGCACACCCAGTCGCAGCCCCTCGAACACGACCGGGGCCTGGGATTGAGCCGGCCGAAAATATCGCTGCTCATCGAAGACGTCGTAGTTGGGCAGCAGCGTCTTGTGAATCGTCTGATGGATGCGGCCGCCGAAAAGCAGGCTGGCCGCATTGGCCACTCGACCGTCGGGCACGTCGCGGTGAGTCGGGTGCCCGACCAGTAAGCCCACGCCGGAGGGGAGTTGCCCGGCCAGAGTTTCGACAACGCGGTCGCAGTCTGAAACAAAGGACTCGCGGAGTAACAGGTCCTTGGGCGGATAGCCGCTGATGAGCAACTCGGAGGTGATCACCAGGCGGGCACCTTGCTCGGCCGCGGTCTTGACCGCCGCGAGAGCCAGGTCCGCGTTGGAGCGGATGGCACCGACGGTCGGGTTCAACTGGGCCAGGGCAATCTTCACGAGCGAACCGCGCAAGCAGAGGGTCAACGTGCGGTTTCCAGCCTAGTCCGACCGATAAGAACGGGGAAGCCTGCCACGCGAGTCGCCTTGGGGCCTCCGACGGCCTGATGGTAGAATCTCGGCATGGGAACTTTCGGACACCCACAGCTCATGCCGTCACGACATGGTTTCCTCAACTGGATCCCGCTGGCAGCCGTCCTGTGCGGAAGCCTGTGCGGTGGTGCGGCAGCACGGGCCCAGAACGAGGGTCAGAGTGATCACTGGGCCTTTCAGGCCATCACCAGGCCGCGATTGCCCGGGACCCGGTTTTCCGACCGGGTGCGAACTCCCATCGACGCCTTCGTATTCGGACGGCTCGAGCAGGAAGGGTTGGCTCCCCGGCCCGCCTCGGACCGAGGCACGCTGCATCGGCGTCTGAGCCTGGATTTGCTGGGGATCCCGCCGACACCGGCCCAGCAACGGCGTTTCGCGCTCGATAATGCGGCCGGAGCATGGGAACGACTGGTCGAGAGACTGCTGGCTCGGCCGGAATTCGGCGAGAGGTGGGCCAGGCACTGGCTCGATGTGGCACGCTATGGCGAATCCAACGGCTACGAACGTGATGGCACGAAGCCCAACGCGTGGCGATTCCGCGACTATGTCATCGATGCCTTCAATCATGACCTGCCGTTTGACCGGTTCCTGACCGAACAGCTGGCCGGTGACGAAATCTCGAAAAGCAACGCCCGGACTCAGATCGCAACCACGTTTCTGCGGCTGGGGACCTGGGATGATGAACCGGCCGACCCGTTCGCCGACCGCTACGATCAGCTCGACGACGTGCTCGCCACCACCGCCTCAGCCTTTCTGGGCCTCACGTTACGTTGTGCACGGTGCCACGACCACAAGTTCGAGCCTCTCTCGCAGCAGGACTACTACGGCATCCTCGCGGTGTTCACTCCGCTGAAGCGGCCCGAGAAGATCAAGTCGGCGACTCACCGTGAGGAGTTTGACCGGGAAGTGGGCTCTGCGTCCGAGCTGGCCGCGTACCGCGACGCGAACAAGCGAACCGATGAACAGTTCGCCCGTCTCAACTCGCAGCTCTCGCAGCTCCTGGACCCGGCCCGCAAGACCGTGCTGGACGCCTCGGCCTTGGGCAAGGACAAGGACTTGCCTGCCGACTTCGCCAAGGCCTTTCGGACCGCCGCCGACAAGCGGAATGATCCTCAGAAGAAACTGGTCCAGAAGCACACCAAGGCATTCGAGCGGCGGGTGTCCGAGTCGCTGAGCAACGCTCAGCGGGAGCAGCGATCAGGATGGGTTGCCGAAATCTTGCGGGTCACCGCGTCCCGGCCTTCCAAGCCACCGCGTGCCTACATCTGGTATGAAGATACGGCCAAGGCGGCCACGACGAATCTGTTTGAACGCGGCGACCCGTACCAGCCGAAGCTCGAGGTGCAACCCGGCGTGCCGTTGGTTCTGCGGGGCCAGCCGATCGCGGCGCCGCAGACGCTCGAAAAGAGCACCGGCCGGCGACTCTGGCTCTCACGATGGATGACATCACGGTCCAACCCGTTGGTGGCACGAGTGTTCGTAAATCGCGTGTGGCAGCACCTGCTGGGAGAGGGGTTGGTGACCAGTGAGAGTGATTTTGGCGAAATGGGCGACGTGCCCGTTCACCAGGAGCTGCTCGATTGGCTGGCCGCGGACCTGGTCGAATCGGGCTGGCAAA
Source organism: Planctomycetota bacterium (assembly GCA_963580005.1). Classification (GTDB taxonomy): domain Bacteria; phylum Planctomycetota; class Planctomycetia; order Planctomycetales; family Planctomycetaceae; genus UBA8437. Next base: position 4,700 of record CAUZJR010000029.1, read on the forward strand.
CCAAGCGGCTGGTCAAACAGATCGTGAATTCGACTGTTTACCGGATGGATTCCCGGTACAGCGCAGCGGCGGCGAAAGCTGACTCGCAGGAGCGTTGGCTGTGGCGGTTCCGGCAGCGACGGATCGACGCCGAGGCGTTCCGGGATTCGGTCCTGGCCATCTCGGGCCGACTCAACCAGACGATGGGTGGTGCGAGCGTCTACCCGCTGCTGCCTCAGTCGGTGCTGGCCGGTCAGTCGCGGCCCGGAAGTGGCTGGGGCAAGTCGCTGGCCCAGAGCGAGGGTCGTCGCAGTGTGTACATCTTCTCGAAGCGCAGCCTGGCGGTTCCCGAGTTGGCGTTATTGGATGCACCGAATTCAGCCGACAGCTGTTCTCAACGAGCCGTGTCCACCACCGGCCCGCAGGCCCTGACGTTTCTGAACGGTTCGTTCATGACGGCTGCCGCGGCCGGTCTGGCCAGCCGCTTGCAGGCGGAGGCGGGATCGGAGCCCGCGGCCCAGGTGCAACTTGCCTTCCGGCTGGCGCTGTGCCGAAGTCCCGGCCTCGAGGAATTGAAGTTCTCGACTGCCTTTCTGCAGGCCCAGGCGCAATTGCCCTCGGGCGAGAAGAACCGGTCCGATGATCCAGCCCGGCGGGCTCTGGAGGCGTTTTGCCTGGTACTGCTCAATACCAACGAATTTGCCTACACGCGGTGAGAGTGGAGTCTGTATCCCATGTCTGAGCAGTCCAAGCCCGGCCTCTTGCGGATGAATCCTCCGTGCGGTCGCACTCGTCGCGAGTTCCTTTGGGAAACCGGCGGCGGCTTTACCGGTCTGGCGCTCTCGTCGATGCTCTCGGCCGATGGTTTCTTTGGCTCCGATGCAGAGGCCGCGGACGAACTGATCCCGAAACCGTCGCACAATGCCCGTTCGACCAAGGCCTGCATCTGCCTGTTCATGTACGGCGGTCCCAGCCAGGTGGACCTGTTTGACCCCAAGCCGATGCTGACCAAGTTCCATGGCAAGACCATGCCGGGCATCGACAAGGACCGGCTGTTCAAGGTGCGAAACCCGGGCAAGTTGCTGGGTTCTTCCCGGGTATTCAAACAGCACGGAGAATCGGGGCTGCCGATTTCGGACCTGTTTCCCAACCTGTCGCGTCACGCCGACGACATCGCGGTGCTCCGCAGTTGCTACGCCGACAGCTTTGCTCATGGCTCGGGCATGCTGCAAATGAACACCGGCATGGTGCGGCAGGGCTATCCGAGCCTTGGGTCGTGGGCGGTCTACGGGCTGGGCAGCGAGAACCAGAACCTGCCCGGCTACGTGGTGATGCTCGACCATCACGGAGGTCCGATCAACGGGCCTCCGAACTGGAGCTCGGGGTTCATGCCGGCGAGCTTCCAGGGGACGCAGTTTCGCACCTCAGGGGAACCCATCCTCAACCTGCAGCCTCCCGCACGAGTCACTGCCCAGCAGCAGCGGCAGCAACTGGACCTGCTGAAGCGGTTCAACCAGAAGTACTCGGCGACGAACCCGCAGAACACCGAGTTGCAGGCCCGAATCGCCAGTTACGAGCTCGCCTTCCGCATGCAGTCACACGCTCCTGAGGCGGTGGACCTCTCGGCCGAGAGCAAGCAAACGCAGAAGCTGTACGGGCTGGACAGCCCCCGCACCGAGAAGTTCGGGCGTCGCTGCCTGCTGGCTCGAAGATTGGTGGAACGGGGCGTGAGATTCGTGCAGGTCTACTCGGGGGGCGGACATGGAGACGACACGTGGGACGCTCATGGTGACGTAAACAAGAATCACGAGCGGCACTGTGGGGCCACCGACCTGCCGATTGCCGGCCTGCTGACCGACCTCAAGCAGCGGGGCTTGCTCGATGAGACCCTGATCTTCTGGACAGGCGAGTTCGGACGGACTCCGACCGGTCAGGGTGGAAAGGGTCGAGACCACAGTCCGCGTGGCTTTTCGACCTGGATGGCCGGGGCAGGCACCCGGGGCGGCCAGGCGATCGGGGCCACCGACGACTTCGGATTTGCCGCTGCCGAAAACAAGCTGCACGTCCACGACGTGCACGCCAACATGCTGCACCTGATGGGGCTCGACCACGAAAAGCTGACGTATTTCCACGCCGGTCGAGACCACCGGCTGACGGATGTCTCGGGGCGGATCGTCCCCGAGCTGGTTGGCAGCTGACGGGGGCAGTGGCTCAGCGGGCTGCAGGCACGACTTCGATGCAGGCGATCGTTTCGTCGTTGCGGATGTAGATACAGCCCCAGGCGTAGGCCGGGTGTGCCCAGGTGGGCCCGATGACCCGCGATCGCGAAATCTCCTGGTAGCCCTCGGGGGCGAGCCGCACCAGCAGCAGTTCCCCGTCGGAATTGAGTACCACCGCTCGGTCGCTGGCACCCAGCCAGACCATCGTGGCCTGGGGATTGCGGCCTTTGGGGGTCATGCGGTTGCCGTCGTCCCAGACTTTCTTGCCGGTGGCGAGTTCGAAGCAGGTCAACCCGTGCCGCTTGTCGAGCAGGTATCCGTGATCGCCCCGGTACAGCGGCTGCGACATCAGGCTCCGCAGGTTGCGACGGTCTTCCCAGGCGAGTTTCGCCTGCGAGAGGTCGCTGGTCAGCTGCAGGGCCTGGACGCCCTCCCAATAATTGCTGACCAGCACGATTCCTCGATGGTAGATCGGCATCGAGATCGACACCCCGTTGTGGACCTTGTACTCGTGCGACCAGGCGACCGACCCGGTCCTGGGATCGAGGCCTCTGATGTGAGAGGGAGTCCAGCAGACCAGTTGCTTTCGACCGGACTGCTCGATCACCAGCGGGGTGGCGTATCCGAGCGGATCGCCGAGGCTTGTCCATTTCTGGCTGCCGGTCTGTGGATCGAATCCGACGAAACACCCATTGGGGGTACCTCCGGCATGCACGATCAACAGGCCGTCGACGACGATGGGTGAGGCCGAGAATCCCCACAGCGGGACCGTCGACTTGTGCTGCTTGACCAGGTCGCGGCTCCAGATCACCTTGCCGGTAGTTGCGTCGAGACAGAAGAGATGGCCGACGGCTCCGAGCGTGTAGACGCGGTTTCCGACGATCGAGGGAGTGGTTCTGGGGCCGTTGCCATACGAGAGACCGGCGTACTTGGCCGTGTAACGGTGTGCCCAGAGACGTTTGCCCGAGGCGGCGTCCAGGCAGACGATCTGCTCGGTGTCGGGCGGCTCCTTGAGTTTCTCGAGCGTATAGAGGCGGCCTGCGGCTGCGGCGATTCCCGAATAGCCGCCTCCGATCGGCTTGCGCCACAGTGACTTGAGGCCTGCAACCGGCCAGCGGGCGGGGAATTGCGGCCCGTTCCAGGTCCCGTTTCCCCGCAGGCCTCGCCAGCGGGGCCACGACTCGCCTCCGACTGCCACAAGCTGTTCGCGGGTGGGCAGGGCGGTCGCCGAGTCGGCAGTCCGCTGTTTTGCGGGGCCGGCGGAGGTGTCGATGCCATCCCAGAATCGTCGCAGCGCAGCGGGGACACTGGCCGAGGGGGTCATCACCACCCGGAAGCCCATCACGTAGTAGGTCCCCAGTGGATGCTCGGCATAGCGGAAACTGCTGCGACAATCTCGAGCATCGCTGTACCAGCCTCCGCCGCGGATCACGCGAGAGGTCCCGGTGGCCGGGCCGAGGGGATCGGACGCACCGGCGGTGCGGTAGGCATCGACGTGGTACCAGTCGAGGCACCATTCCCAGACATTGCCGTGCATGTCATGGAGGCCGTAGGCGTTGGCGGCAAAACTTCCCACCCGTACGGTCCTGGCCCGGAACTCGCCGGTGCGACTGCGGTAGGGGTACTTGCCGTTGAAGTTGGCCTGTTTGGCCGCCAGTGAGTCACCAAAATGGAAGGCCGTTACGCTGCCGCCCCGGCAGGAGTATTCCCATTCGGCTTCGGTGGGCAACCTGTAAAAACGCCCGGCTTTCTTTTCCTGTGGCAGGGCCGAGAGTTTCCGACAGAACTCCACCGCGTCGATGAAACGCACCTGGTCGGCCGGGAAGACGCTGGTGTCGAGACCCTTGACCAGCCCCTTGCCGTGTCCGTCGGTTGCGAAAAACGACGGCGAAGAGTTCATCACTGTCAGGAACTGTGCCTGGGTGACTTCATGGACGCCGATGTGAAACGGTCGCGTCAACTTCACCTTGCGCACCGGTCGTTCGTCTGCTCCGGCGTCGCGAATCGTCTTCTCCGCGCCCATCTGGAATTCTCCGGCCGCAATCGGTGCCAGTTTCATCCCCAGCGAGTTGGTGACGACGTCAGGCGCAGCGGCCTGCGTCGTGACGGGCAGCAGCACGAGCGCCAAGAGCGCTCCTGCGGTCAGCAGGCGGTTCATCAGCGGGAACTCGAAGGGTGAGGAGTTGAAGGGCGGAAGAGCGGATGGGCGGGCGAGGTTCAGGCCAGCAGTTGGCCGACCACCTCGCCGTGGACGTCGGTCAGGCGGAAATCTCGGCCCTGGAATCGGTAAGTCAGCTGCTCGTGGTCGATGCCCAGGCAGTGCAGCACGGTGGCATTGAGGTCGTGGATGTGCACGGGATCCTCGAGGATGTTGTAGCAGAAGTCATCGGTCTTCCCGTGCACGATACCGGGCTTGATGCCTCCGCCTGCCATCCAGATCGAATAGCAGCGGGGGTGGTGATCGCGGCCGTAGTTGGCACGGCTGAGCTTGCCCTGGCAATAGACGGTGCGGCCGAATTCTCCGCCCCAGACGACCAGCGTGTCTTCGAGCATGCCTCGCTGCTTGAGATCCTTGACCAGTGCCGCGGCCGGCTGGTCCACGTCGCGAGACATCAGCGGCAGGTCGCGAGGCAGGTTTCCGTGCTGGTCCCAGCCACGGATGAAGACCTGGATGAACTTGACGTCACGTTCTGCCAGCCGACGGGCCAGCAGGCAGTTGGCGGCAAATGTGCCGGGCTTGGCGACGTCGGGGCCATACAGGTCGAGGATGTGCTTGGGTTCATCCGAGAGATCGGTGAGTTCCGGGACCGACCTCTGCATGCGGTAGGCCATCTCGTACTGAGCGATGCGAGCTTCGATCTCGGGATCGCCCACCGCCTGAAACCGCTGGAGGTTGAGCTCGGCCAGGGAGTCGAGCGTCTTGCGGCGGGTGGCGGAACTGACGCCGGCGGGGTTCGACAGGTACAGCACCGGGTCGCCACTGGATCTCAACGACACGCCCTGGTGCCGGGAGGGCAGGAAGCCGGCACCCCAGAGGCGCGTGTAAAGAGCCTGGGCATCCCGCTTCGAGCTCCAGGTCGAATGCAATACGACGAAACCGGGCAGGTTCTGGTTGGACCGACCCAGGCCGTAGGACAGCCAGGCCCCCATGCTCGGCCGTCCCGGTTGCTGGGCTCCGGTCTGGATGTAGGTGATCGCCGGGTCGTGGTTGATCGCCTCGGTGTGCACCGTTCGGACCAGGGCCATCTCATCGGCGAGGCTCCCGATGTGCGGCAGCAATTCGCTAATCTCGGTGCCCGATTTCCCTCGCTTGCGGAATTTGTAGATCGAGGGTGCGATCGGAAATCGTTTCTGCCGCGACGTCATGGTCGTCAGTCGCTGGCCACGGCGAACCGAATCCGGAAGGTCCTTGTCGTACAGCTCCTTCATCTTCGGCTTCGGATCGAAGAGATCGATCTGCGAGGGGGCACCTGACATGAAGAGGTAGATGATCCGCTTGGCACGAGGCGGGAAGTGGGTGGTGCCCATCACGCCGATGTCCTGGGCGGGCAGAACACGACGGGTTCGCGACGGCGCGGCGGCACCGGAATCATCGGCCAGCAACGAGGCCAGAGCCGCGGCACCGATGCCGCAGGCCGAGCGGCCAAAGAAGTGCCGACGCGTGTGAGACAGCGTGGCGGGGTTGGGCGGGAGCGGCGGTTGGTTCATGAGTGGTCTCGGTCTCACCTGGCTCAGGCGGTGTTCTCGCAAGGGCGCAAAAAGGGAATCAGCTCTTGGTGACGGTTTCGTCGAGGTTGAGCAGCAGGTTGGACAGCACTGTCCAGGCGGCGTGCTCCGAGAGATCCAGGTCCGGGCCCTGGGGGGCTTCACCGATCGCGAGCAGCTTCTTGGCCGCTTCGGGATGGGCGCGGTATTCGGCACGGTGCTGTTGCAGGGTGCGAGCCAGGATCGCCAGTTCTTGTGCGTCGGGTCGCCGCGAGGTCACCAGGCGGAATCCGTGGATCAACCGCTGTGTGTCGGTGCCGGCCTGGGCGAGGATACGGGTGGCCAGACCCCGGGCACACTCGAAGAACTGGACGTCGTTGAGCAGCAGCAGGGCCTGCAGCGGGGTGTTGGTGCGGGCTCGACGCACCGAGCACGCCTCACGAGACGGGGCATCGAAGGTCAGCATCGTCGGCGGTGCCGCCGTGCGTTTCCAGAACGTGTACAGGCTGCGACGGAACAGGTTGGAACCGTGGTCCTGAATAAATTGCACGGTGTTGCTGCCGCTGTAGCCCACGGCCCGCCAGAGACCCGAGGGCTGATAGGGCCGGACTCCCTTGCCACCGGGCTGTTCGACCAGCTGGTCGGCCACCGACAGGGCCGCGTCGCGCAGCACCTCGGCGTCGAGCCGGTAACGGGGACCGCGCCAGACCAGGCGGTTGCCCGGATCGGATCGGTGATGGTCGGGCCGGAACTGCGACGATTGCCGGTAGGCAGCCGAGGTGACGATCAGCCGCTGCATCCGCTTCACGTCCCAACCGGTGCGCAGGAACTCGGTGGCCAGCCAGTCGAGCAGTTGCGGGTGCGAGGGCCATTCGCCCTGGGCTCCGAAGTCCTCGGACGTCTTGACCAGCCCGGTTCCAAAGAACTGCTGCCAGAAGCGGTTGACTGTGACGCGGGCCGTGAGTGGGTGGTCGGGTTCGACAAGCCAGCGAGCCAGTCCCAGGCGGTTGCCGGGCGCATCCTTCGGCAACGGGGGCAGTGCCGAGGGGACTCCGGGCTGTACCGGGCGGGTCTTGTCGGGGATGTCGTACTGGCCTCGCTTGAGTACGAAGGTGGGCCGGGGCTTGGGCATGTCTTTCATGATCAGGGACGAGGACAGTGCAGCATTGATCGCGGTGATGCGGGCCTGGGCACTGGTGATCGCGTCCGAGTGGGCCTGAAACCGCGGTGCGGTCTGGCGGCAGGCGTGGACCAGGAAGTGGTCCCTCAGGATCGCGGACTGGGCCGGAGTTCTCTTCTCAGCAGCAACCTTGGCCACAGCCAGCACCTCCGCGGGCAGTCCTTTGCCCAGTTTGTCCACCTTGCCCGACTTGGCCAATTGGTCCGACCAGGCGGCGAGCGAGGCGAACAGCCGGGGGCCGACTTGTGACGTGGTCACGATGCCTGCCGTGTCCCACTGCACCGTGCCTCCGAACTGCGTGAATGCCCAGCCGTCGATCACGGTACCGGGTTTCAGGGAAACCTGTGCCACGGGCACTTCCAGGCGGATCCACTCGCCCAGTTGCGGCAGATCGCCGAGTCGTCGGCGACTGCCCGTCTTGGGTTTGCCCCACGCAATCCGATCCTCACCCCAGACCGCACGATGTTCCCAGTTGCCGCTGTGGAACTGGAGCATGATCTGTTTGGGCGGATCGAGCAGGTCAATGTGCACCCAGGCGAACAGCGTGTCGTCTTTACCGACCTGCAGCCCCGGCTTAGCACCGGTGAAGAAATGCTGGCCCAACCCCTTGGCGGTTCGACGCGTGGATCGCTTGCCGCTGTGGGCTTGAGGCTTGGAGCCGGTGACCCATTTCCAGGGGCCGCCGTCTCCGCTGGCCTGCAGCTTCGCCCCGACCGGTGCCTGGTCGTCGATCCAGACCACCTCACGTCGTTTGAGAGGTGCGGTGTCGGAACCGGGTCCGGGATCGGTGTAGGTGATCGAGGGTAATTCTTTTGCGATGGCCGAGCGGGCCGCGGCAATGAGATTGCGCTGAGTGTCGAGGTCGCCTCGCTGTACGGCCGTGGGGACTTTGACCGAGGGGGGAGGCAGCAGGGCGTTGCCGTCCATGGCCCGCTCGGTGAGGCTGTTGAAGTAGGCCAGGAAGCGATAGAAGTCCTCCTGGGGAATCGGGTCGAACTTGTGCTCATGGCACACTGCACAGCCCATCGTCAGGCCCAGCCAGACCGTGGACGTGGTCTCAACCCGGTCGACCCCGTACTTGAAGCGGTACTCATCAGCGATCGCACCCCCTTCGCTGGTGGTCACGTTGCAGCGATTGAATCCGGTGGCGACCAGTTGCGAGAGGCTCGGCTTGGGCAGCAGATCCCCGGCCAACTGCTCGACGGTGAACCGGTCAAACGGCATGTTCGAATTGAATGCGTCGACAACCCAGTCTCGATAGGGCCAGATCGAGCGTTCGTTGTCGAGGTGCAGGCCGTGGGTGTCTCCGTAGCGGGCGGCATCGAGCCAGATTCGGCCCACGTGCTCACCGTAACGAGTGGATCCCAGCAGCCGGTCCACCACGCGTCGGTAGCTTCCGGGCCGCGTGTCCGCCAGGAAGCGGTCGATCTCGTCGATGGTGGGCGGGAGCCCGGTGAGATCGAGAGTGACTCGACGAATCAGAGCCTCGCGTGATGCTCGCGGTGATGGGGTCAGCCCCTCGCTCCTCAGCCGCGAGAGGACGAACGCGTCAATCGGATTGGATCTCCACCCGGGCAGGTCCGCGGTGGGTGGTGTCGGTCGGGTCGGAGGCTGGAATGCCCAGTGACCCTGCCACTTTGCGCCCTGGTCGACCCACTTCGTGATCAACTCGATCTGTACCGGCGTCAGGCTCTTGCCGCTCTCCCGAGGAGGCATCCTGGTTTCGGGATCCCTGGAGGTGATCCGCGCGACAACGACACTTGTGGCCGCCGATCCGGCCACGATGGCGGTGTGTCCTCCGTCGAGCTTCAATCCGACGACCGACTCGACGTCCATCCGCAGGTCGGCCTGACGCTGATTGCCGTCGGGTCCGTGGCACTTGTAACAGGTGTCGGCCAGGATCGGTCGGATGTCGCGGTTGTAGTCAACCGCCGAATCGTCGGCTGCGCGGGCGTTGAGGCCAGCGGATGACGCGATGGCGATTGCAAGCAACCAGCGGGTGTTGTCGAGTGTGCGGTGGGTGAAGGCCACGTGTCTTTGCTCCGTCTTTGCACAAAACCCCGTCTGCGAAACCACGCCAGTTATCCGGGCCACGGTTCCGCATACCGGGCATGGTAATCGATGCCCAAGCCGCCGAGAAAGGTCACTCAAGAGACCGACTTCTTCTGCCGATCTCCATGATGATAGAGGATGGTGCAGACCGGAAGGAATCGATGCGCTGGATCGGGTGGGTAACGGGTCTGCTGGTGGCACTCGGCGCCAATGTTATGGCCCAGGAGACTCCCCCCGTGCTGCCCGAGACGACGGTGCGGAGCGATGTTCCGGACCCCCTCGATGGTCGGTTCGATCGTGGGACCTCAGGCCTGAGGTCCTACCGCAGGGCCTGGGATGACCCTCGTCAGACCTCGCTCATCGATGCGGCGTCGCTGCAAAGGCGGCAGCCGATCGACATGGTCCAGGCGGTCGAACGGGAGGTTGGCGTCTTGGTGCAGCGGACCGGCCGAGGGCAGGCGTCTCCGTTTCTGAGAGGCCTGACCGGACCTCAGACGATCCTGCTGATCGACGGCATAAGACTCAATAACGGCATCTTCCGCCTCGGACCCAACCAGTACTTCAACACGATCGATCCCGGCCAGGTGAATCATATCGAGGTGATCCGTGGCCCTCAGTCTGTCTTGTGGGGCTCGGACGCACTGGGAGGAGCCCTGAACGTGGTCACCCGCCGGGCCGACCGAGTTCTGAGCGGTACGCTCGCGGGGACTGGCACCACCATCACCCAGCGGCTGCGTTCAGCAGACCTGGCCTCCTACAGCCGCCTGGGCTTTGAATCTGCGCTGGGCAACGGAGGGGTCTGGGGCGGTGCGAGCTATCTGAACGTTAACGACCTGGACCGGGGCGGATCGCTGGGTCGACAACCGCTGACCAGCTACAGCCAATACGCCGGAGACATCCGCTACGACCTGCCTCTGGGTGACGACCAGGCACTGACGTTTGCGTTGGTACACCTCGAGCAGATGGAGGTTCCGCGATCGGACAAGTTCCCCGGCGAGCGACGGCTCTTCGACCCGCAGCAGCGAAACCTGGCCTACCTGCGCTGGCAGGGCCTGCTCGAGGAGAGCTTCTTCGATGCGTTTGTTGCGACCCTGAGCTACCAGCGAACCAAGGAGGGGACGCTGAAGCGGAAGCCGCCTTCGAGCCTCTTCGAGGACCGCTCGGAATTTGATGTCGACACGCTGGGCGTCAGCCTGGTCCTGGCGAGGGAACTCGGGGAGTGGGGATCGTTGAGAGTCGGTGGTGACGGTTACCACGACGATGTCGACGCCATCAAAAACCGTTTCGATCTGGTCGGCGGCACTTCGAGTCCTCGGACTCCCCAGTTCCCCGACGACAGCTACTACTCACGATTCGGCAGCTTCCTGGAATGGGAATGGCCGGTGCAGGAGCGAGTGACGCTTGTCAGCGGCGTGAGGTATTCGCACATCGAGGCGGGCGGCACGGTCGCGATGTTTGATCCTGCCGACCCGATGTTTCCCAATACCGATCCGGTGGACACGGCGATCTCACCCAGCTTTCAGGCCTGGACCGGTTCTGGCGGTGTGGTGGTTGATCTGAGTCCCTCGTGGAAGTTGACCGGGACCATCGCCCAGGGCTTCCGTGCACCTCTGCTGGATGAACTGACATCGGTCTCGGACAACGTCAACGAGGGTGTCGACCTGCCCACGACCGGGCTGGCCCCTGAACACGCCACCAGCCACGACGTCGGCCTGCGTTGGGACACCGGCCGCTTTGCCGGTCAGGCGGCTTACTACTGGATGGTGATCGACGGGTTGATCGAACGGCAGTTGGTGGGAACGGATCCGGTCGAGGGGGTCGACTTCTTCCAGCGTAGAAACGTGGCCCAGGCCGACCTGGACGGAGTCGAGTTCTCGGCGTCCTGGGCACTCGGTGAGGAATGGAGCACATACGGGAACTTCTGGTACACGCGAGGACGCAATCGGACCGACGGTGAGCCTCTGAGTCGCATTCCTCCGACACAGGGAGTTGTGGGTTTGCGGTGGCAGGAGGCCGGGGGGGCCGACTGGCTGGACGCGTTTGCCTGGTTGGCCCGTCGCCAGGATCGGCTGAGTCCGCGAGATCTCCGCGACTCGAGAATCCCCTCGGGGGGAACACCCGGTTACGGGACCGTCACGGTTCGCTACGGCTGGCAGATGTCGAGCAGCCAGTCGTTGGTACTGGGTGTGGAGAACCTCTTCGACCGGCCCTACCGCGTCCACGGATCGGGAGTCGACGGTGCGGGGATCTCTGCGACTCTGGGTTACGAATTGCGTCGCTAGGGGGCCAGCGCTTCAAATTGTGCCACCCGCTGTGCGACCACATCGAGGCTGCGATTCCAGAAGTCCGGTTGACTCAGGTCGTGGCCGAAGGAGTCGGCCACCGCGTCCTCGGTGCAACGGTCGCCGGTGGCCAGCAGGAAGCGGCGATACTGGGAGGGGAATTCCCCTCCCCCGCTCTCGCGGGCCAGGGCATACAGCCCCAGCGACAGCAGGTATCCGAACGTGTAGGGGAAGTTGTAGAAGGGCAACGAGCTGATGTAGAAGTGCAGCTTCGAGATCCAGAAGGTGTCGTTCCAACCGTCCTCGCCCAGGGCACCCAGGTAGGCCTGCTGTTGCGATTCGACCATCAGTTCCGAAAAGCGTTCCGCCGAGAGTTCTCCGGCGGTGCGTTCGAGATGAAAACGGTCCTCGAACAGGAAGCGGGCGTGGATGTTCATCAGGAAGCTGACCGAGTCGGAGAGCATGGTGTCGAGGATCGCGAGTTGTTCATCGCGATCGGTGGAGGCTTCGAGACGTTCTTCTCCGAGTACTGCTTCGGCGAATGTCGAGGCGGTTTCGGCGAGGTTCATCGGATAGTCCTGCAGGAACAGCGGTTGCTCCCGGAGCACGTGCGAGTGGTAGGCGTGCCCGATTTCGTGAGCCAGGGTGGACATGCTGTCGAGGGTGCCGACGTAGGTCATGAAGATTCGTGATTGCTGGCGTACCGGGAACCCGGTGCAGAAACCGCCCTGCCGCTTGCCCTCGCGATTCTCGGCCTCGATCCAGTTATCGACGATCGTCGTGCGGGCAAACTCGCCGAAGTCGGGCGAGAAGCGACCGAAGGCGTCGATGATCAGGCTGCAGCCGGTGTCGTAGTCGATTTCGGCGGCGTCCGACGATGTGGTGGGCAGCGGAGCCTGCAGGTCATACCAGCAGAGGTGGTCGAGTCCGAGCAGTCTGGCCTTGGCCGAGAGGAATCCGAGCAGGGTGTCCTTGCGGTCGTCGACGGCCGCCCACATCGCCGAGAGCGTTTCTCGCTTCATCCGGTTGAAATGCAGTGGGGCCGAGAGGTGGTCCTCGAGGCCCAGGCGACGGTACTTGGTCAGGCGGGTGCCGGCGATGTGGTTGAGTGCATCGGCACAGGTGTCTCCGGCGGTCCGCCAGGCCTTCAGCGAGGAGAAGTAGTTGTTCTGGCGGACCGAACGGTCGGCGGAGTCGAATTGCACCTGCCCCGGAGATCTCTCGATCAGCTCTCCCTGCTCCATGACGGTGATTCTCAGGGCCCCGGAGACGCGGTCGTAGAGCCGACCCCAGGCGTGCAGGCCGTCGACGTCCAATTCGGAGGCCAGCAGTTCCTGGTCGCGGGGGAGCCTGAGCGAGGCGAGGGTTCGCTGATCTGTGAGCCAGTAGGCGATGCGGTCCAGGGATCGGTTGGCGGCGAGGCATTCGGTGAGCTGTTCGGGTGAGGCGGCCTGGAGTCCCAGTTGGACGGCCAGGGCGAGGCGGGCCCTGAGGGGGCCCAGGGCAGACATCTCGGCTTCGAGCTGATGCAGGCGGCGGTTGTTGGCGTCGGCGGCAGCGTGGCAGCCGATGAAGGCGTCCAATTCGGTGCCGCGGCTGGCAATGTCCTCGAGCGAGCCCAGGAACTGTTCCCAGCAGGCGAGTACCTCGAGGTCGGGATCTCCCAGCGGGGGCAGGCTGTCGGCCTGGTTGGCGAGGTCCAACAGGTCGTCCCGGTACGAACTCAGCAACTCACCGAACGCATCGCTGTCGGGGTTGGGGGCGAGGCTGTCGAGGTCCCAGGTCTGGGAGTATGTGGCTGACGCGTTCATCGTGGTTTCCGGTTGTGTCGGTGGTCGGGCTGAGAGAAGGCCTGAGAGGTTCTAACCCTCATGGCCCGGACGCGGCAAGCGACCTCAGAGGGTCACGTGAGGAGATCTACTTGACAGCCGAATCGACAGACCGCATGATTCAAAAAACAGGGCCACTGTGGCCGGTCTCAAGCGTGAAGAACGGGGGCAACGCATGGCGGCAAGTCATCGCCGGCTTGATCTGGAGGATGTCGGTGACGTCACGGTGGCGCGCTTCATCGACAAGAAGATTCTCGACGAGAGCAACATCCAGGTGATCGGCAACCAGATGTTCGCCCTGGTCGAAGATGATGGGTGTCGGAAGGTGCTGCTGGACTTCAGCAACGTCGAATACCTGTCGAGCGCCGCACTGGGCAAGTTGATCGTGATGGACAAGAAGCTCAAGGCCGCACAGGGACAACTGTCGATGTGTGCCGTACGGGCCGACATCCTCGAGGTCTTCAAGATTACCAAGCTCGACAAACTGTTCACGATCTACGAGTCGCGAGAACAGGCCCTGGAGGGCTTCTGATTCGGTCCGAGGGTGGGTTGTGACCCACCGTGAGACCTCAATGCCGCTTGGCGAGGGTTCAATCCCCGAGGCACCTGCCCGGGACGAGTCCGAGCCGTTTCCACCTCCCCACCGCTTCGCCCGGCTGTCCTGAGATGACATCTACCGCGGACGACTTTTCGGTCAGCATTGCCAGTGATACGTCACTGGGTCGCCAGATCCAGGAGCGGATCATCGGACTGCTCGAGGGCCGTTCGTACTCGGATCATGATCTCTTTGGTGTGCGACTGGCGCTGGAAGAGGCCCTGGTCAACGCGATCAAGCATGGCAACGGCATGGACCCCGGCAAGCAGGTTCACGTCGATTGCAGCTTCACTGACGACCGGGTGACCATCGTCATCGAAGATGAAGGCACCGGTTTTGATGTCACGGAGGTCCCGGATCCCACCATCGAAGAGAATCTCGACAAGCCCGGCGGACGAGGCATCATGCTGATGCGGTCGTTCATGAACCAAGTCGAGTACAACGACGCGGGCAACCGCCTGGTGCTCGAAAAGGTCCGAAACACCGGCGACGCGTGAGGCCAGGCGTGCCGGGCGGGCTGGGCCGCTCGAGGTAGCCGCTAGGCCGACTTGGCCGTGAACTGCACGATCTGCAGCTTGCGATCCGTCTGGGCCACCGCCGCCTGACGCCCGTCGGGCGAGAGGTCCACGGCTCGGCCGCCGCCGCTGAGCTTGAAGGTGTGGAAGGGTTTGTCGCCGTCGAGTTTCCAGAACCAGAGGGATCCCGAGGGGGAACCGGAACCGACCAGGAAGCCCTCGGGATGAAACCGGATGCCCCAGGCCATGCCCCCCGAGTTGATCTTCAGCTTCTTCTTGAACTCGCCCTTCTCCCAGTCCATCAACAGCACCATCGGTTTGTGGGTACCGGCAAACGCGTTGGTGACTTCGGTCAGTCCGGCCACGGCCAGGTACTTGCCGTCGGGACTGAATCGCATGTCGCGGGCACCACCCATGTCCGCTCGGAACTTCTGGTCGAAACCCCACATGAACTTTGCTTCCCACTGCCGGGTGGACTTGCCCGAGGCAATGTCCCACTCCTTGATCACCCCCATCAGGTCAAACGACGCCAGACGCTTGCCGTCGGGATGGAAGACCACGGCGTAGGGATACCGCTGGTGGCCCTTGAAGACGTGCACCAGTTCCCAGGTCCGCGTGTCCCAGAGCTTCAGCAGGTTGTCGTTGCCGCACGAGGCCAACAGCGATCCGTCGGGACTGGTTCGCACCCAGCGGACCCAACCCTCGTGAGCGACCAGCATCCGTTCGGGGGCCGGTTCGGGGTCGGCCAGAGGCCAGATGCCGATGCGGTCGTCGTAACCGCCGGAATACAGCCAGCGGCCATCGGGAGAAAAATCAAACGAGCGGACCCAGCTGTTGTGCCCGTGCAGGATGGTGCGAGCCGACTGGGGGCCGGCCAGTGGCCAGCGATAGATCTCGAAGTTCTCGGCCGCCGCCACCACAAAACGCCCGGTCGGGTCAATCCGACATGTGGTCAACGGTACGTCGTCGATGCTGAACGTGCGGACGACGTGCGTCTTGGTCACGTTGATGCCCGGCGGCAGGTCGCGGGGCCGAGGCGGGACCGGGGGGTCCTGTGGTTGCTGCGGTGGCTGGTTGGGCACCAGGCTCATGCGAGCAGTTCCTGGATGGGCTGACGTGCGGGGTCGCCGATCGGCACGGTACGTCCATCGAGTGTGTGGTAGGCGGTGCTGTCGATGCCCAGGGCCTGCAGGTAGGTGTGGAACAGGTGTCCGCCGTCGACC
>CAUZJR010000030.1:0-20099 GCA_963580005.1 Planctomycetota bacterium
AAACCACACCGAAAACCACACCGCAACCCACACCGCAACCCACACCGCAGCCGCTGCAGGCAATCCCACCCACCGTGCCGCCCGAGCCACCCAGGGCACCGCGACCCGAGCCCCAACCGATTCGCGTGGCACTGGGTTCGGTCGAGCCCCCGGCTCCGCCGCTCCCGTCCACTCAAACACCGACCCCGACCCCGACCCCGACCCCACCCGCGACTCAGCTCCAGAAACACCCCCAGCCGCCGTTGGGACGCCAACTGGGTACACCCCCCGAGCAGGTCGACGGCGACATCGACCGTGCCCCTCAGCGGCTTCGGTTCGTTCCTTCACGGCATCCCCTGGCCGGCCGGCGGCTCTTGCGGCCGGGCCGCTGAGTCGCCGGGCTCTTCGCACACCCCACCGATGGCTCGTATACTGACCCCAGCAGCCTCGGGCCGAACCCCTCGGTTGACTGCCCCACAGACCTCCTCGCCCGAGGGCGGGGTTCTTCCAGGAGCGAACCGGTGAGCCAGAAGCTGGCCCAGGGTGACGTGTCTGCCGCGGCTGCCGCCGACGGGCCCCGACGGTCCGGGTGGATCATCGGAGCCGCCTGGGACCTGCTGCTGTTCATCGCCACCCCGCTGGTGATCCTGCCGGTGCTGTGGTTGTCTCGTCTGAGTTTCTCGCCGGACGCGATCTATGGCTTTGTGGCCGCCTTCGGAGCCACCGGGCACCACCTGCCGGGCCTGATGCGTGCCTACGGCGACCGGGCTCTCTTCCGCCGATTCCGCGTCCGCTTCACCGTGGTGCCGTTGCTGCTGCTGGGAACAACGCTGCCGCTGCTGTTCACAGAACTCCAGCAGGGGATGATGGTGATCCTGGTGGCCTGGGGGTTCTGGCACGGGTTGATGCAGGTCTACGGCTTCGCCCGCATCTACGACGCCAAGCGAGGCGACCACGATCCTCGCACCGTGAGACTCGACTGGCTGCTGTGCCTGTCGTGGTTCACGGCCGGGCTGGTCAATTCCAACGGCCGCGTCTACCAGGCACTCGAGGTCTTCCACCAGTCCGGCGGCCCGCTGATCGGACCCGCCTGGATCGACGGCGTCCGCATCCTCTGCAACTGCGGCACCGCACTGGTCACCGTGGCCTACCTCGTCCATCTCCTCTCACGTCGCACCGCCGGCCACCCCCCCAACGTCCTCAAGCTGCTGACCCTCGCCATCAGTTTCGCCTACTGGTGGTACGCGATGGTCGAGATCGACAACATCCTGTTCGGGATCGCGCTCTTCGAGATCTTTCACGACGTTCAGTACCTGGCCATCGTCTGGGTCTTCAACCGCAAACGGGTCGACGGCGACCCCAACGTTGGCAGCTTCTCGAGATTCCTGTTCCGCCGCAGTGCAGCGATGCTCGGGCTCTATGTCGGACTGGTCGTCGGCTACGGCTTTGTCAGCAGCCTGCAACAGAGCATCTCGATCGTCCCGCTGCAGAACGTCCTGATCGCCGTCGTCTGGACCTCGACCCTGCTCCACTTCTACTTCGACGGTTTCATCTGGAAGGTCCGCGAGAGCGGCACGCAGGCCGGGTTGGGCATTGCACGAGGCCTGATGGCCCAGGAATCCCGACCGCTGAGTGACGGGCAGATCCACGCCGCCAAGTGGACCCCGTTCTTCCTGGCCGTCGCCGCACTCGCGCTCAGCCAGTGGTTCATCGCGGGGCTCGACGAAACCCAGGCCCTGCGGACCCAGCGGGAACTGACTCGGTACCAGCACCTGGTCCGGGTGCTACCGAGGTACGACCACGCCCACCTCTCGCTGGGCACCCGCCACTACGCCGAAGGCGACCTGAACCACGCCGGCAAATCATTCGACCGCGCCCTGGTACTCTCGGGCCAAAACAACGCCAATGCCCACTACAACCGCGGCCTGGTCGATGCCGCTCTCAAGCAACTGCCCACCGCCATCACCCACTACCAACGCTCCCTCGAACTCGAACCCCTCTCCGAACAGGCCCACCACGTCCACTTCGCCCTGGGCGCCGCACTCTACTCACTGGATGACCTCGACGGAGCCGAAACTCACTACCAGAAAGCCCTGGCCATCAGCCCGCGTTTTGCAATCGCCCAACTGGGACTCGGACGCCTCTACAAGGACACCGGCCAGACGAACAAGGCCCGCCAGCACCTGCAGACGGCAGTCGACCTGCTGAGTGACGATGCCCCGGGAGGAGACGCTCAACTCAGAGCCGCCCAACAGGCCCTGAAATCCCTGGACCGCTAGCCCACCAGAGGCGGACTGAAAAACGGCATGGGCGACCCGGGACCGGAAAACCGCGAAGCGGTTTCATCCCATAGCCCAGTGTCAGCACGCCGCCAGGCGTGCGCCACGCTGGGCTATGGGATGGAACCCATTCGGGGGTGGGTGGCTCTTACGATCACCGGTCCTTGGAAAGAGCAGATAGCCTGGCAGGCCGCTGAAAGACACAGGTTCGGGAACTGAACGGGGTCAGGCCTGACGCCCGAAGTTCTCAACGCACTGCCGGCCGAGACCCGAGGCGACCCGGGTGATGCCGCCGCAACAACAGCCTGGCTCGGTTCACCACCTCCGGGCCCGCACCCGCTTCGTCCAGCACCTCGGCGTGGATCCTCAACAGGTCCTCGTTGCTCGTGACACCCGTCGCCAGAGCCCGCTCGAGTTCGAGACGGATCCGCTCGAGTGTCACCGGGCCCAGGTCGCGGCAGGCTCCGGCCGAGGAGTCCGGTTGCTGGCGACACAAGCCCATCTGCTGAGCCTTCAGGAACCGGTACCCGTCGCGATCCGGATACAGCCCGATCATCACGTCGGCGTAGTTCATCCGCCCCTGCAGGTACATCTCCGACGCATCGGCCAGCTCGCCGTCGATCGACTCGCGAGCGGCCAGCACGACCGCGGGCACGGCCAGTACCAGCACGATCCGGTACCCGCCCCCCCCACTCGCCCATCCCGGCCGCCGCCACCAAAGTCCCGCTCCCCCCGCCACCACCACCGCCACCACACACTCACTCGCCGCATGGTTCTCTGTCCAGCCCCACACCGCCACGGCCAATCCCAGGCAGCCCACCACGCAGCAGAAGACGCCTCGCCTCGATTCACTCACCTCAACCCCTCCTGCACCGTCCGGTCACTGACCTTCCAGATGAAGCTGTCGAAGTAGTAGTGCACCATCGCCACCGCATCGACCATCGCCATCGCAAACAACTCGTACATCTGCCGCTCGCCCAAACGGCCGACTCCCAGTTCCGGAATCGCCTCGTAGACCGAATTGAACTCCCAGACTCCAAACCCAAACGTCTCCAGCGGCTGAGGCTGCCCCACGACCAGCTGAAAGACCAACGCGTACAGCAGGCTGATCACGACGAACCGCCACAGCCCGCCCCGACCCGCAAGACTCAGACCCAAACCTCCACCCGACTCGCCGCGATCCCTGGCCTTTCTCGCCAGGTAGATCCGCACGATCACCATGTACTGCAGACCGTGCATCAGCCGATGAGCGATCCCGAAGACGAGGATCGAATCGGTGTGCCAGGCCGTGCCGTACCACAGCCCGTAACTGGCCAGCAGGAACAGCAGCTTGACCGGGTTTACCCCCTCACCACGCCTCAGGCAACCCGCCAGGTGGACCGCGTAGGCCGCCAACACCACCGCCGTGACCGACCAGCTGACGCCCTGGATCGCCTGCACCGATTCGACACCGATCGGGACCCGCCAGGTGAACAACTCGCGGACCCAGTACTGCACGAACAACGGAGCCGTCAGGAACATGTTGGCGTAGAGCACCCAGTTGAGTGCCAGGTCGAAACGGCCAGTCCGAGGAGTCCCGGTGCCTGCCTTGAAATCATAGATCCGGGCAAACCCGTGCTGCTGCATGATGCTGTGCTGGTGATCCCACATCGTCACCAGCAGCAGCAGCGTGGTCGGAGCCCAGCGATGGCCCAGTATCGCGACGCCACCGATCAACACCGGGCCCAGCAACAGCCGACTCCGCCACCGCTGCCAGTCCTCGGCCAATCCGTACGTTCGTACCCAGGTCGAGCAGTGGTGAGGGATCGTGACCCAGAGATTTACCGAGGCCAGGGCGACATAGGGCAACCAGTGATGACACCCCATCGCGACCAGCACCGCCGCGATCGGCAGCAACAGGAACCACACCAGGTCGTGGCCCGGCGACAGAATCCAACCCCGACGCCAACCCCGACGCCAACCCCGACGCCAGCCCCGACGCCAGCCCCGACGCCAGCCAAGCCCCGCAGACCCCTCCCCGACGCCGGTCACCCCCTGGCTGCTCATCGTGCCACCGCCTCCACCGCACCGCCCAACAGCACCTCCCGCACCCGCTGCAGGCCCGGTTGTCGTTCGATCTTGGACCCGTGAAACCGGTAGCCCAATTCCTGCAAATCCACCCCCAACAACTCCTCGATCCCGCGAGCGGCGAACTGGCGGTTGATCAGGAACTCGTCATCCAGTCTCCCGACCAGCAGCCCCAGCGACCAGCCGGCCCGCCGCCTGAGTACCGCGTCGGCCCCGACCAGCCGTACCGCCTCGTCGTCGCTGGCCAACCAGCCGGCCGCAACCGCACCGCCGCGGTTCGGGTAGACCCCGTCGAGATCCAGGCGATCCGACTCGACCCCGTACCAACTCTGCAACCACCTCGCCGTCCAGTCGATCGACTCCTCGACATGACACAGGTTGCAGGCGTTGGGGTGGTTGGATTCGAGCATCCCGGCGTGGGTGGGTGAAAAAATCGTGTGGGTCCGCACCACGTCCTGCAGGCCCTCGTTGATCCGCGGCATGTGACACTCGAGACACCCATCGCCCGAGGAGCCTGCACTGTGGTGAGTGTGCCGGGCTCGAACCGCCTCGGCTTCGAATCGCTGGTGACACCCCAGGCAGACCGCCTCGTCCTGGGCCCGGGTCCGAGTCCAGCGAGGGCCGATGCCCTGGTGAGGGTCGTGGCAGTCGATGCATTTCAACTTCGAGTAACACCCCCCGCGGGTCGCGTCGGTGTACTCGATCGAATTCCACGTCCCCATCCCCGCAGCAAACTCCGAACGCGACCCCGCATGGCAACGGCCGCAGGCCCAGTTCAGGTTCGTGTGGTTGCGGCCCGGATCGATGCCCGCTCCGGAGGTCTCGGCCAACAGGTGAGGGCTGCGGGGAGCAAACGCGGGCAACTGACGTGGATTCTCGGCGTGACGCCGACTGCCCAGGTGACACGCCTCACAACTGATCCCCAGCGTGACACCGAACTCTCGAGCATCCATGCCCGACAGCTCGCGACCCAGCTCCTGAAGCTGCTGCTCGCTGATCGACGCGGCCGACTCCGATGAAACAAACTCGCTCCGATGCCCCTCGATGTAGGAGGCCAGGCTCCAGTGCAGTTGCCACGGGGCATGCCGAGCCAGCCTCAGCGGCTCGCGGGTGAACATGTCGCCCAAGGCAAACGTGGTGTGGCAGCCGTTGCAGCCCTGGGCATAAGGAGCAAACCGCTTCAACTCCCCGGCCCCGGCAAACGGATCTTCGCGGTCCAGTTCGGGCAACTCGCGGTGCACATGCACCACCGGCACCCACTGCCGACGATCCAGCCAGTACCCGAACGGCAACACGTGGTCGGTGGTGCGGTACTGGTGTCCGGTCGGTTCCGGCCCCGAGGCCAGCCGGCCGACGTAGTATTGGTAAAACCTCGAACCGATCGTCTGAGTGATCCGGTAGGTCCGGTCGACCTCGCCCCGCACCAGCCTCATCCACCAGCGATCCTCGCCCTCGCCCGCATCCCGGTCACTGAAGAACGTCGCGCGGCCCCCGAGATGATACAGCGCGCTGGTTCCCGAAAAGTCCCCGCGGACCGTCTCGGTGCTGGCCACCGAGTTCATCAGCCGATGGGCGTGGCCACTCCAGGCCTTGTGGTTCTTCGCATGACAACTCTGGCAACGATCCGGACCACTGTAGTCGGCCGGATGCATGTTGCTGGAGGTCTCATCGGAGGTCACCACTGTGGTGCCCGCCAGGTGATCCGGTGCCTGGGGCCACCAACCAATCAGACGTCCCTGCCCGATCGCGCGAGGCGAAACATTCTGAGCTTCCCGGCGTCGCTGGGGCGGCCGGTCCCCGGCCGGATCCGGACCCGAGAACCACCAGCCACCGAGCACCGCGACCAGGGCCAGTCCGAGCACCACCACCACTCTCGTCCGGCTGCGACCCATGCACTCCACTCCCACACCCCACCACACCCCGACCGGGTCACTCGTCGCCGGTGGCCTTCTCACCCCCGCCCTGCCCGCCCTGCTTCAGCCACTCGCCGCGGATCCGTAACAGCGGTTGTTTCCGTTCGTCTCGAGTCATGTAGAACCGGTACCCGGTCGATTTCAGCGAGCGTCCCACCAGTTTTTCGATTCCGGTCCGAGCGAATTGGCGGTTGACCAGGAAGTCGTCGTCGAGTGCCCCGACCAACTCGGGCAGAGCCCACGTTGCCCCGCTGCGGACCAGGCTGTCGGCACCGACCAGGCGGACTGCCTCGCGGTGGTGCTTCAGCCAGCCCAGCGCCACGGGCTGCTCCCTGGGCTGGTAGCTGAATTCGATGCTCTTGTCGTTGAACTTCGCGTCGTACCACTCGTCGAGGTGCTTGAGCGTCCAGTCGATCGGTTTCTCGGTATGACACAGGTTGCACGCGTTGGGCTCGTTCGACTCGATCATGTCCGGGTGGGTCGGGTTGTAGATCAGGTGCGTGCGGACGATGTCCTGCAGGCCCTCGTTCAGACGCGGCATGTGGCAGTTCATGCAACGGCTGCCGCTGGATCCGACTTCGTGATGCGTGTGAGCCTTCAGCAGCGTATCGTCGGCGAAGCGCTGGTGGCACTTCAGGCACGAGGCGTCGTCCTGGGCGGGTGTCTTCGTCCAGGCCTTGCCGATCGCCTGGTGAGGCTCGTGGCAGTCGACGCACGAGGCTTCCTTGAAACAGGGGCTCCGCAGCGCGTCGGTGAACTCGATCGAATTCCAGGTCGACATCCCCGCAACAAACTCGGGCCGCTGCCCGGAATGACAGCGGGCACAGGCGGCGTTGATCGAGCTGGGATTGCGTCCGAAATCGATGTCCTGCTTCTTTTCCTCGTCGGCGTACTCCACGTGCAGGTGCGGGCTGTTGGGGAAAAACGGAGGCTTCTTCATGCGGCCCTCGGCGTGTTCCTTCGCACCGAGGTGGCAGGCCCCGCAACTGATCCCCATCGACACCCCGTGCTCGGACGCCCGGAATTGTGTCACCGCCGTCATCATCGCGGTCATCTCGTCCTGCGAGAAATCAAACGAGCGCTTGCCCTGGGGCCACAGTTCCGGATGAGCTTCGGCCAGGTAGCCGGCCATCGAGAAGTGCACGGTGTGAGGCTGGTAGCGACCCAGCCTGGGGAAGGCCCTCAGGACCAGGTCCCCCAGAGCAAACGTGCTGTGACAATTGGCACAGTGGCGGTCGTAGCTGAAGTAGTCCTTCCCATCCTCGACCGTTGCAGCCACCTGGAAGGGATCATCCCTCAGGTCGTCGACCACCTCCTCGGACACATGAACCACCGGCACCCACTGCCCCTGGTCGATCCAGTAGCCAAACGGCAGCACGAACAGCGAATGATACATCGGGTGCTCGGCCGGCTCGGGGGCCTCCACAAGCCGACCCACGTAGTACTGGAAGAACCTCGAACCGATCGTCTCCTCCACACCGTACACCCGCCTCTGCCCGTCTCGAACCAGCGTCATCCGGTGCCCGTCCGCCGACGACTCGAACGTCGCCCTCCCGCCGCGGTAGTCAATCGATGACTCGCCCGAGAAATCTCCGATCACGGTCTCGGCCGACGCCAGCAGGTTCATCTTCCGATGCGAGTGGTCAAACCACGCGTCGTAGTTCTTCTTGTGACAACGCCGGCACGTCTGCGGGTCGGCGTAGTCGGCTCGCTTCAAGTTGCTGTGGGGACCGGTCGCCTGCCAGAGATCAAAGACCGCCTCGGGCTGCTCGTCGAACCAGATCGTCAGCCGACCCACCTTCTCACGACGAGGCTCGTTGAATCGCTTCTCCCGCAACGCGTTGGTCCGCCACCGCATGAACGCGAACCCAAGCACCACCACCGTGGCCAAACCCAGCACCAGCGCAATCAACTGCCAGCTGACGGCACCCCGCCGCGTCCTGCCCGTCTTGCCTGTCCTGCCTGTCCTGCCTGTCCTGCCTGTCCTGCCAGTCCTGCCAGTCCTGCCGGTCCCGCCGGTCCCGCCTGCTTCGCGACTCACGTTCCCGTCTCCCTGGGCCGAACCTCGTTGGTAGCCTCACCTGGGGCCTCTCGCCCGGAACCCTCGACCGGCTCGTTCCACTCATGCTGGTCCAGGAATTCGCCCAGAATCATGCCGACCTGTTCGTGGCCAAAGTCGTTCCAGTGATTGTCCTCGTTCCCGGCGATCAGGAACTTGGTGCGAATCTTCCGCTTTTGGAATTCCTCGTCCAGATCCAGATACGCCACCCGGTCCCGCACTCGGGCCAACTTCGCCTCGAACATCTCATCTACTTCTCTCAGCCCCTCAAACGTTGGATCGGCAAACACGCCGAACTTCATCACGACCAGTCGACAATTGTGCCTCCGACACTCACGCTCGATCGCCTCGATCAACGTGACCACCAGCTCGAGATTCTCGACCGGTGACTCGATGCCCGACTTGGGCCGCGAGGGCAACGGGACCGGCACGTTGCCGAGAGTCAGCCTGGTGTCCAGGAAGACCGGTTTGGAGAGTCCGTAGACGTCCGAGAGCCGCACTTCCTTGGGGTCGTTGAGCAGGTAGAAGGCCAGCACCACCACGTCGGGCTGGTACCTGAACCCCTCGCTCTTGAGAAACAGGTACTGCTGGCCGGTCCCCCAACCCGAGACTCCGGTGTTGATCACCTGAGTGTCCCGGCCCTGCGACTGCAGCCGACGCTGCAGCACCTCGGTAAACACGTCCTCGTCTCCGACTCCATAACCCCAGGTAAACGAATCGCCCAGCACCAGGATCCGCCGGATCCCGGCCGGTTTCTGGTACCGGTATTCCCGGCCCCGCAACCCGAGGCTATTGATGGTCAGGCTGTTGCCGCGGGTCGTGGCCGTCCAGTTCGGCACGTTCTTCCAGCCCAGGGTCGAGTCGTAGAGGTAGAAGTGCCCGGTCTGTTCGTGACCGGACTCCTTGACATAAATCGTCAGCCACGGATGAAACATCTCGCGGACTGGTTGCACCTTGAGCACCACGGCCAGGGCGACGGCCAGAACCAGCACCCCGCAAAGACCCCACTGCAACAGGCGGTAGGCACGGCGGACTCGCGGGCTGACTGAATCGGTCACTGAGCTGCTGCCGGGAACAGGGAAGACGATCTAGACTATCCCTCACGCCCCCCCCGGGCGACAACCCCGTTGTTTCGCCCGAAACCCGCCGGTTAGGATGATCCCTAGAAGGCTGCAGCGGTCGAGACGGACCTGCTGACGCCAGTTTCACACTTCCGCGTGCCCACTCATGGCCCAACCCACCCGACGACGCTCCGTGGTCCGCATCGTGCTGGCGGCGCTGGCCATCCTGCTCGTCGCCGCAGGACTCATTGCCTGGTCCTCCCGCTCGACCATCGAACTGCACTTCGGACAACTGGCCCTGGACGAGCTGGAATTCCACGAGGCGGACGAGTGGGCTCGATCGGTGCTCGACCGCGAACCCGGACGCCCCGAGGGAATCCTGCTGGCCGCTCGGGCCGCCGCGGGACTCCGAGACACTCGCCGGGCACTGGATCTCTTTGAACAGTACCCCGACGACAGCAGCCCTGCGTGGAACTCCGCTCGTATCGAAGCGGGCGACTTGCTGATCGATCGCTACCACCACATGTCCGCCGCCGAGGCCCAGTTCCGGAGAGTCCTGCGACGCGAACCCCAGCACCGACTCGCCAACGACCGAATCGCCTACCTGCTTTCGGTCGCCTCACGACGCTGGGAAGCCATCACGCCGCGGATCACCATTTGCCGACAGGACGACTTCAACCCGCTGCACCTGAAGATCCTGGCCGTCGGCGAGGGCAGCATCGTCGAACCTAAGATCGTGGAGCGATTTCACCTGGGCGACCCCCGCGACCCCGCACCGCTGATCTCGATGGCCTGGATCGCCCTGGAAGACCAGGACCTCGAACTGTCCCTGGAACTGCTGCACGAGGCGGTGGCACTCAATCCGGACCTGACCGAAGCCCAGTCGATGCTCGCCAGCGTGCTGCTGCAGGCCGGAGACGATGCGGGGTTTCTAAAGTGGTGCGCCCAACTGCCCGAGTCCGCCACAACTCACCCCGGCGTCTGGGCCGCCCAGGGACGGTTCGCCGCCTCCAGGGACCAGCCCCGAGTCGCCGCACGCTGCTACTGGGAAGCGGTCTCGCGCGACGCCAACCACCACCAGGCCAACTACCAGCTCGGGCTGGTACTGGCCCAGCTTGGCCGAGACGACGACGCCGGACCGTTTCTCGAGAGATCCCGGCGAATCAACCGCTACACCACGCGAGTCACCGCCGCCTGGGCCTCGGAACAACTCAGTCAATTGAAGATCGTGGCCGAGTTGGCCGAGGAACTGGGACTGATCTGGGAAGCCTACGGCTGGGCGACCTGGGCCGAAAAGAAGGGAATCGAGAAATCCGAACCGCAGGAGTGGGCCAGTAGCATGGTTAGGCGGCTGGCACCGCTCATCGAGACACTCGACCCCATCCGCACTCTCGCTTCGGCCAACCCCGTCACCGGCATCGACCTCGAATCGCTCCCACTGCCCGAATGGACCGCTGGAGGCCAGGACACCGTCACCTTCACCCAACTGGCCGATGTCGACGTCGCGTTCCAGGACCAGGCCCAGGCTACCGGGATCCGCTTCACCTACCTTAATGGAGGCGACTCCACCGGCGAGGGGCCGGGATACATGTTCGAGATGACCGGGGGCGGGGGGGCCGCGGTCGACTTCGACCAGGACGGCTGGCCCGACCTGTTCCTGCCCCAGGGCGGAGTGTTTGCCAAGCGAGACTCCCAGGCCAAGCACCTCGACCGGCTGTTTCGAAACTCCGGAGACGGTCGCTTCACCGACGTCACCACACAGGCCGGGCTCACCAGCAACGGCTTCGGACAGGGTGCCACGGTCGGAGACTTCAACTGCGACGGGTTTCCCGACCTGCTGGTCGCCAACATCGGAGGCAATCGGCTGCTGATCAACAACGGCGACGGCTCCTTCACTGACGGCACCGCCGCAGCCGGGGTCGCCGGCAGCCGCTGGACCACCAGTTGCCTGTTGGTTGACCTCAACGACGATGGACTCCCCGACCTCTATGCCGCCAACTTCCTCTCCGGCGACGATATCTACACCCGCGAATGCAACCAGATCCGCTCTCCCGACCAGGCCGAGGCACTCAAGAAGGAGTCGCGGGGGCAGTCCGGGACGATGCGATCCGGAGTCTGCAGCCCGCTCGACTTCCCCGCCTCGCAGGACCAGCTCTTCCTCAACCTCGGCAACGGTCGCTTCCGCGACATCACCAGGCAGGCCGGCCTGGTGCGGCCCCGTGGCAACAGCCTGGGCATCGTCGCCGCCGACTTCTCCGGCTCCGGAACACTCAGCCTGTTCCTGGCCAACGACTCGGTCCCTAACTTCTACTTCGTCCACCAGGGCAACGACCCGAACGGACTGCCCCGCTTCAAGGACCAGGCGATGAGGACCGGGTTGGCCGTCAACCAGGACGGGCGGGCCGAGGCCTGCATGGGCGTGGCCACCGGTGACGCCGACGGAGACGGCCGGCTCGACCTCTTTGTCACCAATTTCCTCAACCAGTCCAACACGCTCTATCGTAAGCTCCCTCAACAGGAGTTCTTCGCCGACCTG
This sequence comes from Planctomycetota bacterium, assembly GCA_963580005.1. GTDB lineage: Bacteria > Planctomycetota > Planctomycetia > Planctomycetales > Planctomycetaceae > UBA8437. Next base: position 11,895 of record CAUZJR010000030.1, read on the forward strand.
ACTCAGCGGAGCGGGCTGCACGAGAACAGCATGGGCTTGCTGGGCTGGGGCACGCAGTTCGTCGACGCCGACCTCGACGGACAGCTCGACCTGATCCTCACCAACGGCCACGTCGAACGATTTCCCGACAGGCAGGCGCTCTACGAAATGCCCGCCCAGTACCTGCACAACACCGGAGGCGGTCGATTTCTCGAGCTGAAGTCCGATCGGGTGGGTGAGTTCTTCGACAAGCACGTGCTGGGCCGCGGCATGGCACGGCTCGACTGGAACCGCGACGGACTCAATGACGTGCTGATCTCGCACATGGACGCCCCCGTCGCACTGCTTACCTGCACCTCCCCCACACACGGTCACTACGTCGCCCTCAGGCTCCGAGCCACCGGCTCGGCCCGAGACGCCATTGGTACCCAGTTGACGCTGAAAGTCGCGGGCAGGTCACTCTACCGGCAACAGACCGCCGGCGACGGCTACATGGCCAGTAATCAACGGCAGCTGATCTTCGGCACCGGGGCCGAGACTTCCGTCGGACCGCTGGTGATCCGCTGGCCCTCGGGGCACGTCGACACCTTCCCGACACTGCCCGTCGACTGTGAACTGATGCTCGTCGAGGGCCGCGCCCCGATCCGGGTTCCACGGTGAAACGCGCCTCCGCCTGGCTGCTGCTGCTGGTCGTCCTAGCCTGGTACTGGCCGGTGCCCCTGGGTGCCCGAGCCAGCAGCCCCTGGCTCGACACGCACACCCTGCCGCTTGCCGGGTGGTTCGCCGATACCATCGGTCACGATCCGGTCCCGGAATGGAATCCGCTCGACGGAACCGGCAGCCCGGCCGTGGCCCACTCCGAAATTGCCGCCTACTACCCCCCGCACCAACTCGCCTACCGCCTACTCGACCCGGCCCACGCTTGGAGCGTGCTGCTGGTCCTGCACACTCTCGCCGCGGCCTGTTTTGGCCGTCTGCTGGCCCGGGGCTTCGGGCTGGGCCGCTGCAGCAGCCTGCTGGTCGGAATTGTCTTTGCCGGGCAGGGCTTCTTCATGACCCACGCCGACTCAGGCTGGGCCGCGGCCACCGCTTGCTGGCTGCCCCTGGCAGTCTGGGCCGCCTGGAAGTGGCTCAAGCAGGGTTCGGTCTTCTCGCTGCTGGGCCTGGCCGGGGTGCTGGCGATCCAGGCCACCGCCGGCCACTTTCAACTCGCCTTTATGACCGTGATCACCCTCGCCGGACTCGCGCTCGGACAACGCCTCGCCACCGACTCGAAACGAACCACGGTCCTGGTCCGCTGTGCAGGCCTCGGCCTGGCCGTGCTGCTGGCCGCCGGGATCGCCGCCGCACAACTGGTCCCCTCGGCCGAACTCGCCTCAGTCGGCGACACCCGAGGCCGGGGCGGCCCGTTTCTCGAGTCTCACTCAACACCCCCCTGGCACCTGCTCGCCGGTCAACTCGCCCCAACACTCGTGCACCGCGACCCGCTCTGGATCGCGTCCGCCTGGGTTCCCTGGCGAGCCTCCCCCAACGAGACACTCGGCTACGTCGGCCTGATCACGCTCGGACTCGCCGTGCTGGGACTGGCCGACTGGAAGAGCGACCGACGTGTCAGACTCTGGGGAGTCCTGCTGCTGGTGGCCATCGCCCTGAGCTTGGGCCGGCACCTCCCCGGGTTTCAGACGCTCTGCAACTGGCCCGGTTTCGCCTGGTTCCCGGCACCGGGCCGCTGGAGCGTGGTGGCGGGACTGTGGTGGGCTCTGCTGGCCGGTCGAGGCCTGGAACGGCTCGATTCGCCCCGCCTGGGCCAGTGGTGCCAGTCCTTCAGCCTGGTCGCGATCCTGGCCCTGGGCGTGGCTGCCTGGTCGATCGTGTCCGCGGCTGCCGAGACCGACGCGTTCTTCGAGCGGCCCGGCGATTCGTCGCACGCCATTCTGCTCGAAGAGGGGTACACTCCCGCTGAATTGATCACCCGAGCGCTGACGCCGGCCACCGAGATGACTCGATTGCTCGCCACCGGCCTGGCCATCCCCGTGCTGGTGCTCGCGGCCATCGCCGTGCTCGGCATGACGGCAGGCCCGCTGGGATACCTGGCCCGCCGGCCCGAGTGGATCGTGCTGCTGGTCGCCATCGACCTGGGCGGCACCGCGATGCTGTTGCGACCGCTGGGCTTCACCTGGGACGCCTACGCCCCGGCCGACACGAGTCCGCTGCTGAAGCGACTGGCTCGCGAGAGGGGATCTCGAGTGGTCAGCCCGCTGGGTCGGCTGCCGATGACCGCCGGGCTGGCCCCCTTCAACAACTCCTCTCTGCCCGACATCGACCTCGATTGGCAATCCCGGGCCCATCCCGGCAACCCCTCGCCGCATGGCTGGCCCCTCGACTGGTGGCCGCTGCCGAACCCCTCACGCCGCGACACCCTCGGCGTGCTGCTGGCCCGGATGCCGTCGCGGCAGTCCGAGGCCGACCTGGCGGTGCTGCAATGGACCGGCACGCGACGGCTGGTCGTCGACTCGATGTCACCACCCCCCCGCCCCGCCGCAGGTCTCCGCGAAGCCGGGCCGATTGAAGATGCTCACCTGGCCCGGCTGCAGTATGGCCCGCGGGCCGGCCGCATGCCCGGCGCTGCACTCTACTCGACCTGGACACTCGACCCGGCCCGACCCGCCGCCCGCGCGTGGTTCCTGGCCGTCGGTGACCCCAGCGACCCGCTCGCTGAAGCCGGCACCGACCCGTCGCTACAACGGCAGCCGCCGCCCCTGCGACGCGACGCTGCCGATCCGCCCCAGGTGATCAAGACGATTGTCGATCGCGGCGAACAACTCGAGCTGGTCCTGAGCTGCGACGGACCCGGCGCGGTCGTGCTCGCCGACCAGGCCTACCCCGGCTGGCAAGCCACCCGTTCGCGAGATGGCGGCCACCACGAGTCCGTGGCGGTCGAGACGGCCTGGGGCCGCTGGCGCATGGTCCGCATCCCCGCGGCCGGCGACTGGATCGTCCGCTTCCGTTTCGCTTCCGCCTCGCACCAGCTCGGACAACAGATCTCCCTGGTGGCCCTCGCCGCCTGGATCACCCTCGGAGGTCTTCTCTGGTGGTCGCGGACACGCATTCACCCAGAGCCGGTCCCCACGCTAGAATCGATCCCCGGCTCCTCACCCCATCCCGACCCCACCCACAGTTCCCCAGCCGACTGATGGACTCCCCGGACATGGACCGCCCACTCGCGACTGCCGGCCTCGTGACGATGGCAATCACCATCGGGGCCGTGGTCGCATTGGGGATCTCAGGGGGCTGTGGCGACGACCCCGGTGACCGACAGCAGTTCCGGCTCCTCACCCAGACGGGCGTCGACACCGAGTGTGGAGCGGGTGAGTGGAACGGTCCGGCGCAGAGCGAAGCCGGGGGCATGTTTGTCGACATCTCCGACGAAGTCGGACTCGATTTCCAACGCGCCGTCGGACCACCGGGGACCTATTTTCTGCCCGAAATCAACGGGTCCGGCGGAGCCATGTTCGACTGCGATGGCGACGGTGACCTGGACATCTACCTGGTCAACAGCGGTCCCTCACCCCACGCCGTCGGCACGTTTCCGCCTTCGCAGAGGACCGAGAACCGCCTGTACGCTCAGCAGGCCGACGGAACGCTTCGGGATGTGACCGCCCAGTCGGGACTGGGGGATACCGGCTACGGCATCGGCTGCGCGATCGGAGATGTGGACAACGACGGCGACCCCGACGTGCTGGTGACCAACTTCGGCCGCGACCGCCTGTTTCTCAATGACGGAATCGGCCACTTCACTGATGTCAGCGACGCCGCCGGCCTGAACAGTGACGGCTGGGCCAATTCGGCCGCCTTCTGCGACTACGACCGCGACGGACGACTCGACCTGTTCATCACCCACTACGGGACCGACTCCCCCGAACCGCACCGGCAGGCGTGCAACTACGGCGACGGCAAGTCCGGGTACTGCTCACCGGCCTACTACGACCCCTCGACCGACCTGCTGCTGCACAACGAGGGGCCCGGACCCGACGGAGTCGTCCGCTTCCGCGATGTGACCATCGCCGCAAAACTCGACTGGCACCAGGCCAAGGGAGCCGGCTTCTGTGTTGTGGCAGCCGACTTCAATCGAGACGGCTGGCCCGATTTCTACGTCGCCAACGACCTCTACGCCAACCGGCTCTGGATCAACCAGCAGGACGGCACCTTCGAAGACCTCGGAGCACAATCCGGGGCCGCCTTCAACCGGCTGGGACGCCACGAAGCGAGCATGGGGCTGGCCATGGGCGATGTCGATTCCGACGGCGACCCCGACCTGCTGGCCACCCACATCACCGACGAAACCAACACGCTGTACCTCAACAACCACGGGCAGTTTCACGACGTGACACGGACGTGGAAACTCGAGCTGCCCAGCCGCCGACACACCGGCTGGGGCGTGGCACTCATCGACCTCGACCACGACGGACTGCTCGACCTCCCGCTCGTCAACGGACTCGTCGTGCCCTGCCAGCAACGCACCAACAGCAACAACCCGGATCGGCCCACCGGAGTGATCAGCGTCGACGTACTCAGGGACAGCGGGAAAGCCACGATTGACGACCCTCGACGACACTGGGCGCAATACCACGACCGCAACCAGGTCTTCTTCAACACCGGGCAGGGCAGCTTCGTGGAACGGACCGATGAGGCTGGTGATTTCACTCGTGAGACTAATTCGGGGCGAGCATTGATCCACGGCGATTTCGACAACGACGGAGACCTCGACCTGCTCGTCACCACCGTCGAGGGCCGAGCCCGGCTCTATCGAAACGACGTCACCAAGAGCGGGCACTGGCTGAGACTGAAGGTGATCGACCCGGCCCACCACAGGGATGCCTACGGAGCCGAGGTCGTCGTCGTGGCCGGGGACCGCAGGTACCATCGCATCGTCAACCCCGCCAGCAGTTACCTCGCCAGCCACGACCCTCGAGTCCATGTCGGACTCGCAACCAGCCACTTCGATCGCATCGATGTCCGCTGGCCCGACGGATCGCGACGCTGGGAATCCTTCGCCGGAGGCTCAGCCGATCGGGAGATTCGGTTGGCACGCGGCGGCGGGACTGTGCGAGACCCCGACCCCGACACTCAACCCGACACTCAACCCGACACTCAACCCGACACTCAACCCGACACTCAACCCGACACTCAACCCGGCACACCGCCGGATGCACCCGGAGCCCACTGATGCCCACGGGACACTCTTCTCACCCCCGAGCCCCCGTCGTGGCCGTCCTGGCCTCGATCTGCCTGGCACTGGCGGCCTGCGGGGGAGGCTGTGGAGACGAGACGGACAGCGACCCGGCCGTGCCGGGCCTCGGCTCCACCGACGCCACCCGCAACTGCGGAGCCGGCGAATGGACCGGCTCGGACGGGACCCAGCAGCCCGGGATGTTCGTCGACATCTCCGACGAGGTCGGACTCGACTTCCAGCGCGCGATCGGGCCGCTAGGGACGTATTTCCTGCCCGAGATCAACGGGTCCGGTGGAGCGATGTTCGACTACGACGGCGACGGTGACCTGGACATCTACCTGGTCAACAGCGGAGCCTCGCCCCAGGCCGTGGGCCAACTGCCCCCGACACTGCGGATCGAAAACCGGCTCTTCCGCCAGGAAGCTGACGGGACATTCAGCGACGCCACCGCCGAATCGGGACTGGGAGACACCGGCTACGGGATCAGTTGTGCGATCGGGGATGTCGACAACGACGGCGACCCCGACGTGCTGCTGACCAACTACGGACCCGACCGGCTGTATCTCAACGACGGCTCGGGCCACTTCAACGACGTCTCGGAGGTGGCCGGAATCACCAGCTCGGGCTGGGCCAATGCCGCCGCCTTCTGCGACTACGACCGCGACGGACGTCTCGACCTGTTCATCACCCAGTACGGATCCGAAGCCTTCGATGCGCACAAGCGGGCCTGCGATTACGGCGGAGGCCACGTCGGATACTGCTCGCCCCTGGAATTCAACCCCTCGACCGACGTGCTGTTCCACAACGAAGGGCCCGGCCCCGACCAGGTGGTCCGTTTCCGCGACGTCACCGCCTCGGCCGGCCTCGACTCGGAACGGGCCAGGGGGACCGGGTTCTGTGTCGTTCCAGCCGACTTCAACGCCGACGGCTGGCCCGACTTCTACGTCGCCAACGACATGTACCCCAACCGACTCTGGATCAACCAGCACGATGGCACCTTCGAGGACCTGGGGCTGCAGACCGGGTCGGCCTACAACTTCATGGGCCGGGGCGAGGCAAGCATGGGACTGGCGATTGGAGACGTCGATTCCGACGGAGACCCCGACCTGCTCTCGACTCACTTTACCGACGAAACCAATACGCTCTACATCAACGACCGTGGCCAGTTCCGGGACGCCACCGAACAGTGGCAACTCGGACTGCCCAGCCGCAGGCACACCGGCTGGGGCGTCGCCTTCATCGACCTCGACCACGACGGGTTCCTCGATATCCCCCTGGTCAACGGCCTCGCCCTGCCCTGCCAGTGGCGCAACAGCGATGCCGACCGCACCGGGGACACCATCGACCTGGACGCGCTGACCAAATCGGGACAGGCCACCGTCGAGGACCCCGTGGCCTACTGGGCCGAATACGTCGACCGCAACCAACTCTACTTCAACACCGGTAAGAAGAGCTTCGTGGAGCGGACGCACCTGGCCGGCGACTTCTGCCGCGAACCCAACTCCGGCCGGGGCCTGGTCTATGGCGACATCGACAACGACGGAGACCTCGACCTGCTGGTCACCACAACCGGAGGTCGAGCCCGACTCTATCGCAATGATGTCCCCAAGCAGGGACACTGGCTCTCGATCAGGCTGCTCGATCCGGAACGGCAGCGGGATGCCTATGGAGCCGAACTGATCGTGGTGGCCGGCGACCGCCGCTATTACAGGATTCTCAACCCCGCCAGCAGTTTCCTGGCCAGTCACGACCCGAGAGTGCATGTGGGGTTGGCCGAGACGAGTTACGACCGGATCGAGATCCGCTGGCCCGACGGGTCGCTGCAGCCGGAGCACTTCGGTGGCGGAGCCGTCGACCGCGCGGTCACTCTCAACAGAGGCCAGGGAACCGCAGCACCTGCCGAGGAAAATGCCGCCGGAGACTCGCGGGAATAAGCACCACGTGTGCCGACTCATGAAATCACCCGCTCCGATGACCACCGGGTGCAACCTGTCGTTGCAACACCAATTCAAGACACTCATACTGACGGCCCGACACGCTCGAGGCCCAGACGACCAAGAATAACCCATTTCTCCACTTTCACATCTAAGGACTGACCATGGACACGCGCAACTTGTGTCACATCAACCGTGGGCTGCTCGCCGCGAGTCTCTCGCTGCTGGTGGGCCTGGCTGGCTGCCCCGACCCCGGCACCAACGTCGACGCGGAGAAGAAGAAGGATGACAACGAAATGGCAACGATGAGCGACCTCTCCCTCATTAAGGACGCTGCCGAACAGTCCGCCGCCAAGGCGTTCAAGGCGGCCGGCGCCGACGTGTTCCACTCCGAAGGAACCGTCACCGATGTCAGTTTTCAGGGCGGCGGCTGCGATGACGCACTCGCGGCCACTCTGACCAAGACGCCCAACGTCGTGAGACTGACGCTGATTGACTGCTCGAAGGTCACCGACGCAAGCGCCGATGCCATCGCCGGCCTCAAGAACCTCAAGATGGCCGTTCTCACAGGCACCGGCATCACCGCCGCAGGTGCCAAGAAGATCCAGACGGCCGTCGGCAACGGAGGCATGGTGATGCATCCCTCGACCCAGGGCAGCATGAGGAAGTCCATGGGCAGTGGCGGACCCGGTGGACCTCCCGGGGGCGGAGGGCCTCCCGGGGGCGGACGACCCGGCGGACGCTAAGCGTCGACAGCCCGCCGCAGTCAGCCACAAGCGTGGCCGACTCGCGGCAGCACGATTTCACGGCCCGCTCGCCTCGCACCAGGCGGACGGGCCGTGTCTCTTGCGGCCAACCCCCAGGGCCAGTCAGTCGCCGGAGGCCCCCTGCTGGATCACCAGCACCCGATCCCCGACGCTGGAGCCCAGTTCCTGGGTGACCCCGCCGGGCCAGTGAATCGTGATCCCCTCCACCGACGTTGCCTCGCCCAGCCCAAACGTCAGCCTCGGACCGTTCGACGACGCATAGCTGGTGCCGCTCTTGATCTGCCGGGTCTGG
>CAUZJR010000031.1:0-19947 GCA_963580005.1 Planctomycetota bacterium
AGTTGTTCGAGTACGCGTCGGGCGGCCTTCTGAGATCGCTCGAGTGCCGTCTGCCCGTCGGTGGCGGCCCCCATGCTCGCCGAGGTGTCAAACATCAAGACCACGTCGCGGCTGCCGGCTCCGCCGCCAAACAACGACTGCCAGTGGTCGGGTGTGCGCATCCGCGAAATGGCAAACACCAGGAACAGCAGGAACAGCGTGCGCAAGAGTGCGATCAGCCACTCGAGAAACTTCATCCGCCGACGCTGCTGGACATAGCTGTCAAACAGGAACCGGAACGTGCTCAGCTCGACCGTCTTCAATCGGTGCAGGGTCAGGAGGTGCAGCAGGACCGGGATCAGCGCCAGTGGCAAAAACCACAGCAACGCCGAATTGGTGAACAGGCTGGTCATCGAAGTGCTGTCTCTGGGGGTCAGACGCCCTGAGCTAGAAAATACGGCTGCGTTTATCGAGGTACGCGGCCAGGAACTTGTCGTAGGGCTGTGAGGTGTCGCACAGTTCGTAGCTGATTCGCCGTTCGAAGCAGTCGGCCTTCACGGTGTCGGTGAACTGGTTGATTCTCGAGAGGTATCGTCGCCTGAGACTCTTGGGGTTGGCCACCACGCGTCCGGCTCCCTCCATGTCCTTGAACCGGGTCAGCCGATCGTAGGGGAACTCGAGTTCGGCGGGGTCCATCGTGTGGAACACGATCACCTCGTGGTTGTTGTGCCGGAAGTGCCCCAGGCCGCTGGCGATCGATTCCTCGTTGTCGATCAGGTCACTGATCACGATGATCAGCCCCCGTCGCTTGGTCCGCTCGGCCGCCTCGTGCAACACCGATCCCACATCGGTCTCACCGCCGGGCTGCACGTCGTTGAGCGAATCGAGAATGCGGCGGAACTGGGTGGGGTGAGCCCGGGGCGGGATAAAGTTCCTCACCCCCGAGTCGAACTCGACCAGCCCCACGGCGTCGTTTTGCCGCAGCAGCAGGTAGGTCAGAGCGGCCGCGAGGTACGAGCCCCAGCTGAGCTTGCTCTGGTCCCCGGAGCCGAACTCCATCGAGCTCGAACAGTCCAGCAGGATGTAGGCCCTGAGGTTGGTCTCGTCCTCGTACAACTTGACGTAGTACTTGTCCGAGCGGGCGACGATTTTCCAGTCGAGGTTGCGGATCTCGTCGCCGGGCGTGTAGGCGCGGTGGTCGAGGTATTCGACCGAGAACCCGTGGTAGGGGCTGCGATGCCGACCGGTCAGGAACCCTTCGACCACCTGCTTGGCCACCAGCTCCATGTTGCCGACACGGTGCAGACCGGCAGGGTCGAGGTACTTCTCTTTTGCCGCCATCGTGGCTTGGTCTCGGGTGAGAAGTGAACAGGAGGCGTTCGGGGAATTGGAATGCGTACGGGCCTAGAACTCCTCGCTGGTCTCCTTGCAGAGGCGTTCGATGATCGTGTCGGTCGTCACGCTGTCGCTTTCGGCCGAGAAGCTGGTGACCAGGCGGTGACGCAGCACCGGGAAGGCCACGTAACGGATGTCTTCGATCGAGGCGTTGAAGCGACCCTCGAGCAGGGCGTTGGCCTTGGCTCCCATCAACAGCGCCTGGCAGGCACGCGGTCCGGCGCCCCAGGTCAGGTACTGCTTGACGAAGTCAGGCGATTCGTCCTGGTCGGGGCGAGTGGAACGGACCAGCCTTACGGCGTACGACGCGATGCTCTTGCTGACGATCACCTTACGGACCACCTGCTGCAGCTGCATGATCTCGGATCCGTCGAGCAGCGAGTTCAGGTCGGGCTTGTCCTCCGAGGTGGTCGTCTCGGCGATCTTCAACTCTTCCTCGAACGTCGGGTAGTCGACCAGGATGCGGAACATGAACCGGTCGAGCTGGGCCTCGGGCAGAGGATAAGTCCCTTCCTGCTCGATCGGGTTCTGCGTCCCCAGCACCAGGAACGGCCGGGTCAGATCGAACGTCTGCCCGGCGATCGTGACCTGGAACTCCTGCATCGCCTGCAGCAGTGCGGCCTGGGTCTTGGGCGGCGTCCGGTTGATTTCATCCCCGAGAATGATGTTGCCGAAGATCGGGCCCTTGACGAACTTCATCCGCCGACGGCCGGTGCCCTCTTCCTCCTCGAGGATCTCGGTACCGACGATGTCACTTGGCATCAGGTCGGGAGTGAACTGGATGCGGCTGAAATCCAGCGAGAGCATTTCGGAGATCGAGCTGATCATCAGGGTCTTGGCCAGGCCCGGGACACCCTCGAGCAGACAGTGGCCCTGCGCGAACAGCGCGATCAGGACCTGCTTGAGTACCTCGTCCTGGCCGATGATCACCCGGCTCAGTTCTTTGGTCAGTTTCCCGTAGATCTCGGCCGCCTGTTCGGCCGCCTTCAGATCCTGTTCATCAACCCGGTCAGCACCGGCATTCAAATCGGTCGCCATGTGTCCCTCGCTGCCTGGAACCGCAGCCTCCATGCCGCCCCCAACGGCCGACATTCATGGCCCCAAGCTACACCGAACCGCCCGCCAGTCAACCGAACGCACCGGATTCGGTTGATGGGTGGAGAGGCTAGTTGCCACCCCCGGGCTTCTGCCAGGGCACCTCGCCGTAACGCTGCAACTGCCGCCTCAGCGCCGCAGACATCTCGCGGAAGACCTTCGGGTTCTTCTTCGCCAGGTTAGTCTGCTCCTTCGGATCACTCTCCAGGTTGTACAACTCCAGCGACGCAAACGGACTGTTCTGCAACAGCTTCCACGGACCTCGCCTCAAGGCCTCGATCGTCTTCCCCGCATAGCGGGCACCCCCCTCGCGTCGACTGAAGAACCAGTTCGTCCGCAGCTCCTTCTGCGGCTTCCCCAGCAGCGTCGGCAGAATGCTGCGGCCCTCGATCCCCTCGACCCCACCCGGCAGCGGAGCCCGCGCCACCGCACACACCGTGGGGAACAGGTCCATCGACAACGCCATCAGGTCACTCTGGCTGCCCGGCTCGATCCGACCCGGCCAACTGGCACACGTCGGCACCTTCAATCCCCCCTCGTAGACACTCTGCTTGCCGTCCCGCAATCCGCCGTTGTTGGCCCCCACATTCACCTGACCCCCGTTGTCCGACGAGAAGATGACCAGCGTATTCCTGGCCTGGCCGGTCGCCCGCAATGCCGCCAGCACCCTGCCGATCCCGTCGTCCATGTGCTCGATCAACGCCACCAGCTTCGCCCGTCGCCGGTCAATCTTCGGCTCACGCTTCAGCACCCGAGCAACCCACTCCTGGGGTGGCTGGATCGGAGTGTGCGGCGCGTTGTAGGCCAGGTACAGGAAGAAGGGGCGACCGTCCTTCCGCTTCCCGGCCGATTTCAGGTAGTCCACCGCCCACTCGGAAAACAACTCGGTCGCATGCCCCACCGGGTCGATCGTCTCGGCGTTCTTCCGCATGTAGTTGATGCCGTGGCGGCGGTGGTTGTAGTAATCGTCCATCATGTCGCCCAGGAAGCCGTGGAAGTGCGCAAAGCCCCTCGCCCCGGGCAGGTTCGGAGCCTCAAGGCCCAGGTGCCACTTGCCCACCATCGCCGTGTGGTAACCCGCCCTGGCCATCGGGACCGGCAACAGCACCGCGTCGGGACGCAGGTACCCCCAGCTGTTGTTGGGATGAGTCCGGATCACTCCGGGCACCCCGACCAGGTCCTGGTACCGGCCGGTCAACAACGCCGCACGAGTCGGCGAGCAGACCGGGCAGTTGGCATAGAAGTTGGTGAAGGTCATCCCCGAGGCAGCCAGGCGGTCGATGTGAGGAGTCCGCATGTCGTCGGCTCCCATGTAACCCAGGTCACCGTAGCCCAGGTCATCAACCAGGATCAGCAGCACGTTGGGACGCACCGCCAGGTCCTCGGCGCACGCATCCGCCGCCACCACCGCCATCAGGAAAAACGACAGCCCACAGGTCACTCGTCGCATCGGCTCAGACCTCCTCCTGCACCAACCTCGCCTGATCGCTCCGCCGAGGGATCCGATCCACGACAATCCGCATCCCGGCCAACTTGGCCCGGTCCTGACACTCTCCCAGCAACTGTGCCGCCCTGGCCCGGGCCCCTTCGGTGCGTTCCCCGGCCGGCCACAATCCCGGCACCACCAGCAGGTGACGGCACCGCAAGCGCCCCGCCTGGCGGATCGCCCTGTCCAATCGAACGATCACTCCGCGACGGACGATCGGCGAACTCGACGCAAACGTCACCCGGCCCAGGTCGACCACCGCCTCGATCGCCGCCAACTCGACCCGGTGAAACGCCAGCGCCGCGGCCAGTTGCTGTTGCCACAACTGGGTTCGCTTCAACACCGTCTCGTCCCGAACCACCCTCCATCCAGCCTCCACGGCCCGGGCCACCAGGGTCGCGGGGGTGTCCTCGATCTCCTGTCGCAGGCTCTCGAGATCCACGCCGACCGGGATCGCCGATCCTCCATCGCGGCGTGAGCGCTCGACACCGGCATCGGCCATCGCAGTCCCCGCCACGACCGGCAGGGCACAAGCGGTCGTCCACTTCAGAAAACTCCGCCGACTGAAGTCGCTTAAGCCGTTCAAGTCGTTCATGCAAACGCCTCCCACAACCGTTCAAACTGCCGTGCGAAGTCCTCGACAAACCGAGGTTCTCCGGTCACCAGAAAGTTTTCCTGGTTGCGGTTGGCCGCCGAGCGGGTCCAGTTGTAGCTGCCATTGAGCAGTACGCGGTGATCGAAGATGGCGAACTTGTGATGCATGTGATCGTCGCTGCGGTCGATCCGCACCTCGACTCCGGCCGCTTCCAGCCGCCGCACGTCCGAGCCTCGATCGCCCGACTTGTCGTCGTCACTGATCACGCGAACTTTCAGGCGACGCTCGTGCGCGTCGATGATGGCATCCGAGACCCGGTCGTCGGTGATCGTGAAGACGCAGATGTCGACACTGTTGCGGGCCCGGGCCAGCAGGCCGCGGATCTTGGCCGGGCAATCGTCCCTGGGCGCGAAGTACGTGTCGGCGGTTGCCGGAGGCCCCCCGCTGGAGTCGGCCGACTGCAGCAGCTTGACCACCTCCTCGAGCCACTCGATGGTCTCGATCGCGGTCGGATCGACAATCGACTTCCGCGCCAGGTCAAATGCCACGCTGCGATAGAGCGCCAGCGTGTGAGTGTCGGGGTCGATGTGATCAAAAATCCGGTCCATCGCCTTCCGCTCGCCGCGGGTCAGCCGCCGGTCGTCGAGCGTCTGCTCGAGCATCTTGCGAACCTGTTCGGGGTTCATGGTGCCTCCTCCTCAACCGCTCCTGAGCCAAACAACTGTCCAATACTCGCCAGCTTCGGGTCACCCAGGTACCCGTAGCGGTTGATCCAGACACCCGCAGCCGGGCTGTCGGCGACGATCTTCAACCGGCGGTGGAAGTCGTCATCGGGACCGTAGCCGTGGACCAGGGGATAGACCTCCGCGCGACCGCCGACCGCGGCGGTCGCCTGGGCAATTTTTCGCCTCTGGGCCGAATCGGACACCGGGTGAGGCTCATCGGGTTCGGGGTAGCGGTAATCGGCCAACGATTCACCACCGGGATCCTCGGGAGTCCCATCGAACATGTCGAGCAGGCTGATCAGAGCACGCACCAGCAGCCTCTCATCCAGGCCCGGTCGGCGAGCCATCAGTTCGTTGCCCCAGAAGGTGACCATCTGGGCCCAGTGCATGGTGTAGAGCTTGGGCGAGACCGCCTCGGAGTACTCGGCCACTCCGGCGAAGTCCAGGCCGGTGACCAGCGTCCAGGGGGGCATGAAAGCGTGAGACATCAATTGCTTGGCGGGATTGACCGCATCGATCACTTCTCGCCAGTCGCGGACGAGGTCGACCGAGAGTGCCGCCTTGAGTCTCAACCACTCGACAACCCCCGGCCGCGCCAACGCTTCGCGGCCCAGCCGGAACCGGCCCCGGTCTCGATCGGCCAACTCGGCAAGGTCCTCATCGGCCAGCGACGTCTCGAGCCACTCCTTCAGGGCCAGCACATCCGCCTCGATCTGCGGGAACCCGAACCCGTGCTCGGCCGCCCAGTTCTCGACATGGATCCCGAAGTCCTGGAACACTTCTCCCCACGTGTAGCAGGGGTACTCGGGCCAATCGATCCGGAAACCGCTCACATCGGGGTACTGCCTCAGCAGGTCGGCCGTATAGCAGCGGTTCCATTCCCGAACCGCCGGGCTGGCCAGGCTCGCCGTATCGGCCATCCGGCCCTGGTAGAGTTCCCCACCGGGCAATCGTGGCCGGTCCTCGTCTTGCAAACCCGACGGACGTGCCGCGGGAACCTGGAGAAAAACGTCCAATCCACGTCCCCGCGCCGCGTCGATGAACTCGCCGATCAGCGATCCGTGGGCTTCGGTCAACCGGCCGGCGGCACGAGGTGTATAAGAGGAAGCGGTGTAGAGGCTCGCATCGGGCTCGAAACTCACCTCACTCTGCACCCACAGCGACCTCTTGCCAAACAGCGGCCGGTCAAACAGCCGCGGGCTGGTTCCCGCGTCGTCGGGTGGCTGGAAGCTCCCCTCGCCCTCGGCCGCCTCGGCCGTCACCGTGGGATTCAATGCCACCGCCGTGGCCCCGGCGGCGGTCACGTTCTCCAGTACCCCCTCGACACCTTCGCTGAGGATGAAGTCACCCAGCACGGTGATGCCGACATACCGGCCTTGAGGATCGCTCATCGTTTTCGAGGACTCTCGTACCACACCACGTTCTTGCTGCCACGTCCTGCGATCAGGATATCCAGGTCCCCGTCGCCGTCGATGTCGACCGCGCGGATGTCGTAGGATTCCTGGTTACTGCCGACCAGGTGATTCTTGAAGTGGCCCTTCCCGTCGTTCTCGAACCACCACACCTCCTTGCTGCCAAACCCGCAGGTGGCCGCGTCGATGTCGCCGTCGCCGTCCATGTCGACGACGACCAGGCAATGAGGCTCCCGCAGCGTCTTGTGGATCTCGTGGATCCGGAACGAGGGGGCCTCGAACCACAGCACCCCCACGCCGTGGCCGCGGCTGGCGATGAAGTCGGTCTTGCCGTCGCCGTTGACGTCGGCCGGCTGGATGTTGGTCGCACCCGGCTGGTTGTCGGCCAGCAGGTGCTTGGTCCAGACCCGTGTCGGATCCGCAGGAGCCTCCCACCAGGCAAACCAGTTGCCCATCTTCGTCTTGTCCGTCGGGCCTCCCTTGGCGGCACTGGCCGCGTCGGGACGGCCGTCGCCGTTCACATCGCCGAAGCCCAGGTAATGCGAGAGACCCGGGGCGTCGCCGGAGGCGAAGATGTGGCGATGCCAGCGATCGGCCTTCCTCGGATGACGAGGCACCTTGAGCCAGGCGAGCGAGTTGGGAAAGCGGCCGACCGGCTGGGCGCTGTTGGCCAACAGGTCGGGATGACCGTCCTTGTCGATGTCGCCCTTGAGCAAGCCGTGGATGCCGTTGACCTGGTCATCAACCAGGTGGAACGCCCACTTCTGCTTCAACGGATGGTTGGGTCGTTCGAGCCAATACACCAGCCCGGGTGTGTAGCGGGCGCCGATCCAGTCGAGATCCCCGTCTCGGTCAACATCCATGAACTCCGAATGGATGCAGCCGTGGGCCGGGTCACTCTCGATGATCGTCTCGGACCAGTCGGGACCGACAAACAGGCGGGTCTTGCCACCGCTGTTGGCGATGATGTCGACCTTCTTGTCGCCGGTGAAATCGGCCGCCACGGCGTTGAGAGTCTGCTCGCCGGTGTGCACGACGTGCTTCTTCCATTCCGCCGATTCGGCCGAAGGAACCAGCAGCGCCGCCCCCAGCGCAACGGTCAGGGCCCAAGGTGTCAATCGAATCATGATGAGCGTCCTCTGAATTGGTGCAGCAGGTCCACCGCGGCGTATCAGGCTATCAACCTCACCAGCCAAGAACCACGGACCACCCCACACACACAATTCCCCCCCCAACCAGTTGCATCTCACCTCCACCTGCGGTTACCTCCCTGACGCCCCTTTCTTGCCCCAAATTGGCACCACACGCATTTCAGGCCACTCCTCATGAAAGTCCTCATCAGCGGAGCCTCCGGTCTGGTCGGTTCGGCTCTGACCGAGTCACTCGAAGCCGACGCCCACCAGGTGATCCGGCTGGTCCGCAGCGAGTCCCAGGCATCGGAGTCCGACTCGGTCCTCTGGTCGCCAACCGAGGGCACCATCGACACCGAGGCACTGATCGGCCACGGTCATATCGACGCGGTGGTGCATCTGGCTGGTGAGGGCATTGCGGCAGGTCGCTGGACCGAGGCCCAGAAGGCCCGGATCCTCAACAGCCGCGTCGACGGCACACGCACACTCGCCGAAGCGTTGGCCGGGTTGCCCCAGCGGCCCGGGGTCCTGGTCAGTGCGTCGGCGATCGGCTGGTACGGAGATCGGGGATCCGAGTGGGTTTCGGAATCTGATGAGCCGGGTGAGATATTCCTGAGCGAGGTTTGCCGCGAGTGGGAAGCGGCGGCCGAGGCGGCGGTTGAGGCCGGGATCCGCGTGGTCAATCACCGTGTCGGAGTGGTTCTCGACAAGCAGGGCGGTGCGCTGGCCAAGATGCTGTTGCCCTTCAAGCTCGGGCTGGGTGGCCGCGTGGGGTCTGGTGGGCAGTACTGGAGTTGGATCACGTTGCGGGACCTGGTGGCTTCGATCCGGCATGTGATCAACACCGAGACGATTGCCGGGCCGGTCAATGCCGTGGCCCCGGCCCCGTCGACCAACCTTGAATTCACCAGGTCACTGGGCCGAGCGTTGCGTCGCCCGACGTTTTTCCCGCTGCCGGCGTTTGTCGCGAGGCTGATGCTCGGGCAGATGGCCGACGAGCTGCTGTTGGGCGGTGTGCGAGTCCGAGCCTCGGTGCTCGAGCAGACCGGGTTCGAGTGGTCCGACCCGGAACTGGACGGGGCTCTTGAGCGTATCTTGAGGTAGTTGGCTCTACTTCTTGAAACGCAGTTTCCGAGCCTCGATATCTTTCCGCCGCTGCACCATCAGCCGGTCGATGTCCCTGGCCACCGCCTCGACCGCCTTCGCATTGATCTCGCGGGGGCCGAAGGCATGGTTGCAGGAAGTTGAAATAGGCTCCGAGCTTGTTCGTCTTCAAGCCCGTGTTGTGATGAGCCACTTTCGCGTCGATTGCCTTGACCAGACCGGTCAGGTCGTCGTCGAACGTCCGAGCAAAGACGAAGACAACGAGTCCACGATAGGCTCAGTAGTACCTGAGCTTGGTGCCCAGCTTGTACCGATCGGCCCCTCCGCCGCATTTCTCACCGGTAAAGTCCAGGTAGCTGCCGACCTTCTCACCCACCTGCGGGCCACTGATCAGCCGCTTGGCCACGTCTTTCTCTTCAGCATCGAGGGTTGCCACGGCCAGAAGTACCCCATGACCCAAGCCACCACTCAAACATCCTAACTCCCCAACTCAAGACCCTAATGACAAGTTACTCTCGATCACGGGATCACGCATTCAATCACCGGAAACGAGGCGTTACCATCGGTGTCCTCACCGGTTTGATCACCTCCGGGGAGGCGACAAGCTACGGACTGTTCGTCGTGGTTGCCCACTCCAACAAGCATAGAATGGAATGAGTTGGCACGAATTCACGCTGGTGTTGACATCCGAGCCGGGCGAGGCAGACGCCGACCGGCTATACGAGTCGTTCGACGACGGAACGATCTCGACCATTGCCGGAGTCTCACAAATTGACTTTCATCGCGAAGCCGAATCGCTGGAAAAGGCAATCCGCTCGGCAATCAGCGAGATCGAAGCCGCCGGTCTCGATGTCGCCCGGCTCGAAATGCTGGCGGACGCATTGCCCACCTGAGATGTCACCCCGATTGAGGGTGCGCTACTTCACAAGGCCCTTGAAGTACTTCAGGTCGACGGCCGACAGGTCGAGCAACTCGGGGCTGCTGAGGCTCCGGAAACTCGAGCCGCCCTTGTACTCGCTGTGCAATGACACCGTCCCGTCGTACTTCAGTTCCTTCAACCGAGATACGAATCTCGGCAAAGCCGCCTGGCCGTCGGCCAACGGGACGTAGACCGTGCGAAAGCGGGCCTGGCCGTGCTCGTCGCGACCGTTCGGCTTCCAGACAAAGTTCTTCACCCCCACGAGGCTCACCCACGGTGCGATCAAGTCCAGGCCCATCTCCCATCCCGACAGCCCACCTTCGACGGTCATGTGCATCGGATCTGCGTAGGCTCCGACGGTCCTGGGATCGAAGTCCTTGAGGATCAGGTACAGGATCGAGCCTCCGTTGGCCAGGATCTGTCCCGAGTGGACATGCACGCAGGGCTGGATGCCGAACTCCCGGGTGAGCTTGATCAGCCCCTCGAGCTTCCGCCGGGCAGTGTCGATCTGCTTGAGCAGCGAACCGAATGGCTCGTAACGCCAGTAACCCAGCTTGATTTGACGGATGCCGTAATGAGCACACGAGGCGATGATGTCCCTGGCGAAGGGGCTGCCGGTCCCGGTGATCGCAGTCGAGGCCATCAGGATCTCGATCTTCTCCTTCATCGCCACCTGGTGCGCATGAGCCAACCCCACCTCGGCGTCTTTCGGCAACACGTGACCACCGGGCCGCAGAGTCAGGTCCAGGCCGTCAAACCCCCGCTTCTTCACTTCCGAGCACACCTGCTCGATCTTCATGTCCGACAGGTTGTCGGTGAACAGTCCGTATTTCATCCCACCTCCTTGCCACTCTCCATGATCAGAGCGTAAGTAGCCCATATCGCCGCGCATCGAGATAATCCACGGTGACTGGGCAAGCCACTATTCACTATTCAAGCTCTGACCCCAATTCCTGGGCGGTTCAGACCACAGGGAGCTCGATGACTGGGGGGTGCTGAATTTCTCGAGTGACAATGTGACCGATCAGGGTGGTCGAGGTGCAGTCCTGGACCGAGATCGATGCCAGTGACCCGGCTAGTCGCGGGTTACCTTCAAAGACCACGATTCGGTCGCAGTCGGTCCGGCCGACCAGCTGGATCGGACCGCCGACCGGGTCGGATGCGTCACCGCTCTGTGGCGTCTCCAGCGACACCATGTCGACATCCTCTGTCTCGGAGAGTTCGACACCGGGCACCGGGTGCGGGGCGGTGAGGTGTTTCTGCTTCAGCTGTTTGAGTGCCATCTTGCTGGGCCCTTCGACCAGCACCTCGACCGACCGGCCAATGAATTCCGCGTTGTCCTCTTCGCAGATCGCCGTCTGCACCTCCAGCAGCCGTGCATTGCGTTCCCGCTTTTGCGCCTCGGGCACGTCGTCGTCGAACCGGTCGTCGGCCTTGGTCCCCGAGCGTGGGCTGTACTTGAAGATGAAGCTGTTCTTGAATCGGCACTCCTCGACCAGCCGCACGCTCGCCTCGAATTCCTGTTCGGTCTCGCCGCAGAACCCGACGATGAAATCGCTGGAGACCGCACACCCGGGCACGATCTCGTTGATCCGCCCCATCATCTCGCGGTACTCATCAACCGTGTAGCCTCGCTTCATCCTCTCGAGCACCGCGTCTGATCCCGACTGGGCCGGGACGTGCAGGTAGCGGCTGACCTTGGGCAGGTCGTTGACGGCTTCGAGCAGCGGTGTGTGCATGTCTCGAGGAAAGTTGGTGACGAACTTGATCCGCTTGATCCCCTCGGTGTCGTGAATCAGCTCCAGCAATTCCGCCAGTCTCACGGTACGTCCGTCCTCGACGTGCGAGTAGCTGTTGACGGTCTGTCCGATCAGGGTGACTTCCTGGACCCCCTGCCCGGCCAGCATCCGCACCTCGCTGGCAATCTGCGACGGCGGGCGGCTTTGCTCGGGACCTCGCGTGGTCGGCACCACGCAGTAGGTACAGAACTTGTCGCAGCCGATCATGATCCTGACGAAGGCCTGGTAGGGGCTGGGCCTCATCGTCGGGTCCCGCAGCGGGTCGTAGCTCTCGAAGCTCGAAGCCACCTCCAGGCGACTGCCGCCGCGGCGGTCGAGGCTGACGGCCAGGGCCCTGGTCCGGTCCCGCCGTGCCTCGGAAACCAATCGAGGAATCTCGGCCAACTGACCGGTGCCGACCACGATGTCGACATGAGGAGCTCTCTGGAAGATCAGCTCCTGGTCCTTCTGAGCCATGCAGCCGAAGACGCCGATCACCTGGTCGGGTCGGTTCCGCTTGCTGTACTTGAGCCGTCCCAGCTGGCTGTAGATCTTGTGCTCGGCATGTTCGCGGACGCTGCAGGTGTTGAACAGCACCGTGTCCGCCTCACCGACCCGATCGGTCAGCTCGTACCCCACGTCCCGTAGCGCCGCCACGACCAGTTCGCTGTCGAGCACGTTCATCTGGCAGCCGACTGTTTCGATGAACAGCAGTTGGTTGTGGCTGTCCGTCATCAGGGAGTCTCCGGGGACGGGCAGTGCTGTTTCCAATCGGGACAGGCACTCCGCCACGGGCGGGAGAGCCAGTCCCTGGTCTAGTCGCGGAACCGTTCGATGTAGGTACCCGCCTCGGCATCGATCTTCAGCTTATCACCTTCCTTGATGAACGCCGGCACCTGCACCTCGGCACCGGTCTCAACCGTCGCCGGCTTCGTAACATTCGTCGCCGTGTTCCCCTTGGCAGCCGGCTCGGTTTGAGTCACCTCGAGCACCACGTGCTGGGGCGGGGTCATCGAGATCAGTTGTCCGTTCCAGTAGAGCATCCCGACGGGGGCTCCTTCGAGCAGGAAGGCCACCTGGTCGCCGCAGACAGCCGCCTCGAGCGTGTACTGCTCGAAACTCTCGTTGTCCATGAACACGTAGCCACTGGAATCGCGGTAGAGGTACTGCCCGTCGCCCCGGTGAACATCGGCTCCTTCAAGACTGTCGCCGCTCTTGTAGGTCCGATCGAGAATCGTGCCCTTGAGCAGGTTGCGGAGCTTGGTCTTGTAGAGAGCCTGTCCCTTGCCCGGTTTCACGAAGTTGCACTCGATCATCTCGTACGGCTCGTCGTCGAGCGTCACCTTGATGCCCTTGCGGAAGTCACCGGTGCTGACTTGAGGCATTGGTCGATTCCGTTTGCAGTGGCTATGCTGAGCCGTCCGGTGGCGAAGAATCAGCCGACCGCGGCCGCTATTTTTCCTGTCCCAGCCCGCCTGCGGGCCAACAGGATCCACACTAGCACATCCGGATTAACGACGGAACCGAGGTCCACGTGCCCCCTGCACGCGTTCTACAGACGACACCGGATGCCCCCACCGGTCCCGACTGGCACAGCGACCTGGCCCGGGCCATCCGCGACCCCGAGACACTACTCAGGCGGCTGGGGCTCGATCTCGAGGACCTGGATTCGGCTCGGCAGGCCGAGAGCTTGTTTCCGGTGATGGTCCCCGAGAGTTTTCTGGCGAGGATGCGGCACGGCGACATCGACGACCCGCTGCTGAAGCAGGTGCTGCCGCTTGCCGCCGAGTATCAAACGACAAACGACACGATCGACGCCGTCGGTGACCTCGACGCCCGCCGCGCCCCGGGCCTGATCCAGAAGTACAGCGGCCGGGCACTGCTGATCGCCACCGGCAGTTGTGCCATCCACTGCCGGTACTGCTTTCGGCGGCATTACCCCTATTCCCAGGAGCCGCGCCGGCTCGACGAATGGGACGAGGCGATCGAGGTGCTCGCCGGGGACGACTCGATCGAGGAAGTGATTCTCAGCGGAGGCGACCCGCTGATGCTCACCGACACGAGACTCGATCAACTGATCACACGACTCGAGGCGATCCCGCACCTCGTAAGACTCAGGCTCCACACCCGCCTGCCGGTGGTGCTGCCCTCACGGGTGACACAATCACTGTGCCAGTCGCTCCGAGACACACGACTGACGCCGGTGGTGGTCGTCCACGCCAACCACCCCTCCGAGGTCATCGACGACTGTGCCATCGCCCTGCAGCAACTGGTCCAGAGCGGGCTGACGGTGCTCAACCAGGCCGTGTTGCTGGCGGGCATCAATGACGACGCCGATACGCTGCAGGCCCTGTGCACCCGGCTGGCCAACCTGGGAGTGGTGCCCTACTACCTGCACCAGCTCGATCGAGTGGCCGGCACGGGGCACTTCGAAGTGCCCGAGGCGGTGGGCAGGCGGTTGGTGGCCGAGTTGTCTGCGAGGCTGCCCGGCTACGCGGTACCGCGATACGTGCGCGAGGTCCCCGGAGCGACCGGCAAGGTGCCGCTGTGACCTCAGGGACAGGCACCTGCGCCACGGGCTACGGAGCCAGTCCCAGTCCCGGGTTCGAGGCCAGGCGGGTGAACTCTTCGCCCCGCTCGCGGAAACTGGTGAACCAGTCGTAGCTGGCACAGCCGGGTGAGAGCACGATGTTGTCGCCGGACTCGGACTGCTCAACCGCCCAGGTGAAGGCTTCCTCCAGCGACCCACACACCCGACGCAACCCCCCGAAGCTCAATTCATCCAGCAAGCGGTTCACCTCCTCGGCCGTCTGGCCCATCAAGGCGACCGCACGAGTCCCCCCGGCAATCGTCTCGGCCAAACCCTCCAGCGGCACCTGCTTGTCGTACCCTCCGGCCAACAGCACCACCGGAGAAGCGAACGAAGCCAGTGCCATCTCGACCGATTCGGGAGTCGTCGCCAGCGAGTCGTTGTAGAAACTCAAACCGCCGCGCCGAGCGACCAGTTGCAGCCGATGCGGCAACCCTCTGAACTGCTGCAGTCCTCTGCGGACATCGGCGATCTGGGCACCGGCCACGATCGCCGCGGCGGTGGCGGCGGCGGCGTTGAGCCGGTTGTGGTCACCGGGGCCTTCGATCCAATGACCCAGCGGGACCTCGATCTCGTTTTCCCCGATCCGCACAACCGCCGTCTCATGATCCTCCTCTCGCAGGAACACTCCCGCACCGGCCCCGCGGTCGACTCCGAATCCCAGCCTGCGTGCCGCGACCGGCCAGGCCGAGACGTCGGGATCCAGTTCGTTGAGCACGCAGGCCGCATGGGAGGGCTGCCAACGGAGTATCGCCTGCTTGGCATGGCGGTAGGCGTCGAGAGTGCCGTGCCGATCGAGGTGATTGGGGGTGAGATTGGTGACGACGGCGATGTCGGGGGCGGCCTGCTGGCGGTCGAGGTGTTCGAGTTGGAAGCTGCTGAGTTCGAGCACGACCCAGTCGTCAGAGCCGATCGTCTCGAGTGAGCCCAGCAGGCTGCCGCCGATGTTCCCGCCCAGCCAGGCCGTTTGTCCCGAGGCTTCCAGGATCGAGTGGATCATGGCGGTGGTGGTCGACTTGCCGTTGCTGCCGGTGACGGCGATCGTGCGAGCCGGGCACAGCTCCCAGAACAGGCCAATCTCGGTCGTGACCCGTGCCCCCTTTGCCTCGGCCAACTGCAACCACTGACTCGACAGCGGCACCGCCGGATTGGCCACGACCAGCCCGGCCCCGCTGAAGTCCTCGGCCCGATGCTCACCCAGCCGCCAGGTAATCGGCGGCCCGGCCAGATGTTTGAGCTCACCGATCGAATCGGCCAGCTCCCGGGCGTCTCTTCTGTCAGTGACGGTGACCTGTGCCCCGCGTCGGCAGAGGAACTCGACGGCCCCGACGGCCCCTCCGAAGGTGCCCAGTCCCATCACGGTGACGGGGAGTCCGCGCAGGTCTTCGGGGGGGCTGCTGGTGTTCACGACGACTGAGATACCCGTTTCGGGGTCGGCGAGGAAGAGGAAATGGTGACGGCGGCCCGATTGCAACCCGGCGGTGCCGAGGTTACCTTGCTGCCATCACGCCCGGCAGCGCCCCCTCCCGATTCGCCCCCCCGCCCGCGGCCTCCCCTAGGAACTCCCCACAATGACACTCGCCGACTACCTCGTTCTGGGCGGCTACTTCGTGATGATGATCGGCATCGGCGCGTACTGCGCGACGCGGATCAACAAGCAGGAGGACTACTTCCTGGGCGGGAGGTCGTTTGGGAAGCTGCTGCAGACATTTGCCGCATTCGGGGCCGGCACCGGTTCCAGCGATCCGGTCAACACCGGCCGCACGACGTTCACCGGCGGAATGAGCGGCATGTGGAGCGTCATGTTCTGGCTGTTCGTGACGCCGTTTTACTGGATCGCCGGGGTCTGGTACCGGAGGATGCGGCACCTGACCCTGGGGGACTGGTATGTCGAGCGATACGAATCGCGATGGCTGGGGGCGGCCTACAGCATCTTCGGCGTCTTCTTCTTCATGATCTACGGCTCGATGTTCTTCTCGGCCATCGCCAAGACGGCCGAGCCGATGATCCTGCCTCCGACGACCGCGGCGGCGGTCGCACACGAGGAGGCCACGCCCGAGGAGGCCGAGGTGGCCGTCGAGGACGCTCAGAAAGTGACCGTCTTTGGCAAGAAGCTGAAACTGCAGTTCGTGCTGATCCCGCTGATCGCCGTGGTGGTGGTGGTCTACGGCATCGCCGGCGGGCTGGCCGCGGCCTACTTCACCGACCTGATCCAGGGCCTGTGCATCATCGGACTCTCGGTGATGCTGATCCCGATCGGGCTGGGTGCGCTCACCGAGAGTCCCGATCTGAATCCCGGTGGAGACAAGAGCGGATTCGAGGTGATGCACGACCAGTTGCCCGACTCGTTCTTCGAGATCATCGGGTCGAGCACCGCCGAGTTCTCGCTGTACTACGTGATCGCGATCGTGCTGGCCAACCTGATCGGTGTCGTCGTCCAGCCTCACTTCATCGCCACCGGAGGCGGCTCGGCCAAGACCGAGTACAACGCCCGGGTGGGGCTGGTGGTCGGCAACTTCCTGAAACGGTTCTGCACGCTGGGCTGGGTCCTGACGGCCCTGATCGCCGCGACGCTCTATGCCGACGTGCCCGAGCTGGTCAAGGATCCGGACCTGACCTGGGGCTATGCCTCGATGCAATTGCTGGGACCGGGCTTCCGCGGCCTGATGCTGGCCTGCCTGCTGGCGGCATTGATGAGCAGCGTCGATGCCCAGATGGTTGTCGGAGCCGGGCTGATCGTCCGCAATCTCTATGTGCCCTTCATCCGGCCGAACGCCAGTGAACGCGAATGCCTGTGGGCGGGTCGATTGACCGGAATGATCGTCGTCGCCGGATCGGTCATCTTCTCGCTGACCATCTACGACATGCTCGGACAACTCAAGCTCACATTCTGGTTCCCCCTGGTCTTCGCCGCTCCGTTCTGGATCGGCATGTACTGGAGGAAGGCGACCGGGAAAGCCGCCTGGATCACAGTCGTCTACTGCCTGATCTTCTTCTTCGTGATCCCCTTCTTCGGGCCTCGTGTCTTCAACAACTGGCGCAGCAGCCAGGTCCTGATGACCCAGACCGTTCATACCCGGACCATCAGTCGAGAAGTCGTCTCCAAGTCGATACTCAGGCGGAACCTGGCAGAGGCAACTGCCGAGTGGAACTCGACGGCGGCGGGGCTGACCGGCAGCGAACTGGACGATCACAACCAGTGGAAACCTCGCAGGATCTCGGCCGCGACGATCCTGCTCGAGACGCCCGACGGGATGCAGGAAATCGAGGCGGGGGTGACCCGGCTGCCCAAGACCAGCGAGTCCAAGTCCAGCAGCATCTTCTGGGACAAGATGGTCGCCCGCGACGAGCTCGCCGTGCCGAAGGTCGTCGCCAGTGAACAGGTCGACGAGTTCACCGTCCGCGAGACTCTAGAGTATCCGGCCGGGACCGAGTTCCTGGGCGAGGGCAGCCTGAAGCTGAACCTGCTGTTCTACAAGCCGCTGGGCATCGACCTCGCAAAACAGTCGACCTCGTCGCTGAACGCCCTGGAACTGATCCCCAAGATCGTGATGCCGTTCCTGGTCATGATCATCGCCAGCCTGTTCACCACCAGGAACTCCGACGAAGCACTCGATCGCTACTACGCCAAGATGAAGACCCCGGTCGATCCCGACCCCGAAGCGGACACCAGGAAGCTCGAGGCCGCCTACGCCGATCCGTCGACGTGCGAGAGAGTCAAGCTGCTGCCGGGCAGCTCACTGGAATTTCAGAAACCCACCACCGAGGACATTGTCGGCTTCGTGATCTCGGTGGCCGTCTGCTTCGGAATCATCGGCGTCGCCTTCTGGATGGCCTCGCTCGGAAGCTGACCCCCCAGGCCCAGGGACTGGCTCCGGAGCCCCGCCAGGGGCGGAGGTGCCTGTCCCAAGCGCAAACCAAGCAACGACCGAGCAGGAAACGAGTCGGGGAGACACCCATGTCACACAACGTCACTGACATCGAGACATTCTGGGTCGAGTTGCCGATCCGCGAGGTGCCTGCCCGGCACATGGTTCGCGAGATTCCTCACTGGAACCTCTTCGAAATCGTCCAGGTCACGCTCGACTCGGGGGTCGTCGGCTTCGGTGAGACGATGGTCTACTACACCTGGGGCGACGAGACGACCAGCGATTCGTCCAGGGCCCAGGTCATCGGCAAGCACCCGGCCGAGAACATGTGGGACGACGAGCTGGGTGCGGGGCTGCAGATTGCCCTGATGGACGCCGCCGCCAAGGCTGCCGACTGCCCGCTGTGGCAGTTGCTGGGTCAGCAGGTCCGAGACCGCTGTCACATCAGCTGGTGGGACATAGATCTCTCGGTCGACGACTGGATCAGCGAGGCCCGCCTGGCCGCCGAGAGCGGCTACACCGCCTTCAAGACCAAGGGCCGGCCCTGGTGGGACCTGATCGCCAACACGCGGGAACTGTGTGCCAGCCTGCCGGAACACTTCGAAGTCGACATGGACTTCAACGGATTCGGCATCGATACCGCACACTGCACCCGCCTGCTGAAGGAACTCGAGGCCTTCCACAACGTGGTGATGTTCGAGAGTCCCATCCCTCACAACGACGTGGCCGGCTACACCTTCCTCCGGCAACACACTCACGTACCAATCTCCATGCACACTCAGAACCACCCCGAGGAGCCATCGCTGGAGACGGCGATCCGCGAGGAGATGGTGGACGGGTTCGTGGTGACCGGAGGCGCGACCAAGATCGGGCAGGACGCGACTGTCTGCCGCGAGTTCAACAAGTCGTTTTTTCTGCAGGTGGTCGGCTCGAAGATCGCCGCCGCCTTCGGCTTGCACCTCGGTGCCGTGCTCGAACACGCACGCTGGCCGGCGGTCAACTGCTTCCAGTTATTCGAACGAGACTGCGTGGCGACTCCGCTGGAAGTCTCCAACGGACTCTGCCAGGTCCCCGAGGGGCCGGGGCTGGGGATCGAACTGGATCGCGAGGCGATCGAGTTGTACCGCTGCGAGCCGAAGGAGAAACCCTACCCGCACCCGGACCTCGTGATCGCGCTACGATGGCCGTCGGGAACCACCACCTACTACGCTCACTGCCAGCAGTACTGGGAAGACTGGCACCGCGGCCGACTTCCGTTCTTCCCACGAGGCGTGAATCTCGAACACATCCCCAACGACGGCTCAGCCGACTGGGCCGACCTGAGAGCCAGGGTTCTCAAGGGTGCTGTGCACTCAGCAGAGTAAGCCCAGACTCAGCTGTCGTATTTCACCTTGATCCAGCCGTCTTTGCCCAGGCGGATGTCGACCTTGAAGTCGCCGCTGGTGTAGCGGATCCGGCGGCTGCTCAAGCGGTGACGACCCACCCTCAAACACTCGAGACCACAACGGGGAACACAGATCTTGATGTTGACCATCCGAGGCCCCTGCGGTCGAGCACATCCTCGAGGATGGGCACAGCCACCTGGCAACGAGTAGCCACGGGGATACGGACAACCACGCGGATACGCACTGCCACGCGGATACGCACAGCCGAAGATCGACTGAGGAGTCAGCGAGTCGATCAGTGAGGGAATCTCGCGAGGATCGGGGACCTGGATCACCAGCGGGATCGCGTCCTGGGGAATCTCGTCGGTGCCCTTGTACTTCACGCAACCGTACAGCCTCACGGTGGAGGCTGGAGTGGTACCGCCGCGAGGCACCCAGCCGGGAGCCGGCGGGGCAGCTTGCGGGGCGGGCTTCGCCACGGGGGC
>CAUZJR010000032.1:0-19903 GCA_963580005.1 Planctomycetota bacterium
CGGAGCTTCTTCTTCAGCCGGAGCTTCTTCTTCAGCCGGAGCTTCTTCTTCAGCCGGAGCTTCTTCTTCAGCCGGAGCTTCTTCTTCAGCCGGAGCTTCTTCTTCAGCCGGAGCTTCTTCTTCAGCCGGGGCTTCTTCTTCAGCTGGGGCTTCTTCTTCAGCCGGGGCACCATCTTCGGCGGGTGTTTCTTCGGCGGCCCCTTCGTCGGCGGCAGCGTTCTGGTCGGTCTCAGCGTCGTCGTCGACCGGCGCGGCTTCTTCTGCGACGGGTTCTGGCGGCGGCGGCGGTTCCTTGGGTGCCGTCAGCGGCGGCGGCTCATTGCCGGTCCCGAAGCGGTTGTTTTTCACCTTGTCGATCAGCACGGCGACTTTGTCGCTGGGCAGGGCTCCGACCGACATCCAGTAGTCGATCCGTTCCATGTTCAGCGTCACTCGCTGCGACTTGTCGGGGATCATCGGATCGTAGTGCCCGACTTCCTCGATCGACTTGCCGTCGCGAGGCGAGCGGCTGTCCATCACGGCGATCCGGTAGAAGGGGCGGTGTCGGCGGCCCAGCCTTTTGAGTCGAATTCGAACGGCCACGCGTCTCTCTCCTGTTTGATGCTTCTACCGGGTCGAGTGGACCCGGCGGCGTATTGGGATTCGTACCTGGGTATGTCGGTTTGCGTCTGGCGACGCGTTTGTCTGAGGGTGCACCCGGCTGAGTGGTCTTCAGTTGTCCCTGAATGTCCCTGGAGCCGGTACGAGTCGGCGGTGGGGATCGTCTAGTGTGACAGGCCAAGGCCCTAGCGGCGATTCCTCCGACGAGCTTTCCGAGCTTTTTTTCGTTTCTGTCGTTTCTGGTCCCTGGCGGCAGCGGAGTCCAGTGGACCTCGTTTGCTGCGGAGTTTCTCTCTTTTGAGCTGAGATCCGGCCTCGAGCATACCCCCGTCGGACATGTCCTTGACGGCCTTCATCCGGTCCCTCATCCCCATTCCGGCCATCTGCTGCATCATGCCGGACATGGCGTCGAACTGCTTGATCAGGTTATTGACATCCGAGGCATCGTTGCCGCTGCCCTTGGCGATGCGATTTCGTCGCGATCGATCGATCCGGTCGGGGTTCGAGCGTTCGTCGGGTGTCATCGCGTTGATCATGCCCTGGATCCGGGTCAGGTCCGCCTCGGGGTCTTCCATCTCGGGGTTGTCGGCGATCATGCCGCCCACTCCGGGAATCATTTTCATGATTTCCCTCATCGGCCCCATCTTCTTCATCATCTTCATCTGCTTGCTGAAGTCGTCGAGGGTGAATTTTCCCTCGAGCATCTTCTGCTGTTGTTCCAGAGCCTCCTCTTCGTTGATCTGTTCCTGGGCCCGCTTGACCAGTCCGACGACGTCTCCCATCCCCAGGATCCGGTCGGCCATCCCTTCGGGCCGGAACTCCTCGAGTCGATCGAGTCCTTCGCCGACGCCGATGTACTTGATCGGGACTCCGGTGACGGCCTTGACCGACAGCGCGGCTCCGCCTCGGGTGTCGCCGTCGAGCTTGGTCAGGATCACTCCGTCGACTTCCAGTGCGTCGTTGAACGCCTTGGCGCTGTTGACGGCGTCCTGGCCGGTCATCGCATCGCAGACCAGCAGCACCTGGTGCGGTTGAATCGTGCGGTCGATCTGCTCGAGTTCCTTCATCAACTCGTCGTCGACGTGCAGTCGGCCGGCGGTATCGAGGATCACGACGCGGATTTCGGGGTTGGTTTTGGCCTGTTTCAGGCCGTTGCGGCAAACTGCCAGCGGGCTGCTGTCTGCACTCTCGGTGTAGCAGGCAACATCGATCTGGTCTGCGATCACCTGCAGCTGTTCGATCGCGGCGGGTCGTTGCAGGTCGGCGGCCACCAGCATCGGCTCGTGGCCCTGCTCCTTGAGCAGCTTGGCCAGCTTGCCGCAGGTGGTGGTCTTGCCGCTGCCTTGCAGCCCGCAGAGCATGACCACGGCGATGCCATCGCGGCGGATCGGCAGCGACGGGTCGACCGGACCCATCAAGTCGACCAGCTCCTGGTGCACGATCCCCACGATCTGCTCGCTGGGCCGGATCGATTTCAGCACCCGTTCGCCGAGGGCCTGCTCGGTGACCCGTTCGACGAACGCGTTGGCCACGTCGAAGTTGACGTCGGCCTCGAGCAGCGATTGCCGGACCTGCCCCAGGCCCTCGCGGATGTTCGCCTCGGTCAACCGCGATCGTTCGATGAACGACAGCGCGCCCTTCAGGCCGTCTGTGATGCCTTCGAACATGGACGTCGGGCTGACTGAGTGAAAGAAAACCAACCGGGTCGCCGTCGCACTCAACTCGATAGGACGACAGCGGTTATCACCGGCAAGAGCATCGGCGAACCACCACCGGCTCGACCGGGCCCCACCTAAGGTGCCGAACCGGGAATTCTAAGGCACACCCCGGATCATGACAACGCCTCGGACGGCTCACACGCTCTACAGACGTCTGCTACAATCACGCGTTCTGCACCGTGGAATTGACACCGAACTCCAGCAACGGGTACCGGTTCCGATGGATCAAGCTACCACATCGCCCTCGGGGTCCCAGAACCTCTTTGACGTCGTCTGGGATCAGCACTCGGTGGGCCAGTTGCACTCGGGGCAGACCCAGCTGTTCATCGGCCAGCACCTGATCCACGAGGTGACCAGTCCCCAGGCCTTCGAGATGCTACGGGACCGCGGCCTGGGAGTGAAGTACCCCGAGCGGACGCTGGCAACAGTCGATCACATCATCCCCACCGACGACCAGGCCCGGCCCTTTGCCGATGGTTTGGCCGAGGAGATGATGTCGGCGATCGAGCGGAACTGCCGGGAATTCGGGATCGAGCTGCTCGGCCTGGACGACAGCCGCCAGGGGATCGTACACGTGGTCGGCCCGGAACTGGGCCTGACTCAGCCGGGCATCACGCTTGTTTGCGGAGATTCACACACCAGCACTCACGGTGCGTTCGGGGCGATCGCGCTGGGCATCGGCACCAGCCAGGTCGCCCAGGTCCTGGCCACCGGCACCCTGGCGATGAACCGTCCGTCGGTTCGGCGGATCGAGGTCAGCGGTGCGTTGTCCGAGGGGGTCTTTGCCAAGGACGTGATCCTGGCGATCATCCGCGAATTGGGAGTCCAGGGCGGTGTGGGCTTTGCCTACGAATACGCCGGTGATGTCTTCGACGCGATGAACATGGAAGAGCGGATGACGGTGTGCAACATGAGCATCGAGGGGGGTGCTCGGTGCGGGTACGTGAACCCGGATGCGACGACCCTGGAGTACCTCCGCGGCCGCCCGGCTGTGCCCTCGGGTGCGGACTTCGAGCGTGCGGCGACGTGGTGGTTGAGCCTGGCGTCGGGGCCGGATGCGTCGTTCGATGATCATGTCCGCATCGACGGTGCGGCGATCGAGCCGACGGTGACCTGGGGGATCAACCCCGGCCAGAGTGTCGGCGTGGGTGAGACTCTACCGGCCCCCGCAGAGTGTTCGGCCGAGGAGCAGGCGGGTGTCGAGGAGGCGTTGCAGTTCATGGGCCTGGAGGCGGGCCAGCCGATCCGCGGCCAGGCGATCGACGTGGCCTTCATTGGCTCGTGCACCAATTCGAGGCTGTCGGATCTGCGCGAAGCGGCCGCGATCGCCAGCGGACGACGCGTGGCCGAGGGGGTGAGAGCCCTGGTGGTGCCGGGGAGTCAGCAGGTCGCCAAGGAGGCCGAGGCCCTGGGTCTGGATCGGGTCTTCAGCGAAGCCGGGTTTCAGTGGAGGGCGGCGGGGTGCTCGATGTGCCTGGCCATGAACCCCGATAAGTTGCAGGGCCGCGAGATGTGTGCCTCCTCGAGTAACCGCAACTTCAAGGGACGACAGGGCAGCCCGACCGGGCGAACCCTGCTGATGAGCCCCGCGATGGTCGCCGCGGCGGCGGTCACCGGACAGGTCACAGACGTAAGAGACCTGGCCGCACAGGCCACCTGACTCGAGAATCCCTCCGGCAACGCCCGCAGCCTGACCACCAGCAATCGATCTCAAGCCTCGCACCCGGAACAACAGATCCCATGTCCAACAGCCAGGTCACTCGCATCAGCGGCACCGCGATCCCGCTGCTGATGGACGATATCGACACCGACCGTATCATCCCGGCCCGCTTCCTGAGATGTGTCACCTTCGACGGGCTGGGGGAGCACGCGTTCGAGGACGATCGGCAGCAGGACCCCGGTCACCCGTTCAACGACGAGCGGTTCGCCGGGGCAGGAGTGCTGGTCGGGGGACGCAACTTCGGCTGCGGGTCGTCTCGAGAACACGCGCCCCAGGCGCTCATCCGCTGGGGACTGAAGGCGATCGTGGCCGAGTCGTTCGCCGAGATCTTCTTCGGCAACTGCACGGCACTGGGGATTCCGGCCGTGACGCTAAAGCGAGATCGACTCGAGAGCCTGGTGGCGGACGTCCAGGCCGATCCGACGATCGAGGTCACCGCCGATCTCGAGGCCCAGACTCTCGCCTGGGGCGACCAGGTTGCGGCGGCCGAGTTGCCCGAGAGTGCTCGGACGGCCCTGGTTTCCGGGGAGTGGGATTTCCTGAGCCAGTTGCTGGCCAACGGGGACGCGATCAGCGAGACCGCCGCGGCGATTCCCTATATCAACGGATTCGGAAACGAATGAGTGGCCTCGAGGAGCCCGGACCGAGTCGGAGGGAATTTCTGACCCGGGCCGGGATGGAGGCGAGTGCGGGGGAGGCCGAGGAGCGAGCCTCTGAGGTCGAGATTCCTCGAGCCGCTGACACGCTGCGGATCCAGACCCGGGCGATGGCCTGTTTCTTCGCGGTGTTCCTGGACGCAAAACGACGCGGGCAGCTTGATGCCGCCTCGGAGGTGCTCGAGCGAGTCCATGACCTCGAGGCCGTGATGAGCGTGTACCGCTCCGAGAGCCCGATGTCGCGGGCCAATACGGCCGCCGCACAGCACGACGTGGTTCTCGAGGAGACTCTCTTCGAGGTGGTGTCGCTGGCGTGTCGGATTGCCGAGGAGACCGGCGGGGCGTTTGATCCGACCACCGGTCCGCTGGTGGAGTTGTGGCGGGAGGCTCGAGAATCGGGCCAGGTACCCGACGACCAGCAAGTGCAGCGGGTCCGTGGGCTGGGCGGGCTTGAGGACGTGGCGATCGATGCCCGAGCGAGATCGATCCGCTACCGACGGCCGGGGGTGAAGTTGAATCTGGGCGGGATCGGCAAGGGGTTTGCCCTGGACCGGATCGGTGCGGAATTGCTGGGTGCGGGTGTCGAGCAGTTCCTGCTACACGGTGGCCACAGCAGCCTGTTGGCCCGGGGAGGTCACGCCGAACACGCCGGCTGGCCGGTGGGGATCCGCAATCCGCTGTTTCCGGCAAGACGCCTGGCGACGCTGCTGTTGTGCCAGCAGGCGATGTCGACCAGCGGTTCGGGAATCGAGTCGTACCGGATCGGAGGACGTCGGTTCAGCGACATCCTGGACCCGCGGACGGGGTGGCCGGCCGAGGGGATGTTGAGCGTGACGGTATTGGCCCCAACGGCCGCCGAAGCCGATGCGCTCTCGACCGCGTTTTTCGCGGGCGGGGTCGAATTTGCCAGGGCCTGTTGCGATAATCGCCCCGGGGTCGGCGCACTGCTGATCCCAGCACCTCGCCGGGGCCAGACGCTTCAACCGATCGTCTGCGGGATTCCCGATGGGGTGTTGTTCTTTGAAGAACAGTCCCCGGCCCGGTGACACGCGGCGAGGAGAGACGTTGTACAAGCGGAAGTCGACATTCCTGGTCACCGTCACACTGCTGGTGCTGCTGAGGATCGCCATCGGCTGGCAGTTCCTCTACGAGGGTCTCTGGAAGTTCCAGAGCCGCCAGACGGCCCGGCCATGGACCTCGGCCGGTTACCTGAGGAACTCGCAGGGTCCCTTCCGCGGAGTCTTCCGCCGTCTGACCGGTGACCCGGACGAATTGAACTGGCTGAACGCCGAATGGGTCGGCCGGCGATGGGACACCTGGCACGAAAAATTCGTCGCCGTGCACCGGCTCGACAAGAGCCAGACCACTCGACTCGACCGGTTGATCAACGGACCCGGCGACTTCCGGGCCGAGCTGGCGGCGTTGCCCGAGGGTCTTGAGTTTCGTGGCACATTGGCCAAGCGGCTGACCTTCAACGCCAAGACGAAGCGGTTGATCGTCGATGGGACGGTGCATCTGACTCCGCGCGAGCGGGATGCGGCATTGAAACTGGTGACGGTTGAGGAGAACCCGCCGGAGGATCGTCGAGAGGCGAACGAGGCGGCACGGACGTACCAGCAGGCGATCCGGATCGTCTTTGCCCGCAACTCGCGATTGAGTTTCAAGGAACGCATACGGGCCTCGCTCCTGGGTGACCCCGAACGGGCGGGCCTGGAGATCAAGGATCGGCAGACCAAGCAGAGACTCGAGACGCGGTTGGGGCAGATCGAGCTGTATGGCCGACAGTTGAAGCGGTACGAGACGAGCCTGGCGGAGGCGGAAACCGATTTTCAGAAGCAGCATGCCGTGCAGTCGGGCCTGCCCGGTCACGGCAGTACGGCCGAGCTTCGGGCATCCCTGGTCGGGCCGATCAAGGCCCTGGAACGCGACCTGGTCGATGCGGCCGAAAAACTGCTCAGGCCTCAGCAGCGGGCCCATGGACCGGTGCGGATGCCCGCGACTCGAATCAACCAGATCGACGCGTTGACGATGTGGGCCCTGGCGGTGATCGGCGTGTTGCTGATCGCCGGGTTGTGCAGCCGCTTGGCGGCGGTGTCCGGGGCGGCCTTGCTGTTCTCGTTCTACCTGGCCATGCCACCCTGGCCGGGTGTGCCGCCGGCTCCGGGACCCGAGCACAGCCTGTGGGTGAACAAGAACCTGATCGAGGTGATCGCGTTGCTGGCTCTGGCCTCGGTGCCCAGCGGACGATGGTTCGGACTCGATGCGCTGGCCGGGCGGATGCCTCTGAAACGGAGGAAATCCAAAGAGGACGAACTGCCTGGAGAGAGCGAAACCGGGACCTCCGAACCAGACCCAGTGACGGCAACTGCGATGGCAATTGAGTCGGATCACGAAGAGACCGATACTGGAGGCGACCCGGAGCAGGGCGAGGGGGTCGAGGAAACAGTCAGCGAGGGTGAGTCGGACAACGACACCGAGTCGGAACCAGAGTGAGGGACGTGAGATGCAACTGACACCTGAAGAGGTTCAGCTGGGCAAGGACAATTTTAACGAGGCGTTGGCGTCGTCCCGGGGAGGGGACTCGGCATTTGAGGACGCCGTGGCGCTTTCGCGGCGGAGCTTCATCAAGGGGGCCGCGGGTGCGACGGCCGGGCTGGGGTCGATCTATTTCGGCTACGAGGCTCTGAAGGGCGACCCGGTTCGCGTGGGGTTCATCGGCACTGGTGACGAGGGCAGCGTGCTGCTGACCGAGCATCCTGCGGGCTACATGGACATCGTGGCGATCGCCGACCTGCGTCCGACCAACCGTCAGCGGGCCTTCACCGGTGACGGCAACGCGCGACGCACCGGTCTCAACAAGAAACTCGGCCGCAGCAAGGCCAGCAAGATCACGGTCTACGAGGATCACAAGCAGCTGATCGCCGATCCTAGCATCGAAGCCGTGGTGATCGCCGTGCCGCTCTCGCACCATGCTCCGATCGCGATCGAAGCCATGAAGGCGGGCAAGCACGTGCTGACCGAAAAGCTGATGGCTCACTCGATCAGCGAGTGCAAGGAGATGATCGAGGTGGCAGGCCAGACCGACCGCTTCCTGGCAGTCGGTCACCAGCGGCACTACAGCGTGCTGTACGACAACGCCAACTTCCTGGTCAAGCAGGGCCTGTTGGGTGACATCCGTCACATCCGCGCCCAGTGGCATCGCAACAACAGCTTCCCCGGCCGTGACAGTTGGAGGAAGTCGATCCCGAAGGAGGACCAGGCGGCCCTGGACGGCACGATCGCCGGCTACGACTACAAGTCGATGAACGAACTGGTCAACTGGCGGCTGTACAACCGGACCGGCGGCGGCCTGATGGCCGAATTGGGCAGTCACCAGATGGACGC
Organism: Planctomycetota bacterium; assembly: GCA_963580005.1. GTDB lineage: Bacteria > Planctomycetota > Planctomycetia > Planctomycetales > Planctomycetaceae > UBA8437. Next base: position 8,079 of record CAUZJR010000032.1, read on the forward strand.
CTGCAGCATCTTCCTGGGCAAGGTGCATCCCCTGGCCGTGCAGGGGTACGGCGGCAAGAACTTCTACGGAGTGAAAAACGTCGGATCCACCGACAAGCAGTCCGACGACCGCGAGATCGACGACCACGTGTACGTGACGTTCGAGTTTCCGGGCAAGGACTACCATGCCAAGGACAACCCCGACGACGTGGTGATCGTGACCTACTCGTCACTGAACACGAATCGTCTCGAGAGTTTCGGTGAGACGCTTCTGGGCAGTCGGGGGACGATGGTGGTCAAGCAGGAGCAGGAGGCGTTGCTGTACAAGGAGGGGAGCCCGTCGACGGGAGCCGGTGGCCCCGAGCAGCGATTGCACGTGATCGGTGGCAAGGGCGGCCCGGTGATGGACGCCAGTGCCAGCCTGGCTCCCAGTTCGGCCGCGGCGGTCGCCTCGAGTGCCCTGGGCACGGAGATCAGCCGGGGGTACACCGAGGAAATGGAGCACTTCTGTCACTGCATTCGCAACGAGCAGCCCAACGACAACACGCTGCGATGTGGAGGCGTGGTGGCGATGGCCGATGCGATCATGGCCCTGACGGCCAACCTGGCCATGAAGCACCGCAAGCGGATCACCTTCAAGGACGAGTGGTTCGATCCGGCCAATCCGCTGACTCCCGAGACCGACCCCGACGTCACCGGCTAGGGAATCGAGCACACGATGGGTCGCTGGCCCGATTCTCGCCGAAGTACCTGGACGACCATCGTGCTGATGTTCGTGCTGCTGCCGGCGTTGTGCTGGATCTGCTGGTGGTACGTGAACCGCTAGGCTGGCGGCAGGTCAGACTTCAGGCGGTGCCGACAGGCGTCCCGAGAGCAGCAGCGGGGCCAGCATCACCAGGCCGCTGCCATAGTAGGGCCACTGCGAGCCGAGCTTCCAGAAGACCAGCCCGGCGATCACCGGGGCGATGGCTCGCGAGAGCGCGCCCACCGAGCGGAACACGCCCAGCACCTCGCCCTGCCGGTCGGCGGGGGTGTAGAGCGAGACCAGTGCCGAGAGACAGGGGGAGACCAACGCGCTGCCAATCGCCAACAAGGCCAGGCCGCCATAGAACGGAATTTCGGTTGGGGCCCAGCCGACGATCAGCAGGCCAGGAATCAGCATCGCCAACCCGATGCGGATCAGCCGACGCTCGCCCAGTCTCGGAGCCAGCCGACGCACGACTCCGCCCTGCACCAACGCGATCAGCAGGCCGACGAAGATGAAGATCCACATCATCTGGTGAGGCTGGTAGCCGAGCCGTTCCTTGGCCAGGAACACCAGCGTGAATTCCATGCCGGCGAACGCCGTCTGGTACAGGAAGAACACCAGGTTGGTGGCCGAGACGCCCTCGGGCAGGTTGTGACCGGAGAGCAACCGGAGGGGGTTGAACGAGCGGACGTGAGAGATGCCGGTGCCGCGTCGCTCGGCCGGCAGCGTCTCGGGCAGTCGCATCTTGACCCAGACCAGGTTCCAGACCGAGAGACCCAGTGCGGCCAGGGCGGGAGCCGAGAAGCGGTTGAGGCCGGGGAGGCCGGTGTCGGTGAGATCGATGCCCGAGAGCATGCCGCCGATGGCCGGACCCAGGATGAAGCCCAGGCCGAAGGCGGCTCCGATCATGCCCATCCCCTTGGCCCGGTCCTTCTCACCGGTGATGTCGGCCACCGCCGCGGTCGCCACCGAGATGTTGCCGCCCATGATCCCGGCGACCACCCGCGAGAGCAGCAACAATTCGAAGCTGCCGGCGAAGACCCACACCAGGTAGGCCAGAGCCAGACCGCTGATCGAAATCAACAGGATCGGACGGCGACCGGTGCGGTCCGAGAGCCGGCCCCAGAACGGGGCGAAGACGAACTGCAGGGCCGAGTAGATCGAGCCAAGGATCCCGCCGAAGAGCGCTGTGGTGTAGAGCCTCTGGCGGTCCGGGTCGGGGTGGCTGGTGAATTCTCCCAGCCAGGCGGCCAGGCTCCCGATCAGGCTCTCGGCTCCGTCACTCTGGACGTAGTGATCGAGCATCTCGGGGAACAGCGGGAAGATGATCGAGAACCCGACCAGGTCGACGAAGACGGTCAGGAACAGCACTCCCATCGACGCGCGACGGGGTGCGGGGGCCAGGTCAGCCGATGTGGTGGACGAGTCAGTCATTTCTGGCATGTCAGGGTCACGACCCGTCCAGCAACCGCTTGATGCCGGCCAGCACGCGGCCGGTGCCGGCGGCATCGAGTTCCCTGGTGCGGAACGCGAAGCGGCCGACCACCTTCTGCCGACGGTACAGCACCACTGTGACCTCAGCCCGGGGATGCAAGTTCTGGCAACTGGGTGAGCCAACCACGTCGGTGGCCACCGACAGCGGAATGCTGACCTTCTGGTTGAACGCCATCGTCTGCAGCCTCGAGATCGCTCGACCCGGCTCGGGCGAAATCAGCACGCCGAACCCCTTGAGACCCTCGGCACGGTTCTGATCAACCACCTTGTCGATGGCCTTGAGCAGCTTGCCCAGCGTCTGCGGAGTCTCGCGGAACAGCACCATCACGCACGGTCGCGATCCGTTGCGGCAGACATAGCAGACCGACTTGTTTCTGAGGGGACCGGTCACCGCTCGCACGTAAAACGAAGGCACCGGCTGACCGATGGCCCGGCCCGACTCCAGTGGCCGTTTCGGAGCTCCCCCGACAACCGTCCCCATCGCCAGGGCGCAGACCAGCATCACCGCCGGGCGGACCGCTGGGACCGACATGATCGGTGGGGTCGGTGGGGTCGGTGGGATCGATGGGCTGCGGGTGCTGCGAAGCATGCGGATCGACGGCAAGGGGATGGGCCGAAACTCAGATTCCCATTGTCGGGGTTTTGGCGGGCTGAATCAACGGGGGTCTGCTACAGCACCGCAGCAATCGACTCGCAAAGCCGGCCGACATTGTCGGGGGTGACTCCAGCGACGTTGATCCGGCCGTTGCGGACCATGTAGACGCCGAATTCGTTCTTGAGCCGATCGACCTGTTCGGGCGCGAGGCCCGAGAAGCTGAACATGCCGCGTTGGCGGGTGATCGAGCTGAAGTCGTGCCCGGCAGCGGCCTCGGCCAGCCCGTCGGCCAGTGCCTGCCGCGTGTCGTTGATCCGGGCTCGCATGGTCGCGAGTTCGGTTTTCCAACCGGCTCGCAGCTGGTCATCGCCGAGGATCGTCGTCACGATGGCGGCCCCGTGAGAGGGTGGGTTCGAGTAGTTGGCCCGGATGGTCTGCTTCAGGCGGCTGAGGACGACCGCGGCGGTGTCGGGGTCGCCGGTCACAACCGAGAGTGCTCCGACCCGTTCGCGATAGAGTCCGAAGTTCTTCGAGAAGCTGCTGGCGACCAGCAGCTTGCAGTCGGGGCCTGCCAGGGCTCGCAGACCGGCCGAGTCGGGTTCGAGTCCATCGCCGAAGCCCTGGTAGGCAAAGTCCACCAGCGGCAGCAGTCCTCCATCGGCGATCACCCGGCTCACCTCCTGCCATTGCTCGGGCGTCGGATCCACACCGGTCGGGTTGTGGCAGCAGGCGTGCAGGCAGACGATGTCGCCGGCGGGGATCTGGGCCAGCGAGTCGAGCAGGGCTTGGGCATCGAGTGTCCCGGAGGCCGCGTCGAAGTAGTCGTACTCGGCCACTTCAAGCCCCGCGGCCGAGAAGATGCCGGGGTGGTTGGGCCACGTGGGTCGGCTGCACCAGATCTTCGCCTCGGGAAACGCCGCGGCCAGGAACTCTGCCGCCACCCTCAACGCCCCGGTTCCCCCGGGTGCCTGGATGGTCGCGGTGCGGCCCGATGTGGTGATCTCGTGGTCGGCTCCGAACAGCAGCCCGCGAGTCGCGTCGCCGAACTCCTTCATCCCGTCGATGCCCAGGTACCCCTTGGAGGTCTCGGTCTCGACCAACCGACGCTCGGCCTCCTTGACGCATTCGAGCACCGGGGTGGTTCCGCCGGCGTCCTTGTAGACACCGGTGGTGAGGTTGATCTTGCCGTCGGTCGTGTCGCGGGCGAAGGCCTCGTTGAGACCCAGAATGGCATCGGGCGGTGCGGCCTGGAGTTGCTGGAACATCGGGAGGTCCTGGGATTCGGAGTTGAGCGACGGTGAGTGATTGTTCTGGCGAGGTCTGTGTTCGTCAAGGACTGCCGGGGGTCAGACGCCTCAAGCACCGATTCCCGTTGCTTGCATCACCCAAGTCGTCCACGATCAGGTCATGATCTCGGCCCGCCGAAACATCACCGCCTTGCTCGTGGCCGTCACCGTCACCGCCGGGTGCACGTCCGAGTCGTACAAGATCGAGACGCGAATCGGCAGCGACGGGGCGATCGGTCGAGCCATCTGCCAACCCGCCTCGGGTCTCCCCGATGCCATCTCGAAACACGCCGGCTGGAAGCAGACCCGCGCGGTCGGCAAGCCGACTCACGAGACGGCAATTCGGCAGATGAAGCCGCTGGTCGTTGACGACGGCAAGCCCAAAGAGGCCAACGGGCCGCTCGAGGAGCACTTCGCCGGCTGGGGCCGGTTTGCCAACGTCGCTGAGATCCCCGACCACTTCGTACTGCCCGCCGAGGGGCTCGATCGGCAGGGGCGGCTCGTTCGCAAATACCGCCGCCGCGACCTGGGACTGGTCGTCGAGCACGTCTGGCTCGAGACTCTGACCGACGTCGTCCAGCTCGACGACCGCCGACACGCTCGCGATGAACTGGTCAAGCTGAGTATCGACCTGGCCATCGCCACTCTCGAACGTCGCTTCAAGAAGAGGTACCGGTTCGGACCGCTCGAGAAGTGGGCTCGTACCACCGCAACGGCATTCGTCGCCGATCTGCTCGACTACGACCTGCAGCTGTCGATCGCGAGACGCCGGCCCAGCGAAGAGGAGATCCAGATTCGAGTGATCGTGCTGTTGGATCGTTACGGCCTGAAGTTCGCCGATGCACGTGGAGGGTTGCTGAAGAAGTTTCCCAAGAACTCTGACGAGCAGTTCGTGATCCCGTTCGCTCGCAAGCTGTTGAAGCAGCATGTCCGGGACCATGCGGACAAGCCGTTGTCGGAGGAGGCGATCGAGGAGATCCTGGTCTGGCTGGAGATTGTTACTCCGCAGCAGCCGGCCGATGAGGATCTCGATGAAGGGGATGAGGTGGCGAAGAAGACACCTCTGGAAGAGGCGTGGCAGGGGGTGATCAAGCGGCGGTTCAAGTCCGAGGAAGCGTACCAGGCTCACCGTGACCGCCTGACCACTCGGATCTGGGGCGTCTACCGCATCCCGTATCCGGTGGCGATCTTCGGCACCATCCGGCATTTCGACGTATCGCTGAAGTTGCCCGGCGAGGTGGTTGAGACCAACGGCACGATCCGGGGCGGTGGCGAGGTGGTGTGGCGGTTCGATTCCGGCGAGGCGTTTCCGACGGGGTACCCGATGTCGTGTCGCAGCCTGGAGACTCGCGAAGGAGCCGCGGCGTTATTGAGTGGTCTGAAGCCGGTCGATCGCCGCAAGGTGGTGTTGAGGCTGGTTGGCTTGATCGAGGCCGATGACGATCCGTTGCTGGCGGTATTGCGATCGAGTGCGGCGAAGAAGAGTTGGTCGCCTCTGGAGGCCTACCGCGGCGGGCTGGATCGCAAGGAGCAGGCCCAGGAGCTGAGGCGGCTGGACGGGTTGTACCGGTTGTTGCAGCTTCGGTTGCCCGGATCGGGGCGTGCCGGGACGTAGGCCACCGTCTGTTGCCCGGTGCGTGGGGGCGTTGATTACAATCGGCCCATGGCCGGAAACTCGTTTGGGCAGGCATTCCGCGTAACGACCGCGGGCGAGAGCCACGGGCCGGGCAACGTCGTGATCATCGACGGGGTCCCGCCGGGGTTGCCGCTTGAGGTGGCCGACCTGCGCGCCGACCTGGCACGGCGGCGACCGGGGCAGAGTCACATCGTGTCGCAGCGCAGCGAAGCCGACGAACCCGAGATTCTCTCGGGCGTCTTCGAAGGCCGCACCACCGGCACCAGCCTGGCGATCCTGATCCGCAGCACCGATCAGCGCAGCCGCGACTACAGCGACATCAAGGACAAGTACCGGCCCGGCCACGCCGACTACAGTTTCGACGCCAAGTACGGAGTCCGCGACTACCGGGGCGGCGGGCGATCGAGTGCCCGGGAGACCTCGGTCCGGGTCGCCGCCGGCGTGGTGGCCAAGACACTTCTCAGAGAAGCCTTCGGCGGTGCAGTGTGCGGGTACGTGGTTCAGGTCGGAGAGATTCACGCCGAGATTTCTGATCCGGCGGCGGTCGATCCGGACTCGGTCGAGACTCTTGCCGACGGCGAGCCGAACCTGGTGCGGTGTCCGGACCACGAGGCGGCCGGGCGGATGGTCTCGCTGATCGAATCGGTCCGCAAGCAGGGCGATTCGGTGGGGGGGGTGGCCGAGGTGGTCGCGACGGGTGTGCCGGCGGGACTGGGTGAGCCGGTCTTCGACAAGATCAAGGCGGACCTGGGCAAGGCGTTGCTGAGCCTGCCGGCGGTGCTGGGGGTCGAGTACGGCGTCGGCTTCGGATGTGCCACGATGCGCGGCAGTGAGCACAACGACCTGTTCACGACCGATCCGACGACCGGGGCGATCACCACCAGCAGCAACCGCCACGGCGGGATGCTGGGTGGTATCACCACCGGTCAGCCGATTGTGCTCAGAGCGGCGGTCAAGCCGACCAGCAGCCTGCCCAGGGAACAGCAAACCGTCACCTCCGACGGCCAGCAGACGACCATCCAGACTCGAGGCCGACACGATCCGTGCTTGTTGCCGAGGTTCGTGCCGATGGCCGAGGCGATGGTGGCCATCGTGCTGGCCGATCACTACCTGCGATGGCGCGGGCAGACCGGGACACTCGACCGATGAGCTTCTCGCAACGCAGCCTGGAACTGGCACCGATGTCGCGAGGCTGGCACCTGGTGACCGGCGAGGTGGTGGGGGCGATGCCCGAATTGGCCGAGACCGACTGCGGCGTATTGCACGTCTTCATCCAGCACACCTCCGCATCACTCTCGATCAACGAAAACGCCGACCCCGACGTGCCCGCTGATCTCGAGGCGTCACTCAACGCGATCGCCCCTGAGGACTTCCCGTACCGGCACACGCTGGAGGGTCCCGATGACATGCCGGCTCATGTCAAGAACTCGCTGTTGGGCTGCTCGCTGTCGATCCCCGTCTCCCAGGGACGGTTGGCCCTGGGCACCTGGCAGGGGATCTACCTGGTCGAGCACCGCGATCGAGCCAGCGGCCGACGCCTGGTGCTGACGTTGGATCGCTAGTGACCGGCGTCTGACCCCGGCAGTGAATTCTCTCGTTTCATTCCGCTATCCTAGAACCTCCAGCGAATCTCAATCACGCCGAGACACCCGAGCATGCGAGTCACTCTCGATTACGGAAAAACTGGCCTGGAAGTCGAATTGCCCGATGCGAACATCGTCGGTCCGTTGTCGATAAAGCCGCTGGCTCCGCTGGCCGACCCGGTGGCCGCGGTGGCCGAAAAGGTCGCCCGGCCCACCGGCTGCTCTGCGTTGTCCGAATTGGCACAGGGTCGGACCTCCGCCTGCATCGCCATCTGCGACATCACCCGCCCGGTCCCCAACCAGGTGATCCTCGAATGCCTGTTGCCGACCCTCGAGGCGGCGGGGATTGCACGTGAGGAGATCCTGATCCTGATCGCCACCGGGATGCATCGACCCAACGAGGGCCAGGAGCTGGTCGAGTTGGTGGGCGAGCAGATTGCTGGGAACTACCGGGTCGAGAACCACCACGGGACGATTCGCGACGAGCACACCTACCTGGGCGAGTCGACTCGAGGGGTCCCCGTCTGGATCGACAGTCGATATATCGAGGCCGACCTGAAGATCACCACCGGTCTGATCGAGCCGCACTTGATGGCCGGTTTCTCGGGCGGCCGCAAGTTGATCTGCCCGGGACTGGCGGCGTTGGAGACGGTCAAGGTCTGGCACGGGCCGGATTTCATCGAGCACCCCAAGGCCGATTGCGGGATCCTGGAGGGGAACCCGGTGCACGAGGAGAACACCGAGATCGGGCTGATGTCCGGCTGCGACTTCATCGTCAACGTGACGCTCGACGAACAGCGACGGGTGACCGGCGTGGTGGCCGGGGACATGATCGGAGCGTTCCAGGAGGGGGTGGAATTGATCCGCGGGGTGGTCACCGCCGAGGTCGAGGAGGCCTGCGACGTGGTGGTGACCAGCTCGGCCGGCTATCCGCTCGATACGACCTTCTACCAGGCCGTCAAGGGCCTGACCGGTGCACTGCCAATCGTCAAGCAGGGTGGCCGGATTATCATCGCGGCGGGACTGTCCGAAGGGGTGGGCAGCCCGGAGTTCGAGAGTCTCTTCGAGGAGAACTCGAGCCTGGACGTCTTCATGGAACGGATCCTGGGCAAGGACTACTTCGTGATGGACCAGTGGCAGCTCGAAGAGCTGGCCAAGGTGTTGCGGAAGGCGAAGGTGACGTTTGTCAGCGACGGTCTGTCGGCCAAGCGGCTCGGCGAGCTGTTCGTCGAGGCGGCCGAGTCGGTCGAAGACGCGGTGGCCGGGGCGCTTGAGGACTACGGACCCGATGCTCGGATCGCGGTAATTCCCAAGGGACCCTACGTGTTGCCGGTGGTGGCGTGAGCGTGACCGCGGGGGCCGGGGTCAGAGTTTGGGCGGGGGAATCGGCTTGGGTTGGGGCTTGTTGTTCGGCCGAGGCTTGGGCGGGTCGTACCGCCAGCTTTTGAACGTCGCTCCGAATCTCCGTCCCTCTTCCCACTCGGCCTTCATCGCCCACGGGGTACCCTCGTGGGCCTCGCGGACCGAGGCCAACTGCTGCAGCGCCTCGCGGTGGTAGCTCCGCAACTGCTCGGCGGTGACCCCGAGTGCTTTTTCCTGCTGCGAGTCGGGCATCAGCAGCTTGTCGGACCCGTGGCGGATTTCCCAGCGGTTGTGTGGCGGACTCTTGGGTGGGATCAGGCGGGGCATGTTCTTGCCGAACTGGCCCAGGGCGATGCCGTACTCGAACAGCCGCACACGGTAGGCCATCAACTGCGCACTCATCAGGTCGTAGTTGGCCCGCCACCTCAACGACGATTCGGAGTCGCGGAGTGACTGGACGGCGGCGAGTCTCTGGTGGGCGATGGCCATCACCTGCAGGACCTTGGAGATCTGTTGCAGTCGGGTGAGTACCTGGGTGGTCGACTGCAGCGGGTCGACCGGGAAGTGTTCGATCTCGGGGATCTCGAGACCCTGGTTTTGTGGGTTGAGCGGATTGAGCAATGCGATGGCTGTACGAATCGCCACCCGGAACTTGCTCTTGGAGACGTTCGAGATATAGACCCGCCGCGACCCGAGATTTGGCAGGTACTCGCGCATCGTCAACGCGGCGAATTGTTTCTTCTTGAAGTCGTTGAGGTTTTCTTCTTCGTGCGGCAACTGGAAGAAGATGCCTCCGGAATCTCGAGCGAGCCGCACCTGTTCGTAGGGTCCAAACCCGCTCATGTGCGAATCAAACCGTCGTCGGAAGCCGTCATACAGCAGTTGTTCGGCCGAGGGTGCTTCGGGGCCCCGTCGGATCGGCAGCTTGTGAACGTAACCGGTCTGCGGATGTCGCCACTTGACGTAGGCATAGAAGTTGCCGAAGACCGATTCGCGTCCGAGGATGTAGATCGGGCTGCGGTGGTTCTTGAGCACGGTGAGGGCGTTTTCGATCTGGTCGGCTCCGGGCGGGAGGTAGGGGTCTCCGTCGTCGCCCGACTCGTCGCTGACGACGATGACGCACACTTTGCGGCCGCGGGCCATCTTGCCGTACTTCTTCATCGCGGCCTGGATCGCCGTGCACATGTTCTCTTTGCCGGAACGATCAATCGGGATGCGGTCGATCGCCTGCATGATCAGGCGGGTATCGGAGGTCGGTTTGGGGGTGTGGACGTGGAAGGCGGCCCCGAAGCTGGTCACGGCCGTCAGCAGTACGTCGTCACCCTTCTTGGACCGGGTGGTCTTGCGTCCGTTGAGCTTGGCGGCGTCCTCCTTGACCAGCTTCAGTTCTTCGTAGACTCGGTGCAGCCGGCCCTTCAGCTCTTCCTGGTCATCCTTCATGCTGCCGGATTCATCAAACATCCAGACCGCCAGCACCCGCTCGGTCCGCATCAACCTCAGCAGTTCCTGGGTCAGCCGATCCAGTGCCGCTCCATAGCCCTCGACCAGTGCCCCGACTTCGCCGGTGACTTCGGCCTCGCCCAGGTCGGTGCCCAGTCGTTCCAGGCCGGGCAGGTTGGTGTCGGCCAGCTTGATCTCGATATCGGGTTTTTTGAGGACCTGTTCGAGTTCGACCTTGGTCTGTTGAGCCAGCGGTGCGTTCGAGCCTCCGACGACCGTCGACTGGATACTGCCGGCGGTGAAGTTCATCGTCTCGGCGATCTCCTGGGAATCGTCGAGCTCTTTCTCGAATTCCTCGCGATCCCGCTCCTCGGGCTCCATGAAGGTCTCGAGGATCGCCTGCGTTTCGCCCAGCACCTGTGGCCGGGTCAGCACGGCCAGGACCAGCACCACGACCGCGTGAACGATGACCGAGAACATCAGCGACGAGGAGCGTCTTCGCTTGAAACTCATCTCATCGATCCCCTGGTCGGCGGTTCCGAAATGCAAGACATTCGGCCCGTCTCAATCCACTCACAACCTCTTCTGCCTCCACGATGACACAAAAACCGCACTCATGCAACGGGTTCTCCGGCCGAAGGTCGCCGGGCGGGTTTGCATGTGCGGAGGTCAGCCGCTAGCGTCTGGCGACCGATCATCCTACGCCTCCCCTGGTTCCCCACGAGGACACACATGCGACGCAGCCGCACACTGGCTCGACTGGCCAACGACGAAGCGGTGAGGATCTGTTGCCTGGGCCATTTCGTGCCCGCCTTCGTCCGCCACGCCGCCGAATTCGGCTTCGATTGCATCTGGCTCGACTTCGAGCACCGTTGCTGGAGCGACCGCGAAATCCAGGCGATCCTGCCCCTGTTTCGGCTCTACGACATCGACTGCCTGCTGAGGGTTCCCACGACCGAGAAGACCCGGCTGTACCGGTTTCTGGAAGATGGAGCCACCGGCTTGATGGTGCCTCATGTCTCGACCGTCGAGAAGGCTCGCGAGTTGGTCGAGTCGGTGAAGTTTCCTCCGATCGGCAACCGGGGCATCGACGCGGCCGGGCTCGACTGCGATTTTTCGTTGCCCGAGCATCTCGAGTACGTCCAGGAGGCGAATGAGCAGACGGTGCTGGTGGTCCAGATCGAGACGCGTGAGGCGGTTGAGAACGTCGAGGAGATTGCGGCGTTGGAGGGTGTGGACGGTTTGTTCATCGGTCCCGGTGACCTGGGGATGCGATTGGCGTTGGACGAGACGACGGAGATGACCGTCGAGAGTGCAACCGAGCGTGTGGCGGCGGCGGCGGCGGCGGCGGGCAAGGCCTGGGGTCGTCCGGCGGCGACCGAGTTGATGGGTCCCCTGTTCGACCAGGGAGCACGGCTGCTGGCTCATGGCGGAGACTTCGGTGCGATCATGGACCACCTGCAGGAATGCGGCAGCCACTTCGACGACCTGGAGGCAGAGGCCTCGCCGAATTCGTAAGAATTGGTTCGCACCACGTAGAGGGTGCTAGACTGCGGGGATGAGACCCGTCGATCGTATCGCCTGCTGCCTGTGCTGCGCCGTCGTACTGGCGGTGTCGGGTTGCGACGGCGAGGGGGACGCCCCGACCGCTGGAGGCTCTGATCCGGGCACTGCCGGCAGTCCGGGGGTTCTCTTTGAAGAG